>DASZFS010000225.1:0-10310 GCA_035939575.1 Vicinamibacterales bacterium | reverse complement strand
CTGTCCCACGAAGAGGCCCATCTTCCAGTGGTCGATCTCCGGAAACCACGTCGGGTTGAAGCGCAGGCGGATCGGCACCCCCTGGCTGGCCAGCCAGTAGAACTCGGCCTTGGTGTTGGGATCGATCTCGAAGATCGAGCCTCGGTCGCCGATGAGCCGGACCTGAACCCCGGCCGCGAAGCGGTTCGCGATGGCGATGGAGATCGCGTGCTCGGTCAGATACCAGGTCGAGATGTCGATGCGGACCGTCTCGGCGTAGATCCGCCCGACGATCGCATCAATGACGTTGTCGACCGCCGGGAACAGGATGCTCTCCGCCGCCGTGGCGCCAGGCGCGACGCCGAGCAGGCCAGCACCGAAGATGCACAGAGTGACAATCCAACGGCCGAACCGTCCACGTCTCACGGCAATGCCCATTCGCTGAGCATGATCCGGTCCACTTGCGTCAGTCCGACCAGGGCGAACTTGCGGTCGCGTACGACCGTCTGTTGTGAAACGCCGTGCCGAGAATGGCACGGCGCCTGCTGTTTCGTGGGCAACCCAATTGCCTCACGCACGGCCAACTCATCCAGCTGGGCCGAGCTCGGCCAGCGGCTCTCCGGCGCGGCGGCCCTCTGATGAGTCGGGCGGACTATCGTTCTTTTTTCTTGCGAGCCCGTGTGATGCGCGCGAGGTCAACGCCCGGCGACGCGCGGAGTCCGGACCAGAGGTCGCCGATCCGGTCGAGTCGAGCCGGCACTGTGGTGAGCGTGAAATCCCGGCGGTCGACCCCGGCGTCCACCTCGGCCCACGACAGCGGCGTGGAGACACCCGCGTAGTCACTCGCGCGCACGCTGTAGGCTGACGCCAGCGTCTTTCCCATGATGTTCTGCAGGTAGTCAACGTAGACGCGCTTGCCGCGCGCCGCGACGCTCCGCTCGATCGTGGCCACCCTTGGATGCCTGTGCGCGATCATCGTCGCCACGAGCTGACAGAAGAGCAGTCCGGTGTCGTACGGCGTCCGTGGCGGCAGGGGCACGTACACGTGAATGCCATCCGCGCCGGAGGTCTTCGCCCAGCCTTGTGCCCCGAGGGTCGCCAGCTCGTCTCGAATCCATCGGGCGACGTCCAGGCAGTGACTGAAGGGCACGCCGTCGGCCGGATCCAGATCGAGCGCGACGTGATCCGTGAACTCCAGGTGCGGCACACGCGAGAACCAGGGATCCTGCGAGATGGCGGCGAGCTGCGTCGTGTAGAGCAATGTCTTCAGATCACCGCCGACGATCTGCACGCGCGATGATGCGCCTGAGTGCCCCCCGGCCGCGATGCCCCCGACATCGACGACCCGTACGCCGTCGGGGACTTTTGGCGCCTCGTGCTGATAGAACGGCTTCGCGGCGATGCCGTTCGGAAAGCGCTTCATCACGAGCGGGCGATCGGCCAGCGCCGGTAGAATCGCGGGCGCCACGCGCGCGTAGTACCGGAAGAGATCGCCCTTGGTGAGCTTCAACTTCGGCCAGAAGACCTTGTCGAGGTTCGTAACGGCTACGGTGTCGCCGCCGGGCAGTGTCACGACGCCGTCCCGCCGCGCCGCTTCGAGCGCGGAGAGCTGATCGAGGACCGCATCTCCGTCCGCGTGGTGCGCCGCCGGGCCGCTCTTCGGCGTGCGTCCTCTTGCCCGGCCCGCGGCAGGTGGGCCCGCGGCTGCAGGCGCGCCGTGCCCGACCTCTTCCCGGTGCACCTCGGACGGCTTCTTGTCATCGCGCAGTCCGAGATAAACCGGATGGCGCAGCCGGCCGTCCGCGGTCCATTCGGTGAACTTGACCTGCGCGACGAGCTCGGGGCGCACCCAATGCGGGCGCTCGTTCGTCTTCACCCGCTCTCCAAACGGGGACTCGCGCGTTTCGAGCGGCTTGAGCAGCCGCATCAGCCGTGCGAGCTCCTTTTCATTGAACCCTGTACCGATATGGCCTACGTAGGTCAGCTGGTGGCTGGTCGCTGGTTGCTGGCTGGCAGCTCGCTTCTGCGGGCTGGGCTCGTAAACTCCCAGCAGCAGTGCGCCGAGGTACGCGCGAGTCTGACGGGGCTCGGTCCAACCCCCGACGACGAACTCCTGCTCGTGGACTATCTTGAGCTTGCGCCAGTCCGGCGTCCGTTTGCCTGACCTGTAGAGCGATCCGACGTGCTTGGCGATGAGCCCCTCCCACCCTTGAGCCACCGCTTCCTTGTACAAGGCCCCGCCGCTGCCACGCACTTGCCGGCTGACCCGCAGAACCGGAGACGTCGTCGCGCCACCGAAGACGCGCTCGAGCGCCTCGCGGCGCGCGCTCAACGGCTTGCCGCGCCAGTCTATCCGGCCTTCTTTGAGCAGGTCGAACGCGATGAAGGCGACCGAGGGGCGCGCAGAGGCGGCTGATCGGTCGCCTTCGGCCGATCCCGGTACCGTTGACAGGTGGATGCGCCCCTGCAGCTTCTGGAACCCGGTCGGCTCGCCGCGGCCGTCGAGCGCGACGATCTCGCCGTCGAGCACGATGTTGTCACGCCGATCACGCGCCCACTTCGCAAGCGCTGCGACGACCTCGGGGAACTGGCGCGTCTTCTCGTTGCCGAGCCGCGACCACAAGCGAACCTCCGCCCGGCCCACCTCGGCGATGGCACGGATGCCGTCGTACTTTGGCTCGTAGACGAGATGCGGGTCCTCGAGTGGAGCGTCCGCCAGGGACGCCAGCATCGGTTCGATCATCCGGCCAACAGCTTACCGCGTCAGGCCTCAGGCAATCCGTTGTCGATCGCGCCCTCGACGCGGTTTGCGGCCCGTCGACTTCTTTGCGGCTCCACGTCGTCCCGGCCGGCCGCGCGATGATCCGGCTGCGGCGAGACTGCGGCGAAGCCGCTCCATGAGGTCCACGACCTCGGCGCCACGCGCTTCCGGCGCCGCCCGGAGGTCCGCCCGGCCGCCTGTGGCCTTGGCGCGGATGATCCGCATCAGGTTCTCGCGGTACTCGTCCGTGTACTTTGCCGGGCTCCATTCCGCGGCCAGGCTCTTCACCAGCGCCTTGGCCATCTCGAGCTCCGGCTTCCGGATGCCATCGGCGCGCGGAAACTCGAATTGGGCCTCGTCCACGAGCTCGTCGGCGAAGCGCATGACGCTCAGGACCAGCCCCTCACCGATCGCCTCGACAGCGGCCAGGTGCTGCGCGTCCCGCAGGATGAACTTGGCGATGCCGATGCGACCCGACTCGCGGATCGCCTCGCGCAGCAGGGCGTAAGCGCGCCCGCTGCCCCCATTGCTCGCGTTGCGCGTCGGCGTCAGATAGTACGGCGTCTCGAAGTACCGATCGTCCACCTCATCCGCCTTGACGAAGTCGATGATGTCGATCGTCCGCGTCTTCTCGAGCGCGGCCGCCTTGAAGTCCTCGCGCGTGACGACGACGAAATGGCCCTTCTCGTATTCGTAGCCCTTGACGATATCCTCCCAGGCGATCGGCTTGCCGTCGCGGATGCAGATCCGCTCGAGCGCGACCGGCGACTGGTCGGTGGCATGCAGCATCCGGAACCTCGGCCGGTGGTTGCGGACGGCCGTGTGCAGCTCAATGGGGATGTTCACGAGGCCGAACGAAAGCGATCCTTTCCACAGCGGTCTCGGCATGTGCGTCCTCGAAGTCGGTATTCATCATTCCATGAGCTTGCGGATGCCGATGAGCGGAATCCGCACCCAGTCAGGTCGATGATTCAGCTCGTAGCCGAGCTCGTACAGCGCTTTGTCGAGGGCGAACGCGCGCAGCATGTCCGTCCACGATCGCGCGGCGGGCACGAACTCGCCGAGGCGGGGGTCAGCGGCGGTCCCCGCGCGGTAGCCGTCGACGAACGCTTCGGTGACCGCCCGCTGCCACGCGTCGGCCCACGGCGCCAGCGTCGCGTAGTCATCCGGTGCATGTACCGTAAAGGCGAACAGCGCGGCGTACGCGGCGTAGCTGAACGATCGGATCATGCCCGCGACATCCTTGACCGGTGACTGCTTCTCCCGCCGCTCGGCGATGGAGCGGTCGGGCTCACCTTCGAAGTCGAGGATGACGAAGTCTTCTTCCGCGCGCAGCACCTGTCCAAGGTGATAGTCGCCGTGCACGCGGATCCGATATCCGCCATCCACGACCGATGGCAGATCGTCAAACCGTGAGCGCAGCGTCGACGCGGCGGAGACGACGGCGGCAGCGTGCTCGCGAGACGTCTCGTTCAGGCCGTCCTGCCGTCGCTTCAACAGCTCGATCGACGCATCGGCATGCGCGATCATCCCGTCGGCCAGGCGCCGGAGGGACGGCCGATCGAGCGCTTCGGGGACGAACGCCGCCGACGTGCCCTGCGCCAGGGTCGCGTGCATCTCCGAGGTGCGTCTGCCAAGCGTCTCCGCAGCCTGCACGGCGTACTGCGAGAGGGCGGTGAAGAACGGCGTTGGCGCCGAGGGCGCCGCCGGCACGTCGCGGCCCTCCACGCGCGCACCGCGCGCGGCGACGCGCTCGTAGTACCGCCGCAGCTCTCCGATGGCCAGCTCCCAGCCCGAGCCCTGGTGCTTTACTGCCGTCTGCACGACGGCGAGCGTTCCCGGCTCGAGGCCCGGCCGCATGTACTCGAGCGCGCCTGCAAGCGCAGGCGTGCGGGTGAATCCGCGCTCGGTGAGAAAGCGCCCGATCTCGTACTCCGGGTTGATCGTGGGCTCGATGCGACGGAACAGCTTCAGGACGAACCGGTCGTTCACGAACGCCACGCTATTGGACTGATCCCCTGCGGCGCGTGACCAGCGCCGGTCGCTCCGTCCCAGCTCGCCCCGCCCGAGCTCGCCGCCGCCCGATGCGCCGGATCCGGCGGCTGGGGCGCCGCGCAGGCTTCCGCGTCTGGTCGCGATCTCACGGGCGTTCGCAATCGAGCTCAGCAGCCGATCGCTCGTCTCATCGTCATGGAAGCCGTCGATAATCGCTCCCTTGCGCGCACCCGTGATGCGCGCGAGCGTGGACGCCGGCATCTCGGCCAGCATTTGCCTTGCGCGGTCCTCATCGACGAGCGCCAGCGGCACGAAGTAGCTTTCGGTCCACCCGTCCGCGTACTCGAGCGAGATCACCGTCAGGAATGACGGCGTCGCGCCAGTGCGAAATGTCGCCCAGTCGGTGAAGCGGGCTCGCCGCACGTCGCGAGCGCGGGAACCGAACCAGCGCTGTCGCTGGAGGAAGGGCACGAGCGCCCGCTGCTCGAGGACCGACCGCGTGCCGCTGTCGAGGAGGTTCTGCCAGTCCATGCCGACGAGCAGCGCCGGAAGGTCCTCGCCAGTCGCCGTCCGCGACGCGCCGGCGTCGGCGGCGCGCGGCGCGATCTGCATCCGGCCCTGCTGCAGCACGAACCAGTAGAACGCGTACGGTCCGAGCGTCAGGAAATACGGCTGGGCGCCGATGCGCGGAAATTCCGTCAACCCGCTCATCTCGACCGGCACCAGCCCGGCGAAGGCCTGCAGCTCCAGCTCCGCCGGCTGCACGGCGCGCGACAAGTTGACGACGCAGAGGATTGTCTCGCGATCGTCGCGCCGCAGGTAGGCGAGCACTTTGCGGTTGCTGCAGCCGACGAACTCGAGCGAGCCGCGGCCGAACACGCGATGCTGCTTGCGCATGGCGATCAGCCGCTTCATCCAGTTGAGCTGTGAGAACGGGTAGCGGTCCTGCGCCTCGACGTTGATGGCCTGGAATCCGTACACCGGATCCTGGATCGGCGGCGCGTACAGGCGCGCGGGGTCTGCGCGCGAGAAGCCGCCGTTGCGGTCGCTGCTCCATTGCATGGGGGTCCGCACGCCGTTGCGGTCGCCGAGGTAGACGTTGTCGCCCATGCCGATCTCGTCACCGTAGTAGATGACGGGGGTGCCAGGAAACGAGAAGAGCATCGAGTTGAGCAGCTCGACGCGGCGCCGGCTGTTCTCGACGAGCGGCGCCAGCCGCCGCCGGATCCCGAGGTTCAGCCGTGTCTGCGGATCCGACGCGTAGGCCGAGTACATGTAGTCGCGCTCCTCGTCCGTCACCATCTCGAGCGTGAGCTCGTCGTGGTTGCGCAGAAAGAGCGCCCACTGTGCCGTTTCCGGAATCTCGGGCGTCTGGCTGAGGATTTCGGTGATCGCGTGGCGGTCCTCCTGCCGCAGCGCCATGAACATGCGCGGCATGAGCGGGAAGTGGAAGGCCATGTGGCACTCGTCGCCGTCGCCGAAGTACGGCCGGACGTCGGACGGCCACTGGTTCGCCTCGGCGAGCAGCATGCGGTTCGGGTAGCCTTCATCCATCGCGCGCCGCATGCGCTTGAGCACGGCGTGCGTCTCGGGGAGGTTCTCGTTGATCGTGCCTTCGCGCACGCACAGGTAGGGCACGGCATCCAGGCGGAGCGCGTCGACGCCCAGATCGAGCCAGAACCGCATCACGTCGATGACGGCGCCCACGACAGCGGGGTTGTTGTGGTTCAGGTCTGGCTGATGCGAGAAGAAACGGTGCCAGTAGTATTGACCCGCCACCGGGTCGTAGGCCCAGTTCGACTTCTCGGTGTCGAGAAAGATGATCCGCGTCTCGGGAAACTTCTTGTCGGTGTCGCTCCAGACGTAGAAGTCGCGCTCCGGCGACCCTCTCGGCGCCTGGCGGGCCCGCTGAAACCACGGGTGCTGGTCGGAGGTGTGGTTGATCACGAGCTCGATGAGCACCTTGATGCCGCGTGCGTGGGCGGCGTCGACGAACCGCTTGAAATCGTCCAGCGTGCCGTACGCCGGGTGGACGCTGCGGTAATCCGCGATGTCGTACCCGTCGTCGCGGAGCGGCGAGGGAAAGAACGGGAGCAGCCAGAGGCAGGTGATGCCGAGCGACTGCAGGTAGTCGAGCCTCTGCGTGAGGCCCGCGAAGTCGCCGACGCCGTCGCTGTTGCTGTCGAAGAACGATTTGACGTGCGCCTGGTAGATGACGGCGTCCTTATACCAGAGCGCGGGGTCGTCGTCGGCCGGCGCCGTGCGCACCGAGGTGGTGGGCGCGGTCAGGTTCGAGGCGTCGGTAGCCACAGCACATGTCCCTGCCGAATCTCCGGATCGAAGCGGACGTAGTTCCACCCGCGATGCCACCTGTACTCCGTGTCGTCGAGCAGATCGCGAACCACAAAACCGTCCGCGTCGACCGGCGTGTCGACGAAGCCGTGCTGCATGTAGTGCGGGTCGAGGTTCACGATCGTCAGGATCCGCTCGGAACCATCTGCGGCCGTCTTGCTGTACGCAATAATCTGTTCGTTGTCGGTGCCGTGAAAGCGAAGCGTGCGATCGATCTGGAGCGCCGGGTGGCGGCGCCGGATCTGGTTCACGCGACAGACCAGCTCGCTGATGCCGCCTGGCGCGTTCCAGTCGCGCGGCCGGAACTGGTACTTCTCTGAGTCAGCATATTCTTCCGATCCAGCCGCGACTGCCCTGCGCTCGCACAACTCGAAGCCACTGTAGATACCGTAGCTGGCGCCGAGCGTCGCGGCAAGCAGCAACCGCGCCTCGAATGCCGGCCGGCCGCCGCCCTGCAGGTATGCCGTCAGGATGTCGGGTGTATTCGCGAAGAGATTGGGCCTCAAATACTCCGCGACGCCGGAACCGGTGCGCCCCGTAGGCTCTGTAAGCTCCGTAAAGTACTCGGTCAATTCCGCGCGGCTGTTGCGCCACGTGAAGTAGGTGTACGACTGGGTGAACCCCGCCTTGGCCAGATAGCGCATCGCTTTCGGGCGCGTGAACGCTTCCGACAGAAACAGCACGTCGGGATCGGTCGCGTGCACTTCGCCGATGAGCCACTCCCAGAAGCCGAACGTCTTCGTATGCGGGTTGTCCGCGCGAAAGGCGCGCACACCGTGCGAGATCCAGAAACGGGTCACGTCCAGCAGCGCGCGCCACAGACCAGCCCAGTCCTCGTTCTCGAAGTCGAACGGGTAGATGTCCTGATACCGTTTCGGCGGGTTCTCGGCGTACCGGATTGACCCGTCAGGCCGGTGACGGAACCATTCGGGATGCTCCCGCACCCAGGGGTGATCCGGCGAGCACTGCCACGCGAGATCGAGGGCGACCTCGAGGCCAAGCCGCTCCGCCTCCGCACGAAACGCGTCGAAGTCGGTGATGGCGCCGAGCCCGGGCTCGACGGCCGTGTGCCCGCCGGCCTTCGACCCGATCGCCCACGGGCTTCCCGGATCGCCGGGCTTGGCGGTCAGCGAATTGTTCGGTCCCTTGCGAAAGCTCGTCCCGATCGGGTGAATCGGCGGGAGATACACGATGTCGAAGCCGAGATCGGCGATGCGCGGCAGCGCTGCCGCTGCCTCGCGAAACGTCGCGCTGCGACGGGGATCCGGCCCGGCCGACCGCGGGAACATCTCGTACCAGGCGCCGAAGCGCGCGCGCTCGCGGTCCACCCAGACACGATGGATCGCAGACTCGGTGGCCCGCGACCGATCGGCGATCGATCCCGCCACTGCCATCACGGCGTTCAGCCGGTAGTCGAGCGCGAGCGCGACGCGCGCCCACGGGAAGGAGACGCCTGGCGTCTGGGAAGGGTCGCTCAGCGCGTCCGCGCGACGGATCAGCCAATGCGCCTCTTCCGGCCGCGCCGTCATTCTGTCCGCTGCGTCGCGCAGGATCAGCGATCCTTCGAGCAGCTCGAGGCTGACGTCCTGGCCGGCCGCCGCTTTCAGCCGCACGTCGCGGCGCCAGGTCGAGAAGCGGTCCACCCACGCGGCCACCTGATATTCGTGCCATCCGTTCTCCCGCACCTCGAACGCCGCCGTCCACTCGTCCGGTCCACCGGTCACTGGCGTCATCGCGGTCTCTCGCCACGGCGCTGGAGGCCCTGCAAGCCCTGGAGGCCCTGGAGGACCGCCTGGAGGCATCATCGCGGGAGAGGAGGACGTGGGGCTGGGGCGGTCCCGCAACACGACGATGACGACGTCATGGCCGTCGGCGAACGCGTCCGCCGTGACCACGACCCGCTCGCCCACGGTGCGCTTGATCGGAAAACGTCCGGCGTTCACCTCCGGCGAGATCCGATCGATGACGACTCGACGGGACAAGTTTGCAGGAATCCCAGGATCGCCAGGCGCGGACCACGTCACCCGCGCGTGCTCGATGTCGACCGACGAGCCGCGCCGCCCCGGCATGTCTAGTCGCCCGCGACGGCCTGTACCGGCGCGGCCCTCCGGGCGCCGTCCGCGACGCGCGGGCGCGCGCGCATCGAGGCGGCGACTCTGAACATCGCGATTGAGCGGCCCTGCAGCGGGTATCGCCCGCCGGCCCGGTACACGGCGTCCCGCGCGTGTGGCGCGAAAGTATCGAGCACGCGCTGCCAGCGCTGCGCGGCGTCGAGCGCCGGCAGAATGAAAGGGACCTTGTCGGTGTGGGCGTTCAGCAGGACCAGCAGCGTGTCGCCGAGGATTGGCTCGCCGCGCTCGTTCGTTTCCTCGATCGCGCTGCCCGACAGCAACATGCCGATACTGCGGACGAAGTCGGCGTTCCAGGCGTCGTCGTTCATCTCGCGGCCGTCGGGCGCAAGCCACGCGAGGTCCTTCACGTCTCCGCCGCGAATCTTCCGGCCCTGGAAGTAGCGGCGGCGCCGCAGCGCCGGCTGGGACAGCCGCAGCTGCACGAGCTTCATCGTGAAGTTGAGCAGCAGTCGATGGTCCTCGTCGAGATCCCAATCGATCCACGAGAGCTCGTTGTCCTGGCAGTAGGCGTTGTTGTTGCCCTGCTGCGTGCGCCCGAGCTCGTCGCCGTGGCTGATCATCGGCACGCCTTGCGACAGAAACAGCGTCGTCAGGAAGTTGCGCTTCTGGCGCTCGCGCAGCGCGCGAATCTGTGGATCGCTCGTCGGGCCTTCGACGCCGCAGTTCCAGCTCAGGTTGTGATTCTCGCCGTCGCGATTGTCCTCGAGGTTTGCCTCGTTGTGCTTCTCGTTGTAGCTGACGAGATCGTGAAGCGTGAAGCCATCGTGGGACGTGATGAAGTTGATGCTCGCGTAAGGTTGCCGCCCGCTGTGCGCGTACAGGTCGTTGCTGCCCGCGAGGCGGGTCGCCAGCTCGGAGACGGTGCCTCCGTCGCCGCGCCAGAAGCGGCGGACCGAGTCGCGGTACCTGCCGTTCCATTCCGTCCAGAGAACGGGGAAGTTGCCGACCTGGTAGCCCCCCTCGCCGAGGTCCCAAGGCTCCGCGATCAGCTTGGCGTGCGAGAGGATTGGATCCTGGTGAATGATGTCGAAGAACGCACCGAGCCGATCGACGTCGTACAGCTCGCGCGCGAGCGCGCTGGCGAGGTCGAA
>DASZFS010000224.1:0-4116 GCA_035939575.1 Vicinamibacterales bacterium | reverse complement strand
GGCACGACCGTACTGGACCCGGTCATGCACCTGGCGGGAGACGGCGGATCATGCGTGGCGTATCTCATGGGGAACCACACGATCGCGGAACGAATGTTCCGTTTCGAGCCATCCGTCATGATTCACGCGCCACTCCGAACCGCAATCTGGTCGCCTGCCGATGGCGCCGCGCGTTTCACATTGGATAAACCGAGCGATCACTTCGGCAGCTTTGGCAACGCCGCCATCGCTGCGGTTGGCGTCGAACTTGATCGCAAGGTGGCGACGCTGCTCGAACATCTTGGCGTCGGAGTTCCCGACGACCTGTTGAACAGCTAATCGATCACAGCCTCGGAGCGAGACGGCGAGCCAGCTCCGTAAATGTCATGACATCAATGGTTTGCTGCGTGCGCCCGCGGCCTCATTTCGTGGTGAGGCCGCGCGTTACGCTCGAGCGGCAAACGCGGCAGTACCTTGGCTCGTCCAACGCCGAGTCGACGGGTGGCAGCCGTTCGCAAACTCATCAACAAAACACGGACCCCCCGGATCAAGGCTCAGGCAGATATTCCCAAACTCATCGAGTTATGTTACAAACGTTACAAAAGGTCCCTGCGATGCCCTGGCATTGCCCCGCCTGTCACACCGAGATCCACCATCACGAATTTGAAGAGAAGCCACGGACGTCCGAGCGGTACCGCTGTCACGTTTGCCGGCTCGAGTTGATCTTCAACGATCGGATCAACAGGCTGGTCGTGGTGCCTCTCAATAGCGACGAGGCGGACGCTCCGGAGCTGCCCCCGACGCGGTCAAGCCCTTTACCGCATTGATCAGTTGAATAGAGTCCCCGAAATTCGGAACTGCTAAAGATGACGTGCTGGCCGATCGCATCCCGGTAAGGCCAATCGATTTGTGACTGGGCGTTGACCGGCAACCCTGGCTGAGCTTGCGCGCCATTTGTAGTGTTTCTTACAATTGGGTCACGATCCTTCCGGGATCCGCCCGCGCCGAGGCGCCCGCCCCTTCCGGCTGAATGATCGCCAGGGAGGCACGGCATGCGCCTTCGTATCTGTCGCCGTCTACACGGTTCCGTTGACGGCGTCGCCATTGATCACATGCGGATCGGTTCGATCTACGACGTCGACACGCCGGTCGCGAGCGTGTTACTCGCCGAGGGTTGGGCCGAACGTCCCGGCGCCGCTGACGACGCGTTGCCCAACCCCCGGCCCCCTCCACGGAGACGCAATGCCGTCGTCCTCGTCGTGGACGACGAACCCGATCTGCGGCAACTGACCGCGGATCTCTTGATCAGCCACGGCTTCGACGTCGTGATCGCGCAGCACGGGCGCGAAGCGCTTGAACGACTCGGCGAACATCGCCCGGATTTGGTGCTGCTCGACTTGAACATGCCTGTGATGGATGGCTGGGAATTCCGAGCGGCGCAAGCCCGTCTCCTGGAATCCCATCTGGTCAACATCCCCGTGCTGATTCTGACCGGCGCGGATGGCGCGCCGGAGCACGCGGCGACGCTCCATGCCTTTGGGCTGATCGAAAAGCCGTTCCATCCGGATCAGTTGCTCGACGCCGTTCGGACGGCGTTGCGAGCCGCCTAAACACCGATGCGGCCGAGGCGATTCTTGCGTGCGGTCACGTGCGGTGCAGAGTAAGTCGCTGTCTGCTCTGTGGCGAGACGGCCATTGAGGCCACGACCACTGGCGGGCGCACCACGACGTCATGTCCTGCGTGCCGAGCCATGCTCATGATCGACTTCGACCCACCAGACCAGCCGGAGGTGCACGCCAGGATCGAGCGCCTAGACGACGACGGCACGACGCCCGAATAGAAGCTTCGAGGGTGTCGCGCAGTCGAACGGTCTTCTTTGGCACGTGGATATCCCGCACTTGATAAACCGAACCAGCGGTAGGACACTGAACCTGTGCCGAAGAAGAATCGGGCCGCCTCCGCTCGAGACGCCATAGTTACGTCAACAAAGCGTCGAGTAGGCCCTACGAATGGGAAGCATGATGACAGCCGAGCAAAGTTCAAGATTGGTGACGTCGCCCGGGTGAACGACCGTGCGCCCGGCGACTACGCCGAACGCCTCGGAATCGTCACCGAAGTCGGGCCAGGGAGTTCAGAGTACCGAGTTGAATTTGAGGACTCGCGCCGGCCCACCACTAGGTATTTGAAGTCCTGGTGGCTTGATAAGGCGTGATCACAAACGGACGCAGGCCATTATGTCTTGTCCTTTGCGGTCGACCAGCGGGGGCGTTTCAGCAGTTGTTGGATTTCTGCCAGTAGCGTCTCGGGCAGGCAGGGTTTGAGTAGAACGGACTCGCAGCCAGCGGCTTTCGCCCGTTCGACGTGCCCGCCGAGCGCCCACGCCGTCACCGCCACGACAGGAATCGCTTTCGTCCGCTCGTCGCCTTTGAGTTGTTCACACAGTTGAACACCGTCCGCGCCGCCCGGCAAACCAAGGTCAGTGGCGATGATGTCGGGACGCAGCGATCGGGCTTTTTCAAGCGCGTCTTCAGCGGTTGCCGCCGCAACGACGCGGACGCCGTTGAATGCCAACGATTCCGCATACATGTCGCGTGTGTCGCGATGATTCTCCACGATGAGCGCGAGTGGCGGCAGACGGACCTTCGCGCGGCGTGCCGACACGTCTGCTTCTCTTATCGGCAAATGGCTGTGTTCAGTGGCTAGAGCGCCGCGGGGTTCACGACGGCGGGGCATGGGCGGTAGTCGCTCTAAAAAAGCGTTCGGCACAAACCGAACGCACTATTGTAACGCTTCAAATGTAACGCTTCAAATCGTGAGCAAACCAGTGGATTCTGTTGCCGAACGGTTGAGGTCGGTTATCGACTCTAGCAGGATGCTGAGTGCGCCGGGATAAACCGGCGTGGAGTCGTGAATGAGAGAGTCACACAGGGAAGGACTAGCAATCCACCCTGACCCCGAGTCATGCGTGGCTGGCCGCAAGGCTACCACCGAAGCGTTGACAGGGGCACATGCAGGCAGGGTATTGAGCTGCGAAATAATCGCGACCGGAGTGCCGACGTCGTTCAGCAAGGCGGAAGGCCACACGGGCGGAGACGCTATCGCAAGTCACCGCCCGACTCCGCGCAGTCTGAGACCCCGAGCATGCATGGAAACTCCACGCGCGAGAACCGGGAGACCCCACCGACTCCCGCTGCGGATGGTCCGGGGCGGGCCGGTCAGAGAAGGCCATGAGCCACACGTCTGACATGCACGTCGGCGGGGAGTCGGACGGTCGCGTACTACCGACGAAGGGCCCGAACAAGGGCGGCAATCCGCCAGCGGAGGGCTCGGAGGGAAGGCGACCGACCAAGGAGAACGCCGAGCAAACGACCGCGCTCCGGACTCAGAGCCGGGCCAGCGCGTCGAGCGGCTTGCTCGGTGTGCGGAGAGTCGCACGACAGGATAAGCGGGCGCGGTTCACCGCGCTGCTCCACCACGTGACGGTCGAACTACTCTGGGACAGTTTCTACGCCCTGAAGCGGGATGCTGCGCCTGGCGTGGATGCCGTCACATGGAAGGAATACGAGACGGACCTCAACGCGCGGCTGCAAGAGTTGCACAGTCGCGTGCACACCGGGACGTATCGTGCGCAGCCTTCCAAGAGAACCTACATCCCCAAGGCCGACGGACGACAGCGCCCTCTTGGCATCGCTGCCGTGGAGGACAAGGTCGTTCAGCACGCCGTGGTTACGGTCCTCAATCAGATCTACGAGCAGGACTTCATGGGGTTCTCGTACGGGTTCCGCCCAGGGCGCAGCCAGCACCAGGCGCTGGACGCATTGTGGGTAGGAATCATGCGGAAGCAGGTGAACTGGGTGCTTGACGCAGACATCCGGGACTTCTTTGGGTCACTCGATCACGGATGGATGATCAAGTTTGTCGAGCACCGGATTGCCGACCGACGCGTACTGCGCCTGGTCCGAAAGTGGCTCCGGGCGGGAGTATCGGAGGACGGCATCTGGTCGAAGACGGAGGTCGGTACGCCGCAAGGCGCGGTGGTTACTCCCCGAACGCAAAAGGTAACTTTCAGTTTGATCGGGTGATTGTGGGATGGCGTGCGCGGCCCCTGCTTGATTTGCGTCGTAAATAGTACTATGT
>DASZFS010000223.1:0-11625 GCA_035939575.1 Vicinamibacterales bacterium | reverse complement strand
GGCCGACGGCCGCAACGTGTCGCCTCCGCTCGCGTGGTCAACGGTGCCGGCGGGCACGAAGTCGATCGCGGTGGTCTGCGCCGATCCTGACGCTGGCAACCCGCCACCGTTCGTCCATTGGGTCATCTACAACGTGCCGGCGAAGGCGGATCATCTTCCGGAAAACGTTCCGTTCGAGCCAAACGCGCCGATGCCGGCCGAGATCGCCGGCGCCGTGCAGGGTCTCTCCGGCTTCCGTCGTCCGATCTATCGGGGTCCGGCGCCGCCGCCCGGCAAGCCGCACCACTATCACTTCGAGGTCTACGCGCTCGACGTGGGGGACTTGAAGCCCGGCCTGACACGCGCTGAGCTTCTCGACGCGACAAAGGACCACGTGCTCGCGCAGGGCGAGCTCGTGACGATCTACGAACGAAAACCATGACATTCATCTCACGACGCGACTTGCTGAAACGGGTCGGCGCCGCGGCGGCTGTTGTGCCCGCGGCACGGGCATTCGAGGCGCGCGACCATGCATCCTCCGTCGCGCGGGACCCTCGCGTGAGCGGGCTCCGCTCGGCTGAGAGCGTCGCGCAGGAGAGCGCCGCACCGCTCGAGAGCTTCACCGCCGCCGAAGCGGAGCTCATGGACGCCATCGTTGCGCGCCTGATTCCAACCGACGAACATGGACCGGGCGCGACCGAAGCACATGCGGTGCGCTACATCGACCGGGCGCTCGGTGGCGCGCTCGCGGCGTCCCGCCAGGCGTATGCCGCTGGCCTGGCCGCGCTCGATCGCTACGCGCACTCGTCGCGTGGCGCCGCGTTCGCGCGACTCTCCGCGACCGATCAGGACTCGGTGTTGATCGACGTCGAGACCGGCGCGGCAACGGGATTCACTGGGGGATCCGCTGCATTCTTCGGCATGGTCCTGGGCCATACGCATCAGGGCATGTTCGGCGACCCGTACTACGGCGGGAACGCGAACTTCGTCGGCTGGGACCTGCTCGCGTATCCCGGTGTCCGGACGATGGTCACCAGCGCCGATCAGAAAGCTCTCGAAACGCGCCAACTGAAACCGAACCACCGGTCGGCCTACGACTACGTGTCGTTCACGAAGGCATCCCATGACCACGAGGCTTAAGGAGACCGACGTCGTCATTGTCGGGCTCGGGGCCGCCGGGGGCGTGGCTGCGCTGCCGCTCGCGCTGGCGGGGCTCGAGGTCGTGGGGCTCGAAGCTGGCAGCCGCCTCACGCGAAAAGACTTCGCGCCTGACGAGCTGCGCAACAACTACCGCGGGTGGCCGCAGGCGGTGCAGAAGGCGAATCAGGAGATCCCGACGTCGCGCGCGACGGCGTCGTCACCGGCCGGCCCGCGCGGCACGATCCACCCGATGCAGAATGCCGTCGGCGGGACGACGCTGCACTATTGGGCGCAGAGCTGGAGGCTGAACCCCTGGGACTTCAAGGTCGTCTCGGAGACGACCCGCCGGTATGGCGCGTCGCGGATTCCAAAGAACTCGACCGTTGCCGACTGGCCGTTCGGGATCGACGAGCTGGAGCCGTACTACGACAAGGTGGAGTACGAGATCGGCGTCTCGGGACAGGCTGGCAACATCGAAGGCAAGATCGACCCGCGTGGCAATCCGTTCGAGGCGCCTCGAAAGCGCGGCTATCCGATGCCGGCGCTTCGCGGTACCGAGTTCATCGACAAGATGGCCACAGCGGCGCGCTCGCTCAAGTGGCACCCGTTTCCGGGGCCGGCGGCGATCAACTCGCGGCCGTACCAGAACCGATCGGGCTGCATGTATCACGGCTTCTGCAACCGGGGCGGCTGCCACGTGGACGCGAAGAACTCGACCGCGGTGACGACGATCCCCAGAGCCGAGGCGACCGGTCGTTTGAAGGTCGTCACGCGCGCCCATGTGACCACGATCGAGGTGGACGGCGCGGGGCGGGCATCGGGCGTCAACTATCTGATGGACGGAACGGAATACTTTCAGCCGGCGAAAGTCGTTCTGCTCGCGAGCTTCACGTACGAGAACACGCGTCTTCTGCTGCTGTCCAAATCGAGGGCGTACCCAAACGGGCTGTCGAACAACCACGGTCAGGTCGGCCGTCACTACTTCAGCCATCACCAGGGGGCCCCGGTCCTGGCGCTCTTCCCATGGAATCTCAACTGCTGGTACGGCCTGCCGGCCCAGGGTGTCGCGGTTGACGACTGGGCGGACGACAATTTCGATCACTCGAGCCTCGATTTCATCGGTGGCGCGAACCTGTGGGTGATGTCCGATCGCCGCCCGATCGGCGCGGCCGGCATGAGCACGTTCGGACGCGCGCCGAACTGGGGATCGGCGTGGAAGGCGTTCATCATGGAGAACGCCGACCGGTCCCATAGCTCGTACATCCAGAAAACCACGCTGCCGTACGAGGACAACTTCCTGGACCTCGACCCCGTTGTCAAAGATCCGCTCGGCATGCCCGTATGCCGGGTGACTGCGGAGTTCAAGGACAACGAGCGCAAGCTCGCGGCGTTCGCACAGGACAAGATGGAGCAGTGGTATCGCGAGGCCGGCGCGATCGCGATTCAACGCGCGCCCGTGGGCGGCGCGATGGGCGTCTCGACGCATGCATACGGCGGCACCCGCATGGGAGACGACGCTGCAACGAACGTCGTCGACCGGTTCGGCTTCTCCCACGAGGCACCGAATCTCGGCGTGCTCGGTGCGTCGACCATGGGGACGAGCGGCGCGCACAATCCGACGCTCACCGTCCAGGCGCTCGCCTGGCGGACCGCCGATCGCCTGATCAAGAACTGGAACCACATCGCCAGCCGGAGATCCTGAGGGTGCTCAGCGAAGCCGGAGCACGCCGGCCTCCCCATGTAGCTGTGCAGTAAGCAGCCCCTTTGACCGAAATATAGGTGTCAACAATTGTCAGCCACCGGGGCCTCTGACGTTTAATGTCAATCACCCGATGGGGATGGCATCCGTAAGTAGTTGACAGTAAACAATTTGGTGACTTGAGCCGTACGGCACAGGCTCTGCAATTCGGCTGAAGGGGAGCATCAACGAGTGAAGGCCAGCAGAGCGCACGGTTTCGCGCTCATCGACTTGATTTTCGTGTGCGGCATCATCGGGCTGCTCTGTGGCATTGCGCTTCCGCGCCTGCTGCAGGCACGACAGTCCGCGGGCGCCGCGTCCGCCATCGGGTCGCTGCGAGCGATCAACAGCGGGCAGCTGACGTATGCCTTGACGTGCGGGAGTGGTTTCTATTCGCCCAGTCTGACGCGGCTTGGGATACCGCCCCCAGGCAGCCACGAGCCTTACCTCTCTCCAAATCTGACGCTCTCGGACAACGTGATCAAGAGCAACTATACGATTACGGTGGCCGCTGCAGGGTTTGCGGGCGCGCCGCCGACCTGCAACGGCCTTGGCGGAGGCCAGAGCTCACAAGGCTTCCGCGCGGCCGCGGACCCAGTGGAGCCAACCAACGTCCGGTTCTTCGCCTCGAACGCCAACGGGATTATCTGGGAGAACACGACGTCGCTGTTGTCGGTGATCCCCGAAGTTGGCGAACCGGCCGCTGGCCACCCGCTGCGCTGATTCAGCTATAATTCCACTCATGTGGACCAAGATGATGTCCGGGCCGCGCAAGAAGGCCCCGAAGACGATTGCGGTCATCGACCCGGACCGCTGCTTCGGCGCGTTTGCGTGCTCGATCTGCCAGGCCGCATGCCCTGTGGCGGACTGCATCGTCGAGGAACCGGATGCGAACGGCCGGATGGTCTGCGCGGTTCGCGCGGATCTCTGCATTGGTTGCGGGCTCTGCGTCACGCTCGGCAATCCGACCGCCCCGCAGCAGCGGGAGTTCGGTTGCCCTCCCGACTACGACGCGATCAACATGATGCCGTTCGAGGAAGTGGTCAAGATCCTGACCGCACCGCCTGCGCAAACTTCGACGGCAGGCGGTGATCAAGCTTAGATTCGATGAAGGCTGACGCGCGGCTCAACGCCGTCAGCGACACTCCCGTTTCGATTCCCATCCCATCGAGCATGTAAATCAGGTCGTCGGTGGCGAGATTGCCGGCGGCGCCCGGCGCGTACGGGCATCCGCCCAGCCCGCCGGCGGACGCGTCGAATGTCGCGATGCCGAACGGCAGCGCGGCATGGACGTTGGCGAGCGCCGCGCCGCGCGTGTCGTGAAAGTGAAGGGCGACGCGTTCGACCGGCACTCTGGCCAGCACGGCGTTCAGGACGCGCGGCACTTGCCCCGGGTGCGCGATGCCGATCGTATCGCTGACCGACACCTCGTACACGCCGAGATCCGCAATCCGCTCGGCCATGAGCGCGACCTGCGCCGGCTCGACCTCGCCTTCGAACGGACAGCCAAACGCCGTCGACAGGTAGCCGCGGACCCGCAATCCCGCGGCGAACGCGCGCTCGCACACCTGCCGGTAGTTTGCGAGAGACTCGTCGATGCTCTGGTTGATGTTCTTGCGACTGAAGGTCTCGGTGGACGAGGCGAAGATCGCGATCTCGGAGACACCGGCGGCAAGCGCGCGATCGAGCCCCGCGAGATTCGGCACGAGCGCGCTGTACCGGGTGCCGGCCCGGCGCGAGATGCCCGCAAACACCTGCGCGGCGTCGGCCATCTGTGGCACCCATTTCGGGCTCACGAACGCCGAGACCTCGATGACCGGGAGGCCTGCCTCGGTCAGCCTGTTGACGAGCTCGATCTTGTCCGCGGTCGAGACGGCGACTGCCTCGTTCTGCAGGCCGTCGCGCGGACCAACCTCGACGACGGTGACGCGTTTGGGAATCATTTCAGCTCGACCAGCGTGGCGTCTGCCTGCACCAGCTCGCCCTCCCGGCATACGACTGCGGCGACAATCGCGTCGGATGGCGCGCGGATCGGGAGCTCCATCTTCATCGCTTCGAGCAGCACCACGACCTCGCCTTTCTTGACCGTGTCGCCGGGCTTGACCGGTACTTTGAGGACCGTCGCAGGCATGGGAGCGGTCAGCACCAGTTGTCCGACACCGGCGCTGCGTGCTCTGCGCCCCGTGGGGCCCGGTCGTATGCTCGCCGATCGCGACGGCACGCCGTTCCAGGGGTCCATCAATTGAGGATTGACTGGACCTGGGGGAAGGGGCCCCCGGAGTGGGGTCAACGATTGAGGGTTGGAAATTGGTGACTCCACCGGCAACGACGTGGCGAGTGCGGCGCCTTCGCGGTCAAGGAATCCGGTGTCGATGCGCCCGTCGCGAAACGCGTCGAGCTCGAGGATCCGGACAAGGAAGGGCAGATTGGTCCTGATGCCGCCGACGGAGAATGCGCGCAGCGCCGCCGCCAGCCGCCCGATCGCGAGCGGCCGGCTCTCAGCAGTCGCGATGACCTTCGCGATCAGCGGGTCGTAGTAGACCGTCACCTCACTGCCCTCGGCGACGCCGGAATCGATCCGCACGCCTGGCAGATGCGGCTCGTGGTACTGAACGAGCCGCCCTGCCTGCGGGATGAAGCCGCGCGCCGGGTCTTCAGCGTAGACGCGAGCTTCGATGGCATGTCCGCGCTGGCAGACCGAAGCTTGTGTCCATGGCAGCGGCTCACCAGATGCGACGAGCAGCTGTGCGCGAACGAGGTCCAGTCCGGTCACCTGCTCGGTCACCGGATGCTCGACCTGCAGCCGGGTGTTCATCTCGAGAAAGTAGAACGGCGCGGCATCTCCGCCTTTCCCACTCAGGTCGACGATGAATTCGATCGTGCCGGCGTTCCGATATCCGGCCGAGCGTGCGACGGCCACAGCTGCGCCCGTCACGCGCGCGCGCAGCCCCGGCGTCAGCATCGGGGATGGGCTCTCCTCGATGACCTTCTGATGGCGGCGCTGCACCGAGCATTCGCGCTCGAAGAGGTGCATGACGGCGCCGTGGCCATCCGCGAATATCTGGACTTCGACGTGGTGTGGCGTCTCGATCAGGCGCTCGACGTAGAGCGTGCCGTCACCAAATGCCGCGGTGGCCTCCCGTCGCGCTGCCTGAACCGCGCCCGCAACCTCGCCAGCCTCGCGCACGACGCGCATGCCCCTGCCGCCGCCCCCGGCTGACGCCTTGATCAGCGCGGGCAGCCCGACGCGCTCCACGGCGACCGTGACGCCCGCGTCGGACTGGTCGCCCGGCGTCTGGCCTGGCACGACTGGAACGCCGGCGGCGCCGGCGATGCCGCGCGCGGCGATCTTCGAGCCCATCGTCGTGATGACGGACGCGGGCGGACCGACGAATATGATGCCCGCCTGGGCGCACGCCTCGGCAAAGCCCGCGTTCTCCGAGAGGAAGCCGTAGCCCGGATGGATGGCGTCGGCTTCGGACGATGTCGCGGCCTCGATGACGCGCGGAATCGAGAGATAGCTCTCGGAGGCCGGGGCGGGCCCGATGGCAACTGCGCGGTCGGCCGCCAGCGTGTGCGGGGCTCGCGCGTCGGCGTCGGAGTGCACGGCAACGCTCTCGATGCCGAGCTCGCGGCACGCGCGAATGATGCGTAGCGCGATTTCGCCCCGGTTGGCGATCAGCACGCGGCGGATCATTACCGGCTCCACTCCGGCCGGCGCTTTTCCAGGAACGCCGTCAAGCCCTCCTGGCCTTCGGCCGAGACGCGCCGCGCCGCGATCGCCCGCGCGGTGATGTCAGCGGCATCCCCGGTGCTCTTCCCCCACACCTGCGGGATGAGCGCTTTGGCGGCGGCCACCGCCTCCGGCCCGGCGGTCAACAGCTCCTCCACGTACGCGCGGACGGCCGCGTCGAGATCCGCCAGCGGCGCCAGAGCGTGAACGAGCCCGATCTCGCGCGCCTTGACGGCGGAGAACCGCGCGCCGGTCAGGAAGAGCTCGCGCGCCGCAGAGCGGCCGATCTTCGCCAGCGCGAAGGGCGAGATCACTGCGGGGAGAATGCCGAGCTTCGACTCGGTAAATCCGAAGATCGCCCGATCGTCGGCAACGACGATGTCGCACACAGCGGCGAGCCCTGCGCCCCCGCCGAGAGCGGCACCCTGAATGCGTCCGATGAGCGGCATCGGCAGCGCGTCGATCACGCCGAACATTCGAGACATGGCCAGCGCGTCGCGCACGTTCTCGTCTTCCGTGTAGTGCACGGTCTTCGCCATCCACGTGACATCGGCGCCTGCGCAGAACATCTTCCCGGCGCCGCCCAGGACGATGACCCGCGCGCGCCCGGCGGCTGGCTCGCCGGCGGCGTCGTTCGCCCACGCAGTCAGCTCCGCGATGACCTCCTCGTTGAACGCGTTCCGCACGTCCGGACGGTTGAGAGTCAGGTACGCGATGGGTCCCACACGGTCGGTCAGAAGGTGTTTGTAGGTCATATCAGCGGCGAGGCCGGGAAAGGGCGTGGAGATGGTTTCCCGCTACATTCTGAAGACTCCGAATTTCGGCGGCGGAATCGGCGCGTTGAACGCCGCGGACAGGCCAAGCGCGAGCATCTGCCTCGTCTCGACCGGATCCAGGATACCGTCGTCCCACAGCCGCGCCGTGGAGTAGTAGGGCGATCCCTCGGTCTCATACTGGTCGAGAATCGGCTGGCGGATCGCCGCTTCTTCTTCGGCCGACAGCGGCTTGCCCTCCCGCGCCAGCTGCTCGCGCTTCACCGTCGTCAGCACCGACGCGGCCTGCTGCGCGCCCATCACGGAGATGCGGGCGTTCGGCCACATCCACAGGAGCCGCGGCTCGTACGCGCGGCCGCACATGCCGTAGTTGCCGGCGCCGAACGATCCCCCGATGATGACGGTGAACTTCGGCACGACCGAGTTGGCGACCGCGTGAACCATCTTGGCGCCGTCCTTGGCGATCCCTGCGCGCTCGTACTTGCTGCCGACGATGAAGCCCGTGATGTTCTGGAGAAAGATGAGCGGAATGCCGCGCAGATTGCACAGCTCCATGAAATGCACGGCTTTGAGCGCCGATTCGGAGAAGAGCACGCCGTTGTTGGCGATGATCCCGACGAGAAAGCCGTGCAGGCGCGCAAAGCCCGTGACGAGCGTGCTGCCGTAACGCTCTTTGAACTCGTCGAAGCGCGAACCGTCGACGATGCGGGCGATGATCTCGCGGACGTCGTAGGGCTTGCGCGAGTCGGCGCTCACGATACCGTAGATCTCGGCGGGGTCGTACGCGGGATCCTCCGGCGTAGTCATGTCGGCAGGGAGATGCTTGACCGTGTTCAGCGTCGAGACGATCGTCCGGCAGAGCTCGATGGCGTGATCGTCGTCCTCAGCGAAGTAGTCGGCGACGCCGGAGAACCGCGTGTGAACGTCGGCGCCGCCGAGATCCTCGGCCGACACCTCTTCGCCAGTGGCGGCTTTGACCAGGGGCGGTCCGCCCAGGAAAATGGTCCCCGTTCCCTTGACGATGATCGTCTCGTCCGACATCGCGGGGACATACGCGCCGCCGGCGGTGCAGGATCCCATGACCGCCGCGATTTGCGGGATCCCCTCAGCCGACATGCGCGCCTGGTTGAAGAAGATTCTCCCGAAGTGATCGCGGTCGGGGAAGACTTCGGCCTGGAGGGGGAGGTACGCGCCACCGGAGTCGACGAGATACACACACGGTAAACGGTTCTGGAGCGCCACGTTCTGGGCGCGGACGTGTTTCTTGACCGTCATCGGAAAATACGTGCCGCCCTTGACCGTCGCGTCGTTGGCGACGATGACGACCTCGCGTCCCGAGACGCGGCCGATGCCGGTGACGATGCCGGCCGACGGCGCCTCGTCGTCGTACAGGCCGAAGGCGGCAAGCGGCGCGACCTCCAGAAATGGCGATCCAGGGTCCAGGAGCCGGTCGATGCGTTCGCGGACCGGGAGCTTCCCCTGTTCGCGATGGCGCTCGAGATACCGGGCGCCGCCGCCCTCGCGGGCGCGGGCGCGGTGCGCCTGCAAGTCGGCCACGAGCTGCTGCATGTGATCGCGATTGGCGTGAAAGATCGGATCGGTCGCGCTGATACGAGAATCGAGGGCGTGCATCGTCACCAGCGGACCGGAGGACGCGAGGAGGCGGGGTCGGCCATCGCGCGATTATCGCAGATGCGTAGCGGACGCACTGTCAAGCTGGCCACGGGGGCGTCGCCGGTGTGGAGCCCTTAGCTCAGCAGTTAAACTGCCTCTACGAGTAGCTCTTCCGTATGGATCCGCTACGCAAATGTAATGTTACAAAACGTGATCACGCGATGTGTATTGACATAATGCGTGTCATTCATACATCCTGGGCGGCATGAGTCTGAAGCGCAAGAAGCGCGTGCTCGCTATAGACGATGAGCCGGCCATGACCGAGTGGCTGAAGATCCTGCTTGAGCATGCGGGCTACGAGGTACGCACGGCCCTCATCGGTACGCGGGGAGAAGAGCTCTTCCGCACATGGCGACCCGACTCTGTCATTACCGACATGATGCTCCCGGACGTCGACGGCATCGAGCTCGTCCGCAAGTTCAAGCAGCTGGACCCTGAGGCGGAGGTCATCGTGATCACCGGGCAGGGCAACATTCCCCGGTCGGTGGAGGCCGTCAAGGCCGGCGCCTTCGACTTTCTCGAGAAGCCCGTAGATGCCGAGCGGCTGCTCGACAAGCTCGAGAAGGCCATCAAACAGAAAGCTCTTGTGGACGAGAACGAACAGCTCAAAGCGAAACTCCAGGACCGCTACAAGTTCCAGAACGTGATCGGCAAGAGCAAGAAGATGCAGGAGCTCTTCGAGCTGGTCGAGAGCGTCGCCGCCAGCGAGGCAAACATCCTCATCCAGGGCGAGAACGGCACCGGCAAGGAACTGATCGCCAACGCGATCCACTACAACAGCAAGCGGTCGAAGGGCCCGTTCATCAAGATCAACTGCGCGGCGATCCCGAAGGAGCTGATCGAGTCGGAGCTCTTCGGCTACAAGAAAGGTGCCTTCACGGGCGCGACGATGGACAAGGAGGGGCTGTTCGAGATGGCGGAGGGCGGCTCGCTGCTTCTCGACGAGATCGGCGAGATGCCGCCGTACCTGCAGACCAAGCTGCTGCGCGTCCTTCAGGAGCGCGAGTACCGGCCGATCGGCAGCGACCGAATCGTGCACGTGGACTTCCGCCTGATCTGCGCGACGAACATCGACCTCGACGCCGCGCTCCGCGACGGGCGTCTCCGGGAAGACCTGTACTTCCGCATCAACACGATCGCTTTGCGCGTGCCGCCGCTCCGCGAGCGCACCGAGGACATCCCGCTGTTGTGCGATTACTTCCTCGACAAGTTCCGCCAGCGGTACCAGAAGAACGTCAAGACGCTCGCGCCGTCCGTGTACCACCTGCTCATCCGCAATCGCTGGCCCGGGAACGTGCGCGAGCTCGAGAACGCCATCGAGCGCGCCGTGCTCGTCGCGAAGGGCAGTGAAATCGCAGTAGCTGACCTGCCTGAATCCATCCGCGAGGAGTCCACCAATTCGACGGACTTCGTGATCCCGCCGCACCGGACGCTGGCGGAGATCGAGAAGATGGCGATCCTGCAGACACTTCAGCGCACGAACTGGAACAAGCAGGAGGCGGCGCAGATTCTCGGGCTCTATCGGCCGACGCTGTACAGCAAAATGAAGAAGCACGACATCCGGGACGCGGGAAAGTCGGCTCGCGCTGCAGCGCCCGCCGCAACCGTCCCACCGCCGACAGTCCAGTCACCGTCCTGACGCGATTTCAATCTCATGCGTAATCAGGGACCGCACGCATGAGGCGGTATTCGACGAGATGGCGTGGCACGCAACTTGTAGAGCTGGAAGGACAATGGCTGTTTGCACTGTTTCCAGGGGAGGTCGCACGTGAGGTTTGACTCGCGGGCAGTGGGGGCAACCATGGTCGGGGCGGTGCTTGGCGGCATAGCGGGCTACCTGTTCTTCACCGAACACGGCAGGCGCCTGCGACGATCGCTCGAGCCCGCGCTCGAAGATCTCTCGCGCGAGCTGAGCAGCTTCCGCGTGACGGTACAACGGGCGGCGGGTGTAGCCAGTGAGGGGTGGAAGCTCCTCAACGACACGCTGGCGGATGTCGGTGGCGGCGCCGGCAGCTCCGGTAGCGCTGCCCGGCGCTTCCCGAACGTGCGCCAGACGTCGCCCTTCTGAGATACATCAATGGCCGGTGAGCTTGGAACCACCAACCTGCTTCTCGGCGTCATGGCCGCGGTGAGCGTGCTCGAGGCGCTCCTCGCGCTGGCCGTCGCCATCGCGGGCTTCGTGATGTACCGGCGCGTGATGACCGCGGTCGACGGTCTCGAGCGGCGTCAGCTCGCACCGACGATGGCGCGCATGAACGCGATCCTGGACGACGTGAAGGGCGTCACGACGACCGTGAAAGCAGAGACGGCGCGCGTCGACTCCGCGATCCGGTCGACGCTGGAGCGGGTTGACGACACGGCGGATCGCGTTCGCTACAACGTCAAGTCGAAGGCCAGCCGGATCGTTGGCGTCATCAGGGGTGTTCGCGTTGCCATCGAGTCGCTGCTGACGGATCGCGATCGGCGGGCCCAGGAACACTACTAGGAGGCGTCAATGGCAGACGGATACGATCGCTTCGACAACGAGGGCGGCGGCGGTGGCAGCTTCGTGATGGGTCTGCTCACCGGTACGGTCCTGGGTGCGGGGC
>DASZFS010000222.1:0-2660 GCA_035939575.1 Vicinamibacterales bacterium | reverse complement strand
GTGGGCTCGTCGGCTCGAGCGTCGCGAGGATCGCCTTGGCGAACGCCATGCCGATGCCGGCGTGCAGCATCGTCATGCTCCAGGGCGGGAGCGACGCGCACGCCGGATCGGTGATCAGTTGTTTGGGATCGGGGCCGCCGGCGGCCCTCTCCATCGCGCGGTCGCCGTACCAATGGCCGAGCCCCTCGGTCGCCCAGACGCGCGGGAACGTCGGCATCGCCGCCACTTTGTCCACGAGAGCCGGCAGCGAGTCGGTGGTGTTGGCGTCCAGCCCAAGCTCGGAGTGCACGTTGGTCACGAGCATGATGATCTGGAGCTTGTTGGAGAATTCCTGCGTGACGGCCGGCGCGTCGCGCCGCGAGACGAGGAACGAATCGAGCCAGCCGACCGGCGGCATGCCGTACTTGACGACCGCCTGAAAGACCGGCCCTTCCTGCATCTCGGCGGCCATCCGCATCAGCGTGCTCTGGTCGAACTCCGGCGTCTTCAACATCATCAGGTCGACGAGCAGCCGCTGGACGCTGGTGCCGATCTTGTAGGTTTGCTTCAGCCAGCCGTCGAGCTGCTGAGCCGTGACGTTGCTCACAGTGTCGAACGCGACGGTCGCGCCGGCCAGCCGCGCGGTGGACGGCGGCGCCACGAGGTTGGTGAACTGTTGCGCGCCAAACATCGAGATGGCCCACGGGAGCGTCAGCGATGACTTGACCAGATCGCGCATCGTCGGTGCTTCGGTCATGGGACCCTCAGTTGGCTGCGGACGGGGACTTGGGGGACACGACGTCGCGCACGAGCGCCATCGATTTCTGCGCCATCTCGACGCCTGTCTGCACGACCCGGCGCGGGTCCATCAGGCGCGGGTCGAGCGCCTGCACGATCTCGCGCGGGTCGAAGATCGCATCGACCACGCGGCGCTGCCATTCGTCACCCGTGCGAAAACGCTCGGCGAGCCGCCCGGACAGGTGGTCCTGCACGGCGCGCGACACTTCGTCGACCGCGGCCATCGACGGCACGGCGGCGTCGGAGGCCGGCGTCATCAGCCGGGATACTTCCTGGACGCCGAACAGCGAGACTGCCCACGAGAGTCCGAGCATCGACTTGACTGCGTCGCGCATGAGAAGGCCTTTCTACCAGCCTCAGCCGGCAAGAGCAAGTTTTCGCAGTGAGTCACCGAGCGCGAGCAACGCGGCGGCCACCAGCGTCGCCTCGGCCGTAAAGAGGTTGAGGCCCAGCTGCGGCGCCGACGTGGTCAATTCCAGGAGCGCCGTAAACGCGACGACGATCCCGGCGAGCCTGATGGAACGCTTGCGGAGCCCTTCTTCCGCGCGGGGAATCGTCCGGACATCGATGCGCCCGAGCGAATCGCCGTCGGCGACCCGGCGCAGCAGAGATGCGGCGCGCGCGGGACCGTCCTCGATCAACCGCCCGCCCGACGCCGCCAGGGCCGTCAGCGTGCTGTAGCGGAACGTCATCCTGCGCGCTTCGCGGGCGACCCAGTGCTGACAGACATCCTCGAGATATCGCCCCACGTTGAAGCCCGGAGCGAATCGCGTAATCAGCCCATCCGCAGCGATCGCCGATCGAATGTATTTAATCACATCCCGCTCGGGCCCGATACCGGCCTGGCGCGACAGCGTCAGGAAATCGAGCATCACCAGCGTAAAATTTTTCTTGAACACGGTCTGCCCGCCTTCGCCTTCATACCAATCCTGCGACGACTCGGCCAGGAGGCGGCGGAACTTGTCCGGATCGGCGTCGGGCCGGTACGTCACGAGCTTCATGAACTGGTCCGCCATGGTGCCGATGTCGGCCCGCGTGTAGGCGAGCGTCATCTCGACGAGGTGGCGGCGCGAGTAGCGGCTCAGCACGCCGGTGATGCCGAAGTCCACGTACCCGACGACATTCTGCGGCAGGATGAGCAGGTTCGCGGGATGCAGGTCCGCGTGGAAGACGCCGTACTGAAACGCGTCTCCGAGGAAGTTGTCGATGATATGGCGCGCGAACTGGTTGGGTTCGAAGCCGGCGGCGCGCAAACGGTGCGTCGTCCACTCGTCGCCGTCCGCGACCGCGCGGAGATAGTCGAGGACGGTCAGGCCGGACATGAACTCCATGACCAGCGTCCGGCGGGTCGTCAGGCTCCAGAAAATCGCCGGCGCACGCTCGTGCGGATTGGACTCGGCGTTGCGGCGCAGGCGCTCTGCGTATCGCGCTTCGCGGCGGTAATCCAGCTCTTCGCGGGTCCACGAGACGAATTCCTCGCTCGGGTCGAGCATCCAGAAGAACGACTTCAGCTGGAGGCGCCGGATGATCTGCGTGAAGATCAGCATCAGGCGGATGTCGCCGTTGAACTCCGACTCGACGCTCGGGCGCTGCACCTTGACCGCGACTCTGCGTCCGCGCAGTACCGCCGCGTGGACCTGCCCGATCGACGCGGTCGCCAGCGGCTTGGGGTCGAAATGGTCGAAGATTTCGGTCGGCGACTGACCCAGTTCTTCGCGGAAGACCTGCTCCACGTGCTCGTACGGAAACGGTGCGATGCGGTCGAGCAGGTTGAAGAGCTCGTCGCAGTACTCCAGCGAAACGATGTCGGGCTGGAGCGCGAGCATCTGGCCGAACTTGATGAAGCTGCCGCCGAGGTCTTCGAACAACCGGCGGAAGCGCTG
>DASZFS010000221.1:0-2068 GCA_035939575.1 Vicinamibacterales bacterium | reverse complement strand
GACGGTCGAAGAGATCGAATTGCGGGGTGGCAGGGCCCACTTCGTCGCGTCCGACCTCGCCGACGCCGCGAGCGTCGCTCGTTTAGCCAAGGAGGTCGGCGACATCGACGTCCTGGTTAACAACGCCGGCCTCGCAGTGTGGGGACCGACCGAGGCGTTTGAGATGGCCTCGTTCGATGCGATGTTCGACGCCAACGTCAGGGCGGCGTTCGTCCTCGTCGCGGCGTTCGCGCCAGGCATGGTGGCCCGTGGCACGGGAAGCATCATCAACATCAGCAGCATGGCCGGCCGCCTCGGTCTCGCCGGCGGCGCGGCGTACGGGGCGACCAAAGCGGCGTTGGCTTCGTTCACTCAGGCATGGGCGGCGGAGTACAGCCCGCGCGGTGTCAGGGTCAATGCGGTCGCGCCTGGCCCGATCTACACGCGGCCCGAGCCACGGGAACTCTTCGATTCGATCGGGGCCACCACGGCCATGAAGCGTGCGGCCGACCCTGCGGAGATCGCGGAGGTCGTGGCATTCCTGGCCTCACCGCGCGCCAGCTACATGACTGGCGCGATCGTGGCCGTCGACGGCGGCCGAACCGCGATTTAGCAGTCAGGGAGGCATGTGTGCACGATCAAGACGAAACACTCATGACTGACGATTGGACGGTGCTCGCAGAGACCGCAGCCCCGGTCCGCGATCGACGGAGTCAGGTCGCGCGACGCTATCGGGACGTCCGGAGTCTCACCGAGACTCTGGCCGCTCCACTCTCGGCTGAGGACCAGACCGTCCAATCCATGCCGGATGCCAGCCCGACCAAGTGGCATCGCGCGCACACGACGTGGTTCTTCGAGACGTTCGTTCTGGTTCCCCACGCACCGGATTATCGCCCGTTCGATAACGCGTTTGGCTTCATCTTCAATTCCTACTACGAATCCGTCGGACCGCGTCATCCGCGTCCATCCCGTGGCGTGCTCAGTCGGCCTGGCATCGACCGAGTAGCGGCCTACCGCGCATACGTGGACACCGCTGTGGAGGGGCTGCTCGAGTCTGCAGATCAGGACGTCCTCAATCTGATCATCATGGGACTACACCACGAGCAACAGCACCAGGAGCTACTGCTGACCGATATCAAGCATGCGTTTTCGAGTTCACCGATCTTTCCTCGTTATGTTCCAGAGGCTGCCGCACGGACTGTCCCGATTGTCACGCCACCAGGGCAGTGGACCATCGATGGTGGGATTTACGAGATCGGCCACCGGCCCGGCGTGGGTATCGAGTTCTCGTTCGACAACGAGCGTCCCGCGCATGCGTCGCTCCTTCGCGACTGTGCAATCGCTGATCGGCCGGTGAGCAACGCCGAATTCGTGGCCTTCATCGAAGACGAGGGGTACCAGCGGCCCGAGTTGTGGCTCTCCGAAGGATGGACCACGGCGAAAGCGGCGAATTGGGAGGCGCCAGGGTACTGGTACTGCGATGGCGAGGATTGGTGGGTGTACACGCTCCACGGCTTGCGGAGCTTGCGTCTCGACGAACCCGTCTGCCACGTGAGCTTCTTCGAGGCGGCAGCCTACGCGCGGTGGGCTGGGCGGCGTCTGCCGACCGAGTTCGAGTGGGAAGTCGCCGCACGCCAGTTCGGGACAGGCGAGGGGAGCCCGAAAGACATCCGTGTACATCCGCGGTCTTTACGCGGTGGTATCCGCCAAGACGTCTGGGAATGGACGGCGAGTCCATATTCGCCATACCCCGGCTATAGGCCGGAACCCGGCGCACTCGGCGAGTACAACGGCAAGTTCATGATCAATCAAATGGTCTTGCGCGGGCGTTCCTGCGCAACGCCTCCCGGTCACGAGCGCGTGACGTATCGGAATTTCTTTCCGCCCCAGGCGCGCTGGCAATTCTCGGGCTTCAGGCTTGCGGCCGATCGCTAAAGGCTCGGAATGACTTCAGTGACCACGATCCAACCCACGCAACACCACCCAACGTCAGTCGGCAGTCGCTTTCTCGGCGACGTGCTGCGAGGCCTTTCTGCTCGTCGAAAGACCCTGCCCAGCAAGTACTTCTACGACGCCGAAGGCTCGCGGT
>DASZFS010000220.1:0-13361 GCA_035939575.1 Vicinamibacterales bacterium | reverse complement strand
TGAGTCGTGTGCCGGCCCGAACGGCATGCAACCCACACGAATTGGACCGCTATCCCGGCTGAATGTCCGCCAAAAGGCAGTAAAAGATCTCCCAAACAACGCAATTCGACATCATGTGCGAACAATTTCCGTCATCGCGCGATTCCGCTCCGTATATACAGCGGCCGTCGAGTGTCGATCACTCGTTCGAGTTAAGCGCGCCGCAAGCTGTTGCGGCGTAGAACGAGTGTTCTATGGTGGGTGCATGCGATGGGCCGGCCAACTGGTGGGGAAGGGAGCGCCTCCGCGGGAGGCGGACCCGCAGCTCTCCCTGTTCGGCGCCGACGCCGTCGTCCAGCGGACCTTCGACACCCCGGAGTTCCGCGGCGTGACGTTCTACGAGGTGCAGGCGAAATCGGTGCTCAACCGGGTGTCGGGCGGCTTCCCGATGTTCGACTGGACGGTCAACCCGTACCGCGGCTGCACCCACGCCTGCGTATGCTTGCATCTGTGGCCCTATTCAGCAACCCCGCTAGCTACGCGCGCATCTCGAAGGACAAGGCCGGTGAGGAGCTGGGCGTCCAGCGCCAAAACCAGGACACAGACGCCCTCGCCACGCGGCATGGCCTCACGATCAAGCGCAGGTTCGTCGACAACGACCGGTCCGCGACGTACGGCGGCCCTAGGCCCGACTACGCCGAACTCGTCGAGGCAGTCAAGCGGGGCGAGGTCGACTGTGTCCTGGTCTATGCGATGGGCCGTCTCTGGCGGAACCGCGCGGAGCGCGCGGCCGGGATCGAGCTCTTCCGCGAGCACGGCGTTTCCGTACTGTGTGTCAAAGGGCCGCAACTCGACCTGACGACTGCGGCAGGCCGGATGCTCGCCGGAGTGCTAGGAGAGTTCGACACGTTCGAGGTCGAGCAGATGAGCGAGCGCGAGAAGCGGAAGATGCTCCAGAACGTCGAACAGGGCAAGCCGCCGACCGGCCGACGCTGCTTTGGCTACAGCGCCGACGGCATGGAGGTCGTCGAGGACGAGGCCGGGATTGTGCGCGGCATGTTCGCCGATCTCCTCGCAGGCGTCAGCGTCAACCGGATCACCACCGACTTGAACGCGAGCGGCGTCCTCAACCGCGACGGAAAGCCGTGGAGCCGCAACGGCGTCCGTCACCTTCTACTGAACGAACGGTTCGCTGCGTTGCGCGAGTACCCGGCGCGACTGAAGAAGGGCGACCCGCCGGGCGAACTTTACCCTGGCAGGTGGCCTGTGATCGTTTCGGAAGACACGTGGCGTGCCGCCTCCCACCTGCTGCGCGACCCGGGTCGCGTCACCAGCCCAGGCCCAGGGCGGCGGTGGCTGCTGTCTGGCATCGCGCTGTGCGGGGTGTGCGACGACGGCACGACGGTCACGGCCGGGTCGCGCGGATCCAAGGTGAAGGGCGGCACGGTTCAGCCAATTTATCGGTGTCGCAAGACGAAGCACCTGGCCCGCTTCACCGACCCGATTGACGACCTGGTCGCAAAGTACGTGCTCCACCGGCTCGCCGCTCCCGAAGCGGCAGACCTGCTTGTCGATGACGAGCGCCCAGACGTCGAGGCCCTTCGAGCGACGGCAGCCGCACTGAGGGTCCGGCTGGATGCGCTCGCAGCGGAGTTCGCGGAGGACGACGAGGCGGACGTGAGGGAGTTCCGCACGGCGACCAAGCGCATCCGGGAGCGCCTGGCCGAGGTCGAGGCGAAGATGGCACATCCACAGCGCTCGCGCGTCTTGGTCGATCTAGTCGTTGCTGAGGATCCGAAGCCAGTTTGGAAGGCGATGACGTTAGACCGCCAGCGGGCGGTGGTCACCGAGCTAGCAATCGTCACGCTCCTGCCCGGACGAGCGGGGCGAGTCCCGTTCGAAGAGAGAACGGTCCAGATCGAGCCCAAGGACTGACGCGTGTACGTCCGCCTAGGCCCTGAGTTCTGAAACGGCCGCCGGGCCTTCCCGCTCATCGGTCAAGATTCAGCAAAGGATTTTGGTCTGAGTCTCGTATCGTATTTTGTTTTTTGACATAAATCTCATGCTGCCAAATTGGCATCTTCGGCGCAAAAATCCGTCCTTCGATAATACAGCGCACCCTTATCAAATTGGCATTTCCGGTACGAACCTCTGCCCACGTTGTGCCAGGTGATCGGCATAACGCAGGGATCGCTGCCGCTGCCGGGGTGTGTCATTCTTTGACCCGTGACTCCCCGAAAGAACAGGAGGCGGCGGGTGATGACCGCAGTGCGAGTACACCGTGTATCTCTCGACGAGATCAGAAATTTCGCGGTTGTCGACACGCGAATCGCAGGCGATCTCCTCTGCCTCGACCACGACTCGATTCTAAAGGCTCTGCGAAAGGGTGACATTCCCGGCTTCAAAATCGGGAACGTTTGGCGAATTCCGGTGCCACAGCTCCTGCGGATGCTCGACGGCGACCGCCCTCAGGAACCGGTCGCCGCCTGATGGGCGCCTACGCCGAAATCATGGCCGCACAGGCCGAAGCGCGCGGCGACGTCGAGGATGCTCGGCGCTGGAGATATGTGGGCGCTCTTGTCGACGCCGCCCCACCGCTCAGCGCAGCGAAGCGCGACCGTCTCCGCATCCTGCTGCACCCCCGCACTCCGCCCACGCCCCGAACGCGCACCGAGCCGTCTGACGACGAGGCCTGATCCACAGCAGATACGCGAGCGGCGCCCCGCTGAAGGGCGCCGCCGCCAGAACCCGCCCACCACCATGGGCGAAGAGGAGCACGTGTCAATACATTGAACAGCTGCGCTATCCCACCGAGCATACCGCCACACGGCGACACGATGTGCGTTCTGCCTGCCGCGTTGGCCGACCAACTCCGTCGCCGTCGCGAGGCCGCGCTCCGGCTCGTACCGCTTGACGGCGGTTTCGTCCGTGACCCGCTTGCAGCGGTCGCTCCTCGCCCCCGCACGCCGTCCGCCTTCGGCTTGTCCCCGACCGAACTGATCACAGAAGCCTGGCGCCTCCGCGATTCCGGGTGGCAAGGCTGGGAAATAGCCGCGACGCTCGTCCGCCCGTCCGAACTGGGGGTGGCGTCGTGAACGCCGACGTGATGAAGGTGTTCCCGGGTCCGCTCGACGAGCCACAGGACGACGAGCCGCAATGCCGAATCGACAATGCGGCAACCCTCGAACAGCGCGATGTGGACGAGAATGACCGCACGCTTCTCGCTGCTGTCCGAGATGGTCGGTGGCTCGACGCGCAGAAATTCGACCCGCTGACGTACGCTGTTGACGGCCTGATTCCGGAGGGATTCACTCTCCTGGCCGGACCGCCGAAAGCCGGAAAATCGTGGCTCGCGCTTGCGGTGCAGCTCGCGGTGGCCTCGCCGAACGGCCACGCGCTTGGCGTCATCCCAACCGGCGCGACGGGCCGCAGGGTGCTATACCTCGCGCTCGAGGACGGCGACAGGCGCATGCAGGACCGCTGTCGCGCACTGCTCGCCGACGGTGCCCCGATCCCCACCCTGTTCCATTACCAGACGAGGATTGTTCCGGGCGCGATCATCGCGACCATCGTGGCGTTCCGGCGCCGCTACCCCGACACTGCGCTGGTCGTGATTGACACGCTCGGGAAGGTTATGCCGCCCGCGCTGCCAGGTGAGTCGTCGTACCAGCGGGACTACCGGATCGGCAGCAGGCTCAAAACTATCGCCGATGACTGCCCGGGCCTCGCGGTCGTCGTCCTCCACCACGATCGCAAGGCGGGTTCGGACGATTTCGTCGATACCGTGTCCGGTACCAACGGTCTGGCCGGTGCGGCGGACACGATCATTGTGCTCGCTCGCGCCCGGCACTCGAGCGACGGCGTCCTGATGATCACCGGGCGGGACGTCGAAGAGAACGAATATGCGTTGTCGATATCCGACGGCAGGTGGACGCTCGACGGCGCAGACCTGGCCACTGCGGCGAAACAGGCCGCAATCCGCAGGGAATCCGGCTCCATGTCCGACCGCACCGCAGAAGTTCTCGCCGCCGTGCGTGAGCGCCCTGAAGGGATAGGTGCAGCGGCCGTCGCCGACGGTATCGGGATCGATCGAAAGCAGGTCGACACCTATCTCGGACGCCTGTTCAAGGATGGCCGGATCATCAGGCCGAAGCGCGGCCTCTACGCGCCGCTCCCTGCTTCTGACCGTGTTGGAAGTGTTGGAAGCGTTAGATTCAAAGGTGATGACCCCGACCCAATCCAACACTCCAACACTTCCAACACCGCTTCAGGCGCAACGGCGGCAGACGCGGTGCCCGTTTGGCCAGCATCGGAGACCGGGCCATGCACCCGTTGCGATAGACCGACGCACCGGTACGGCGACGGCGGGCAGGCGCTGTGCGCGGTGTGCCGGGAACTGAAGGTGACGGCGCCGTGAACACGGGCGGCGGACCTGTCGGTGGCGGCGCCCTTCGACGTCTTCGCCACCCGGACCACGTTCAACACGTCGCCGGTGCCCACGTCGAAAGCTGCGTCGTCGCGAAATTGCATTGCCTGTAGAAGATGATCAAACGGGCGAATCCGTATGATCGTTGGGCATGCAATGGTGGGACGTGATCAGGTGGCCATCCGCCACGTGGACCGCGATCGGGACATGGGCCATCTCTGTCGGTGGCTCCGCACTGTGGTGGGTGACCCGGGCGGAAGCGCGGCATGCCCGGCATAGGGAGCTGGCGCCCCCGCTCGCGGCGAAGATCGAGCGCGTAGGCGGAACCCCCTATCTGATCGTCCGTCACGTCGAATCAAGCCAGGTCGCCGCAATCGACTATCTCGGCGTAACCATCTGCAACAGCGTCGACGGATACGACAACACGGGGCCAATCAGGGGGCCATGGCGACTCGGGACGGGGTCGGACGGGACCGTCGGACGCACAGCGGACGGGTACGCGAACGTAGCGCGGGGCGCGGAAACACGCTGGCGGATCAATCGCACCGACGGGAAGGACGAGATGTTCGCCCCGTGCGTCGTGACCTTCTACGCGACCGTCGGTCGGCACACCTGGCCCATCACGGGGCGCCTAGACCCGGCTGAAAACGCATTCGCGACTGACGGCACGTATCCCGCGATGGTCACGAAACCGGACGTGCTACTACTCCCGGGACCTCGCCTGTCGTCCCGCGCGGCGCGGCGCTGGGCCAAGCGAACCGGTCCGCTCAGCCTCGATCCGGTCCAGGTGCGAATCCCGCCGATCGGACCGTGAGGGCCACGTTAGACCAGGTCATTCATATAGTATCCGAGAACGAGTCATATACAGTGCTGTATATTACGAATGTTTTTCGGTGAAAAACACGGCTAATCTGCGAGATGTGTCCTGCGTTCGCCGCGCTCGCCTATAAGCGTTCATACCCTGATTTGTGCGCTCCGCATGAGCGCCCCTCACATCAATACATTGTCTCGCTCCGTGTGCGAGCTGGCCCGGCCGCGTGCCGCCTCGCGAGGCGGCATGCGGCGCTCGCCGCGAAGCATGATCAAAATCGCTGGGAGAATCCCCCGCCCCGCACAGAGAAGCGCCCCCGAGTCTCGTTCTTGGGGGCGCATCCTGGCGCCGCACTCCAGGCGTGGGGGGTACTGGGGTACTCCAGTCTCTACAGTCCGACGCCGCGCATGGGATTGTCGTCCCATTGGTCTACCGCCCGGATGTAGCCGAGCACGGCAGTCGAACGCTCCGACCAGCGCCCTTGAGCCGCAATCGCGGACACAGGTGCCCCCGCCTTGTAGGCGGACGTCGCCCCGCCTGCGCGTAGCCCATGGGCGCTGTAGAGCTCCGCACCGGACAGGCCTGCGCGTTCGGCAGCCGCGCGCACGGCGCGGTTGATTCCGTCCGGACTGATCGAGGCGCCCACCTGCCCGTGCCGGTTCACGGACCGCAGCAGGGGCCCGGACGTCACCCCCCGTTCGGCAAGCGCGGCGAGGTAGCGGCGCATCACACGAACCGGGTCGGTGGCGCTGTGCACTCCGCGCGGGACGGCGACGTCGGCGCCAGCGGCATCCTGGTCGGTTTTGCTCGAGCGAATCCGGATCAAGAGCCCGTCGTCCGTCTCGAGTACGTCGCTGACTTGCAAGGCGGCGAGCTCCGAGCGGCGCCCCATGAGCGCGAAACCGAGCACCAAAAGCGCCGCGTCCCGGCGGCCGATCAGGGTGTCGGGGGTCGCCTCGATCATGCGGCGTAGCCGGTCGATCGTGATCGGGGGCGCCTTTTTGGTCCGCTCGCCGCTCGCGGAGCGCTCCCGTCGGTGCGTCTTGAGGACCATGCGCGCCGCCCGCGTGTCCGGCTGGTGCTGAAACCCCAGGTTGCGGTGTTGCACCCGGATCGCGGTAATCGCCTGATCGATACTCGAGGCGCCCAGCTCGAGGTCGCATAGGTGACTGACGAACTCCGCCAGCGTCTCTCCCGTGCACGGGTACGCGGTCCGCCCCACCTGCCCACACCAGGCCTCGAAACGCTCGAGCTGGCGGCCGTAGGCGCGCCGCGTGTTCTCTGGCACGCTCCGCTCGATCCGCTCGCGCGTCCGATCGGACACAACGCGGTCAACGTCGATGCCGACGACCTCGACGGCGGCCAGCTCGCCGCCGGAGCGCGAGGGGCACGGTGCCGGGTCGGTTCCGTCAAGGTTCCACACCTGATCGTCATCGGTCAGCTCGAAAAACGCGTCACAGCGCCGGCACTGAACCTCGTTGAACGCGGTCCGGTCCAACGTGTGCCCGTTCAGCTCGATCGCGGTCCGTGTCGTCATACGGTAATACTAGGTCGCGATACCTAGCCATATCAAGAGTTAGGTAACATGATTCCCTAGGGCGAACCTGCGTGATCGAAAGTGCGATCGCATTACTGATAGAGCCTCAGTAATACGGCGTACGTCGGCGCGGAAACCTGACACGTCAAACGGTGCCGTAACCGTCTGCGGAATCAGGAAAGGCGGCGAATCAGGGTGCGCGCTCGCGCCGATTCCGGTTGTCGGCACGGACGGCCGAGACTCCCGGGTGAACTAGACTGACACCGCCTCAGCGCAGGGCATGGCTTGGATCGGGCGCGTTCCGGAGATCAACTCCGACGGCAGGGGCAAACGCGCTCAGTTCCCCTGTGCCTAAGGAAGATCCTTGTCCGAGGACCTGCTGCCCGGTCTGAGCCGGGAGACCGTCACCGTCGCCATCGGCACCCATCTTTGGGTGCAACAGCTGTATGCGTCCGGCGAGGCGCGCCGGGTCCGAGTCGCCTGCGGGTTGTCCATCCCACCGCTGGCCAATATCGCCGGTGTCCACCCGGCGACCATGGGCCGTTGGGAGACCGGCGAGCGGCGTCCGAGCCGCGCGAACGCGCTGCGGATCGCTCCGGCGTTGCGCGAGATGGTGAAGGTCGCACCGGAGCGTGGTGCGACTGGATAGGGCTCGGCACAGCAAAACCCCCCGTGCGCCACGTAGGCGGACGGGGGGCAGGGCGCCGGTGCTGATCGAAGGGGCGCCCTTCCGCGCGGCCGTGTGGACCGGCTGCTTACGGCGTTGACCGCGCGGTGGTCTAGACCACTGCTCTAGTTCCTTAAACGTTCCGTAATGGTGTGCGGCTGTTAATCACGGATGATCCGGGTTTGTGATCATCTGATGGCGCCGCCGATGCGCCACCCCTGATCAAGGCCTAGGCGCCTCATCTGGTCGCGCTCGCCGATTAGTCGTTCCCGGTCGCGTGCCGTGTTGACGACGTCGGCGAGCTCGCCCGTGAGCGCGGCGTCGGCTTTCCAACTGATCGACGCGGCGGCGAGGGCGAGTTCGTAAAGCGCCTGGTCGACTATGGCGCCGGAGGTACGCGCCCGAATGATCGCTCGGTACACCCTGGGGCGTGCGACGCGGGTTAGCCACGCGTCGCAGTACTCGAATGCGGCGAGTGGCTGATCTACGGCGAGTGCGAGTCGGTCGCGTTCCGCTTCTAGACGTTCGGCGTCGGTGCGGAGGCGTGCCTCCTCCGCTTCCGCGTCGGTGACGTCGGCGACGAGGCGGGCGCGCTTAGCCGCGTGCTGCTCACCTAGGAGCGCGAGGGTGGCCCGGACTGTGTCGGGGGGCACCTGCGCGTCGGTGAGCTGGTCGGCGATCCGGACGCGTTCGCTCGCCGCGTCGCGCTCGAGAGATTCGGAGGCGAGCTGGTCGGCGACCTGGTCGGCGAGGTCGATTCCGACGACGGTGGCGAGCGCGTCGCGGACCCGTTCGGCACGGTCGCGTCCGTCGTGGTCGAATGCGGCGAGCGCGTTGCGTGCGTCGGCGAGGTGTTCGGACGCGGCGAGGTGTTGACCCCTCTTGGCGTGCGCAGCGTGGTCGGCCGCCTCGAGCTTGGGCCGAAGCTGGAGGGAGATTCGGACGGCGTCGGCGTCATCCTCGAGGGCGGTGGCGTGGGCGAGCTGTTCGGAGATCCGTGCCTCGATGTCGCTCGCGGCCGTCGACTCAGTCGTTGTAGTCGTCGTCGACATGTTGAATCGTTCGGTCGATGTTGGTTCCGGATTCTGGCCCGGTCGACGCGACCGCTCCCGGTTCGAAGGTGAGTCGCTGGTGACCCTCGATCAGGGGCCCGCGCCGGTAATCACCCGGGTCGGGGGTCGACGTCGACGGGGGCGCGGCGCTTGACCAGGCGTCCGATACGGTCGGCGCCGCCTCGCGCGCCTGCCCTGATTCGAGGTAGGGGCGGGAAAACTCGCCTGGCGAGGGCGGGGGCCGGAATGTCACGGCCGGCATGTCTTGTTCGGTCACGACGTCGCCACCTCGAGCGCGGCAACACGGGCGGCGAGGTCGGCGAGCTGGTCGGCGTGGGACGGCGCACCCGCGAGTTCGGCGAGTGAGGCTTTCGGGATGCGGACGCTCCTACCGATTTGTACGGTGCGGAGCCTGCCTGCGTCGACTAGGCGCCGCACGGTGACGACGTCGACGTTCAGCGCGCTCGCCGTGTCGGCGAACGTGAGCAAGACGTCTTCGGTCATGGCGAAACCTCCTAAAGTTCGATGGTTATCGAACGAGATTAGGTTAGCGTGGCATGTCGACGACCGTCCACTCATTGACGAACGGAAATGCCCCGCCACCTGGTAAGTGGCAGGGCATCAGAAGCGGCGTATCAGCGAGCGGGCCCGATGTGCTCTCGCGGACCCCAGATGCGCGCGTGTCGCGGACGCGGTTCAAGCCGCTTCAGTCCTGCGATGACGCGGCGCAGCAGTTCCGCGTCGGGTGCGGGCTGCGCGGGTCGCCAGGGATCGGGCAGACGTGGCGGTGATACCAGGTGACCAAGGTCCGACCAGGTGTTGCGCATCATCGTGCCCTGATCGTCAGACGACATCCGACGACTGGGCCCCAGGCGATAAGCCGCAGCAGGCGCGGGACACGGTGCGCGGTTTCGTACATGTGGACCGACCACGACGTGACCCCAAGCGCGTTCCCCACCTGCTGCTGCGTGAGCCCTCTTCCGCTAAACCCCGCGTCACGCGCCGAATATGGAACTCCTCGAACAGTTCATCTGCGCGGGGCACCAGCACCGTGTCCGGCGAGAACCCCGCCACGCCCACGCTGTACCCCAAACCCTCGCACCAGCGCACAAAGTTGCCCACCGCCGGGATGTCCTTGCCCTGCTCCCAGGAACCAATGGCCAACGCGGACACACCGAGCCCGGCGCCGAACTCCTCTTGTGAAATCCGTAACCGGCGCCGTGCTGCCCTCAGTTGAACGGTGAACGATTCCAATTCGGCCTGTTCGTCAGCCATCGACGAATGCGCCTCGTGCGTAGTCCGGGATTTCGCTCCACTCGACGGGATACACATGGCAGCGCACGGCGCCCCGTTCGGGCACGTCTGGCAGCCAGAACCAGAACTCGTCCGTGTCGCCTTGCAAGAGCGCGTCAGGGCGGCTCAGTGCCTCGCTGTAGAGCCTGATCGCTTCTGTCGCCGCGATGAACGCGCGGCGTTGACGGCGGCGATCGACGCGGTAGTACTCAGGCATGAACATAACCGGGCATCGCAACCCAGCCCCATCGCTTTGTTCGGCGGGTGGCGATCTCCGTACCGTCACGCACGTTCACCGGCCCGGGGACGCGTTCCACCGTGATCTGCCACGTTTCACGGGACCACCCGCGTCCGGCGTCGCGGACGGCACATTCGATGTCTGCGTCGGTGCCGCCCCACGCGAGCAGGCGGACGGCGACAAGAGGAGCGGGCGCGGCTGCGGTCGTAGTGCTGGCCATGCTCGCACCGTAGAAACGGACCGTGATCGTGATCAACGAGATTGCACCAGATTGCACGTGAGCTATTCGAGTGTGTCGATGGCGGATGTGATCAGCGCCCGTGCGCCCGCCCCGTACACCGCCAGGTTCGCCAGTTCGGCGAAGGTGTCGGCGTACATCTCGACCTCTCGCGGCTGGGTGATCGTCAGGTACCCGGAGATCAGCTCGACGTTTACCTGTGCTGTGTCGAAGATCCAGAAACCCTCGACCGGCCAGCGCACGCGGTCCGGACCCATCGGCACGATGCCAAGGCTGACATTGGGCAGCGAACCGATCGTGATCAGGTGGCCGAGTTGTCCGGCCATGACGTCGGCGCCGCCGATGCCGCAGCGCAAGACGGATTCCTCGATCAGGAATGCGAACCGGTGGTCGCCCTCATAGAGCACTCGCTGACGCTCCAGCCGAGCGGCTACCGCCTCTTCGACGTCGTCCACCAGGCCGCGCCGCCGTTGGATCGCGCGGAGAGCGGCCTCTGTGAACGCACGGGTCTGGATCAGGCCCGGGATCAGCCATGAGGAGTACGACCGGAAGTTCCGCGTCCGCTCATACAGGGGTAACCGCGCCTCTTGTGCTTGCCGCAGTCCGGCGCGTTCCATGCGCCGCCACTCGACGAACGCTCCCTCGACTGCACGCAGGCTCGCGATCAATCCTTCGATCTGTCCTGGTGCCCCGCACGCCTCGCACCAAGCCCGGATGTCATCGGCGGACGGCGGGGTGCGGGCGTTCTCGATCCGAGACGACTTCGACGGGTGCCAGCCGCAAAGCTGGGCAAGATCGCGCCCGGTCAGCCCCGCATCCCGCCGGATCTCGCCGAGCCGGTCGGCGAGCACCTGGCGCGCCTGCTGGGCGCTGGAAGACGCGGGGGCTGACATGGCTGGCGATTAGGCGGCGCGGTAGGCCCCATGGGGGACGGCCCGCTCCCACACGCTCTCGAATGCCGACGCGCAAAGCTTCACCAGCGCGGGTTCGGCGGTTAGCTCCATACCGAACTCGGTCCACTGGCCGTTGCCGTCGAAGTGGTTGTAGATCACCACCGAGTTGTCGAAGGCCCAGAAGTCCACGCCCGGCAGCGCGAGATCCTTCGTTTCCCGGCGGGGCAGCCACCGCACCTGCTCGCCCGCCGCGATGTTTGTGAAAGTGATGTCGTACTCGTACCGGATGTAGTCGCTGATCGGCTCCGAGACGATTCTGGCCCGGCGCATAACCACGCCCCGCGCCGTCGCATCCGCCACCACGTCCAGCCATGGCCGCCACCACGTGGAGCGGTCGGCGGGGTCCAAACGGCGACCCCGCTGCCAGGCGATGAACTCCGGGTCGTCGAGCATGTAGGAGTCACGCATCTCCAGATGAACAGCTGACCGCTGAGCCTTGGCCAGCGCCTCGCGTACCGCAGTCATCGCTACCTCACGTGCGCGGAAGAAACTGGAGCATGTTAGCCGGAAGCCGGATCACCGTTTCATGCTCCGGGACGTCGGTGGTGTGGCCGGGCACGGAACCGACCTCCGCGCACTGCCTCAGCGTTTCCGCGTCGGCCTTCCACGACTGGATAATCAGGTCGCCGGTCTCGTCGTCCAACCAGATGGTCGGCGAACCGTCGTCCGGAGTGTTCGGGTAGATGCCGAGAAACTTCAGGGCCATGACAACCTCCATCGGAATGATTGCACTAACTTCTACACATTCCGAGCACGGGGTAGCGCGGTCAAGGGCGCGCGGGCGCACAAAGGCGCCCCCAGCCTTACCCGGTTGGAGGCGCCGATGCGGCTAGAGCGCTGGCTATCCGGCGGCTACGGGTACCCCGTTCACGCGCTCTACGGGCAGCCGGGTGTGGTCGGCAGCGGGTAGGGCTTTGAGATGGTCCCGGAGCTGCTGCGCCTTGGCCTGGCCTACCCGGAGTTCGGCACGGAGTCGGGATATCCCGGCTGGTCTACCCGTCTCGGCGACGGACGCGGCGTTGACCTGCTGCGCGGTGGCCAGAAGTGCGTCCCACGACGGCGTGTCGGCTGAAATAGTGACCCGCGTCCGGTTAGTCAGTGCGGGACGCCGTGGGGCGGCTGTGATCGCCGCTGCCGATACCTCAGGCGTGTTGGGTGTGCCGAGTTCCGAAGCTGTGGGCACGGCCGGTTCGGGCACCCCGATGGAGTCGAGTGCGGCGCCACGAAGGACGGCCAGATGCGCGACCACCGCCAGCGCGAGCGGCGGGACCGTGCCCGTCGCGATGACCAGCGCCACACCCGGGTGGATCACGTGAGCGGCCGTCAAGTGATACGCACCGTTCCCAGTCAGCGAGACCAGCACCGCGCCGACGGCGACAGACCGGGCATACCTACGGGCCGCCTCAGTCGGCGTACTCGACGCCAACCATATCCGAGTGGCCACCATCGCGGTCGCGTCGATCGTCGCCGGGAACGTCAACGCCATGTGCTTGGACCACCCGGCGAACACGGCAACCCCGTAGAGAGCGCCGAACGACGAGACGGCGGCGGACACGGTGACTACGGCAAGGCCGATAAACACGGCCGGATCGCGGCGGCTCATCGGGCACCGCCGTTGGCCCGCTCGATCCAGCTCGTGATGACTTGAACCGTGCTGGGCTCCCACCCGGCGACCCAGAAGACGATCGTGTTGTCGTACGCGCCCATCTCGACCCCCGCACGGCTCAGAGCGGTGCGGAGCACGTCGGCGTTGGCGCGAGTCATCGCCCCGCGCTGGTGATCGCGGCGCGCCGCTATATAGATGGCTTCTGCGTCGCGGCGCGCATCGGCCTCCCGCTCATACGGGCCGTGCGGCGGCGCAGGTGGGGCGCTGTCCGTAGGCTTGTGCACGGGTCCTCAACCTCTCGCTAGGTTCGGGATCAAGGCTCCGACCCGTGCTGTCATCACTGGTCGGAGCCGCTATCTCGAATAGGGTTTGTGAGATAAGCACTCGTGCGTCTACTGCTTCGCCCGCCGCAGCCACACTTATCTCGACCTCGACGCGGGCCACGACTTCGACTCGAAGATCGTGGTGAAGGTCAACGCCCCCGACGTGCTGCGGCGCGAGCTGGCCCGGCCGTCCTGGACCCGCGAGCACGTCGCGATGGGCACGAACGTGGACACCTAC
>DASZFS010000219.1:0-4821 GCA_035939575.1 Vicinamibacterales bacterium | reverse complement strand
CGGAGAGCCGTGCTGGCATCGGTCGCGTTGGTCGAACCCAGCATGAGCCCCAGATCCATCCGTTCGTCGCCCCGCGCCGGTCGAGGCGCGAGCAATGTCGCTGCGACCACAAACACCCACATGCCGCGCATGACGATCCTCCAACGTAGACGCGCCGCCTCGTTCGTTCAAGGCGGACGGTTGGTCACGTCCAGGGTTCAGGCTACGCGGCGACGCGCGCGGCCACGATAGGCTTGCGTCCCCATGCCCACCACAGCCGAGCTGCCAACAGGCAGCCGACCACGAGTGCGTAGGCCTCAGGCCGCCGTACGTCGGCCTTCACGAGCCACCAGTAGTGGAGCACCGCGAGGACGGCCGCGGCGTAGGCCAACCGATGCAGGCGCTGCCAGCGGCGACCGCCCAGACGACGAATCATCCCGGCCGTGGACGTGAGAGCCAACGGCAGCAGCGTGAGCCACGCAGTGACCCCGACGGTGATGAACGGCCGCTTGAAGATGTCGGCCCCCACCGAGACTGCCAGATCGCGCGGCGTCGTCCACACGAACACGCCATGTGAGAAATCGAGGCCGGCCAAACGGTCGGCCACCACATACGTGAGCAGATGCAGTGACCCGTAAAAGAAGGCGAACAGGCCGAACATCCGCCGGAACCGGATCGCGCTGTTCCAGCCGGTCAACCGTCTGACCGGCGTCACCGTAAGGGACAGGCAGAGGAACCGTAGCGTCCAGACACCGGTTTCGTTGGTGAGGTCCGCCAAGGGATCCGCGCTGAGCTGACCGGCGAGCGCGGCCCAGACGAGCCACAGCAGTGGACCGAGCGCCGCGAGAAACACCGAAGGTTTGACGACCCATCGGATCGTCTGATTGGAACTCATGATCAGAAGTTCTTCCGCAGATCCATCCCGGCGTACAAACCGGCGACCTGATCGCTGTAGCCGTTGAACATCAGCGTTTTGTGGTTCTTGAAGAGGCCAGGCAGACGGCGCTCGGTCGCTTGACTCCACCGAGGGTGATCCACGGCGGGATTGACGTTGGCATAGAAGCCGTACTCATTCGGCGCCTGCCTCCGCCACGTATTCAGCGGCTGCTGCTCCACAAAGCGCATCTTGACGATGGACTTGACGTGCTTGAAGCCATACTTCCAAGGGACTGCCAGCCGAAGGGGTGCGCCATTTTGATTGGGCAGGACCTCCCCGTACAAGCCGACGACGAGAATCGTCAGTGGGTGCATGGCCTCGTCCATCCGCAGGCCTTCGACGTACGGCCATGGCAGCACCGGAACCCGAGTTCCCGGCATCTGCTTGGGGTCGTGCAGCGTGGTGACCTCGATGAAGTGTGCCTTCGATGTTGGCTCGCACTTCGTGATGAAGTCGGCCAGCGGAAACCCGACCCATGGGATCACCATCGACCACGCTTCGACGCACCGATGGCGGTAGATGCGATCTTCGAGCGTCCGCCCCTTGAGCACGTCTTCGAGATGGTAGACCGCCGGTTTGTTGCACTCGCCCTCGACGACTACGGTCCACGGTTCCGTCGTGAGCGTCCCCGCCAAGCGCGACGGTTGTTCCTTGTCCGTGCCGAACTCGTAGTAATTGTTGTAGGTGGTCACCTGCTCCCAGGTGTTCGGCTGTTCACCGGTACCGAGGGCGCTAGGTGTCACGTTGGCCAGTTTCCTTCCGTGCGGCGCCGGCTGCGCCGCTCGCACGAGGGCCTCGGCTCCCAGCACCGTCGCAACCGTGGACAGCGCGGCCCCAGTGGCAGACTGGATAAACGCGCGGCGATTCATGTACAGCCGTTTGTCGGTGATGTCGGAGCTCGGGATGCCCGCCGCCTTGATCAACATGATCGGTCGATCCCCACGCTTGCTGCGTGGCCTTTCCGCTCGAGGATTGGCAGGAACGTTCGAACGACGTTCAGAGTTCCGAAGAAGTTCGTGTCCATGTCGTGCACAATCGCATCGAGCGGAGTGTCACTGATACCCCCCAAGGTGGCCACGCCAACGTTGTTGATCAGCGGCGTCAGATCCGGGGCTGGGCGCCCAGCAGCCTCGACCCCGAACCGGTTGGTGATGTCCACCTGAAGGGCGACAACGCGTGCGGGATCGAGTGCGACGATCGGCCCGAGAGCCGCGGATCGCGTGGCGACATAGACGCGCCGCGCCCCGCGCTTGAGCAGCCCGGCGACAAATTGTCGACCCGATCCCTCGGTTGGCAGCAGTGACGAGCACGATCGAATCGAGAACACGCATCGGAGTTCCTATCTCCACTGACGATCGACCGGCGTTGTCGACACCGGCGCGACTCAATAGAGATACCGACGCTGGTGTGATCTATTCCCGGCCGTCGACCGGCCGGTCCGGCATGACGGGCTGGCTGAATTCACGACCGGGAATAAACCGTCCTATCGGAGACATGATCCCTATTAGTACCGTCCGGACCGGACTCTGATGGCACAGACGCCAGCGCCACCTGCCGACGACCACGCATGGGCCGCCTTCGAGGCGGAAGCCCTGCCGCACGTCGACCGGCTGTTTCGTCTGGCACGGTGGTTCGAAGGGAATCGACACGAGGCCGAGGACCTGGTGCAGGAGACGATGATGCAGGCGCTCCAATCGTTTCACCGGTTCCAGCCGGGCACCAACTGCCGGGCCTGGCTGGTGACGATTCTCCAGCACGTGCGGAGCAACCGGCATCGTGCACGCCAACGGTCACCCCTGGTTGACGACCCAGACGACCGGATCGCCCACACGATACCCTTCGTGGCACCCGTGCCCCAGGAGCTGACCGACGAAGACGTGCTCGGCGCGCTGGGTCGGATTCCCGTCCAATTTCAGGAGGCGATCGTGCTCTGCGACGTGGAGGAGCTGACGTACAAGGAGATTGCGGACGCACTGGCGATTCCGCTGGGCACGGTGATGTCGCGGCTCCATCGTGGCCGCGCGTTGCTTCGGTCCGAGCTGGGGGCTCCGGGGGCCGCCCTCGGCCGTCGGCGCGCCGAAACGTGAGACAACCTGCCATGGAATGCCGTGATGTGCGTGAGATGGCCGATTCGTTTCTGGGTGAGGAGCTCCTCACGGAAACGAACCATGAGATTCTGCGTCACCTGGAGACGTGTCCGGTGTGCCGCGCCGATCTCGCTGGGCGGCGCGCGCTGCGCGCGGCCGTACAACGAGCCTTTCACAATGCGCGCAACCTGGACCCGAGTCCTGAGTTCACCGCGCACTTGCGGACGACGCTCCAGGACGCCGCGCACAAGGTGAGGGCTCGTCGCGGGATCAGGTTCCAGGGGTGGTGGGCGCTCGCCGCGACCGTCCTGCTGGCCATTGCGCTTGGTGTCGCCTATCGTGGCCGTGACTGGATCACGGCGACGGGCGCGCTCGCGCGCGCGGCGGTAGGCGACCATCGCAACTGCGCCCTGCAATTCCGGCTCGCCGAGAAGCCGATTTCGCTCGAGGAAGCCGCGCAGCGATATGGTGCCCCCTATCGCGTCCTGGAGAGCCTTCCGCCGAATGACGTGACGACGGTCGTGGGGCCCGCCCACGTACTCGAGCGACACGCGTGCGTGTACGGCGGGCGGCGGTTCGCGCACGTGGTATTGGAATATCGCGGCACGCATGTGTCGTTGCTCGTAACCGCGATAAACAACGGCGCTCGAATCACGATTCCAGATGAGGCGCGTCCGACATTGAACGAAGGGCGTGTCGACTCGATGGCGGTCGTCTCCGTGCAGGCGTCCCAGTACATGATTTACTTCGTGGGCGATCTCGCCCAGCCGGACCTGGCTCGCCTGGCCGACGCGGTCGCCGGGCCGCTTTCTCACCAACTGGCCGGCGTCTAAGTCGTACCGGAAGTTTCGGGCGGAACCGCCTCGATCCGAGCTTGCCCAGCGGCCATACGCAATCCCGACAGCCCGGCATGTAGTATCATCACTACATGCGACTCGGACTTCGCGAAGCCAACCAGCGTTTCTCCGAAGCCATTAGGGCCGTGCGGGCCGGCAAGGAGGTCGTCCTGACCGAACGCGGGCACCCGATTGCCGTGATCAAGCCCATCAGAGACGAAGACGCCCAAGAGGCCACGCTTCGAGCGCTGGTTGACGAGGGCTTGATCACCCCGGCTGCTCGGAAGGGGCCGATGCCAACACCCAGTTGGCGCCCGGTCAAGGTCAAAGGCAAGCCGCTCTCTCGGACCGTCATCGAGGATCGCGAGGACCGCGCCTAGCCGTGTGGACGTACTTCGACACCAGCGCACTCGTGAAGCGATACGTCGATGAGCCTGGCCGCCGCGAGGCCCTGCAACTTCTCAAGCAAAACGAATGCGTGACGTCGGCCGTGCTGCCGGTTGAGCTGCGGAGCGCTCTGAGGCGCCGAGTGGCAGAAGGCTCGATCGATGCGGCCCGGCTTCCGGCGATACTCAAGCACGTGGCGGCCGACCGCCGCTACTGGACGCTCGTCGAAGTCGGAACCGACGTTCTAGCGGGCGCCGAAAGGCTCGTGGCGGCACATCCCATTCGGACGCTCGATGCTATTCACGTCGCCTCAGCGCAACTGTTCGCTGCTCGCATATCGATGCCGGGCCTGACATTTGTGAGCGCCGACAAACGACAGACGGAGACAGCGCTTGCGGTCGGCCTGCTCGCCCGGCACATCGAGTGAGACCCTTTGTTAAGCAGGTCACGCAGCTGTCAGGGAGTAGGCCGCTACCCGGTAGACTGTACCCAAAACTGTACCCCCTCTCAGGGGCATTTGGTGTGATTTGGTACGAAACTCGATCGCCAAGAATCGCGAATTTGACCCTGTATTTACGAAGCCTACTCGCTCGGT
>DASZFS010000218.1:0-8246 GCA_035939575.1 Vicinamibacterales bacterium | reverse complement strand
GGCAGGGTGCGAACCCTGCTACCCGTGTCCCGCGAGTCGCGTAACGGCGTGACGGTGCTGCGCGCCAACGGCACGCGCTTCCGCCCCCGCCGGTTTGCCGGACGCGTGTCGAACTACCTGACCTACTTCGGGTCTGCCGCGCTGGCCGCCGCGCGCGTGGGTCGACCCGACGTGGTCGTGACGCTGACCGACCCGCCCATTGTCGGCCTCGCGGCGTGGTCGGCGGCGCGCCGCAGCGGCGCGCGCTTCGTGTTTGTGTGCGAGGACATCTTTCCTGAAGTGGCGAGCCTGCTCGAAGACTTCAACAATCCGTTCGTCAATCGCACGCTGGATCGCGTCAACCGGTTCCTGCTGCGGGAGGCGGACGCCGTGATCGCGCTCGGCGACCGGATGCGGGCGCGGCTCGTCGACGAGAAAGGGGCGGACCCGGCGCGCATCCACGTCATTCACAACTGGGCGGACTGCGAGGCGATCGTACCCGGGCCCAGGGACAACGCGTTCGCGCGATCGAATGGTCTCGCGGACCGCTTCGTGCTGATGCACTCGGGGAACGTGGGCCTCTCTCAGAATCTCGACGTGCTCATCGAGGCGGCGGATCGGCTGCGATCGAAGGAGCGCCTGACCATCCTCATTGTCGGAGAAGGCACCAAGCGGGCGGCGCTCGAGGCAGACGCCGCGCGGCGCGGGCTCGACAACGTACGATTCCTGCCGTACCAGCCGAAGGCCCTCCTGCACGAATCGTTCGCCGCCGCCGATGCGTTTCTCGTGTCGCTGAAAGCCGGCATCGAGGGCTACATCGTGCCCAGCAAGCTGTATGGGATTCTCGCGGCCGGGCGGCCCTACGTCGCAGCCGTCGACCCCAGCTCGGAAGCGGCGGAAATCGCCCGGACCTACCAATGCGGCGTGCTCGCCCGGCCCGGCGATCCAGCAGACCTGGCCGCCAAGATTGCGCTGCTCTATGACGACCGGGCGGCGACGCAGGCGATGGGCGCCAACGCCCGGACGGCCGCGCTGCGCTTCGACCGACGGACCGCCGTGCGCGCGTACTACGACCTGTTTGCACGCCTCGCCGGCGTCGCGTGTGCGGCGTGATCAAGCGCTTCTTCGACGTCACGCTCGCGGGCATCGGCCTGGTCGCCTCGGCGCCGCTGTGGTGCGCGATCGCCGCCGCCGTCAAGCTGGAGGACGGCGGTCCGGTGTTCTTCCCGCAGACGCGCGTCGGGCTCGGCGGCCGGCCGTTTCGGGCTTTGAAGTTCAGGTCGATGGTCCCGGACGCCGAGCGCCGGTTCGGGCTCGTGCAGGCAAGCGAGCGCGACCCGCGCGTCACGCGGGTCGGCCGGCTGCTGCGGGCGACCGCGATGGACGAACTGCCGCAGCTCTGGAACATCTTCGTCGGCGACATGAGCTTCGTCGGGCCGCGGCCGCTGGTCCCAGGTGAGGTCGAGGTCCGTGGCGATGGACAGATGGTGCCGCTCGAGGCGATCGCCGGCTACGAGCAGCGCCACAGCATCCGTCCCGGCCTGACCGGGCTGACGCAGGTGTACGCAGCGCGCGACATCTCGCGCGCCAGCAAGTTCAGGCTCGATCTTCTGTACCTGAAACGCGCGGGCCTGTGCCTTGACCTCAGGCTGATTGTGCTGTCGTTCTGGATTACAGGTCGCGGGCGGTGGGAAACGCGCGCGCCCAAAGTGTGACGTCCACAGCAGACCGTATAATGACACCGCAAAATGTCTGACATCGAGGCCGGCGACCCCCGCGATATCGACGCCGCCGGGGTCCTCGACGTCCTCGTCGTGGGCGCAGGCCCTGGCGGTCTCTATGCCGCCGCGCGGCTCGCGCGCGACGGGCACCGCGTGCTCGTCTGCGAAGAGCACGAGAACGTCGGCGACCCTGTGCACTGCACCGGCATCATCGCCGCCGACAGCTTCGATGAGTTCGACCTGCCACGCGACGTCATCCTGAACGCGCTCGACCGCGTGCGGTTCGTGTCGCCGTCCGGCAACCCGATTACCTACACCACGTCGAGGTCCGAGGCGGTGGTCATCGATCGCGGGCGGTTTGACCGCATGCTCGCCGATCGCGCGCGCGCATCGGGCGCCGCCATCTGGACCGGCACGCGCGTCCTGGGGCTCACGATCGACGAGCATGGGGCGCGGGCGACGGCCGGCAACCGTGCGGTGCGCGCACGGCTGGTGGTCCTCGCGTGCGGCGCCTCGTACGGGGTTCAGCGGCGATCGCGGCTCGGCATCCCCGGTCAGTACCTGCATACCGCACAGCGCGAGGTGCCCGCGCGTCGCTTGCACGATGTCGAGATGCATTTCGGCCGAGACATCGCGCCCGGCGGCTTTGCCTGGGCCGTACCGGTCGCGCGGCCCGAAGGCGCGCACGTGCGCGTCGGGGTCATGGCGTCCCATGACCCGCTGGGACACTTTCGCCGGATGATGGATCGGGTCAGAGGGCCATGGGGCGTGCAGCTCGAAGAAGTGCGCCCGCGCCTGAAGATCCTGCCCCTGGCAGTGATCGCCCGGACTTACGCCACCCGCCTGCTCGCGGTCGGCGATGCCGCAGGTCTGGTCAAGCCGACAACAGGCGGCGGTATCTACTACAGCATCCTCAGCGGCTCGCTGGCCGCCGACGTGGGGTCCAGCGCGCTCAGGCGCGATGCGCTCGATGCCCGTTCGCTCGCGGTCTACGAGTCGACCTGGCGGACACGTCTGTCGCGCGAGTTTGACGCCCAGCAGGAGCTTCGACGCATCGCCATCGGGATGAGCGACGCGGACATCGACGCGCTGTTCGAACTGGCGCGCACCGACGGCGTGATTCCCCTCATGCGCAAGACGGCGCGATTCAACGAGCACCGTCATCTGATCAGAGCGCTCTTCAACCATCGTCCTGCCCGCCGGATTCTCTTCCGCTCGCTCGCTGGCTGCACCTGAGGCGGATGCGCCCCTCCGCCACGCATCGGCTCGTCGCGGCTGACCTCCGGCGCCAGCGCGCGCTGGCCGAGGTTCTGGCCGGGCTGGCTGAGGCGGGAGTGGACGCGCTCGTCATCAAGGGCGCGGCACTCGCTTTCCTCGTCTACGAAGAGCCCCACACACGGCCGCGGTGCGACGCGGATCTGCTGATTCGAAGCGAACACGTCGAGGCAGCCGAGCGTGTGCTCCTGGCGTCTGGCTACAACCGGCAGATCGAGCCCGACGCGACCGTGATCAGCGGCCAGCGGCACTACGCGCCGCCGAGGCCTTCGGCTGACGCCATCGACCTCCACTGGCGCGTCGTGAATCCCCTCGTCTTCGGCGACGTCCTGCCGTTCAGCGAGGCCTGGGCTCGCTCGATTCCAGTACCCGCCCTGGGTACGGCGGCCCGAACGCTCGCGCCGCACGACGCGCTGTTGCTGGCCTGCATCCATCGCGTGGCTCACCACGGGGACTCGGCCGAGTTGAAGTGGCTCCAGGACATTGACCGGCTCGTTGCGCTTCTTGCGCGCATGGGGCCGGAGAGCGGACGCGCGTTCGCGCGCGAAGCAGCACGCACGCGCACGCGGAGCGTGTGCGTGAGGAGCCTGGAGCTCGCCCAATCGCTCTGCGGCACCCGCGTCGATGACCTGATCGCAGAGCTCCAGACCGGGACGCATGACGTCGAGCCGTCAGCGGCGTTCGTAGGCGGCCGGCTGGCGCTCGCGGGAATTGTGGGCTCGGACCTGCGGCATGCCGACTGGCGGGGTCGCGCACGGATCCTGCGCGAGCATCTTTTCCCATCACGCGAGTACATGCGGGCGCGCTATCCGCGGTGGCCATCGGCGCTGATGCCGGCGGCGTACGCCTTCCGGATCATGCGCGGCGCGCCCGCCTGGTTCAGGCGGGGGGGTCAGCCGGCCCCCGGCTCGTGAAGCGCGATCGCTGCGCACAGTGCGAAGAGCACGGCGTTGGCCGGCATCCGCAGTCCTGTTTCCCAAATGCTCTGAACGCCAATCGCGAGAAGGGCGGTCGCCGCCCCCGCGCGAATCCAGTAAACAGGCGTGCGATCGCGTTGCATGCGCCTCGCGATGCCCCAGACGCCGGCGCCTATCGCGCACGCCGCCGGCACGCAGAAGAGCAGTCCGCCCTCGGCCGCGAGCTGCAGGTACTCGTTGTGCGCGTGATTGAACGCAAAGTCATGCGGCGGCTGGTACACCGTCATGGCCCGCTCGTACGACCCCACGCCGACTCCGGCCAGCCAGAAGTCCCTGATCATGGTGACCGAGACCCGCCAGATCTCGCGTCGCCCGCCCACCCCCGACTCGAGCGTCTCGCCGACGCGCGTCATCAACGCCCCGAGGTTGGCGTAGGCCGCGCCCACGAGCGCGACGAGCGCAAGGGCGGCGACGAGGACGGCCAGCCCCCGGCGTTCCATTCGCCCGCGCGCCAGCAGCGCGATTGACACGGCGGCCGCCGCGCCCGCGGTGAGGCCGGACCGCGAGAGGGTCGCGACGAGAACGGCCGCCATCGCGCAGATGGCGGTGGCCAGCCAGACACCGGTCGCGTCGAATGACGACTCGAGATCGAGTCGGCGCTCGCGGCGCCGCACGTCGAGGCGCGCAAGCATGTACCCGGTTGAGAGCGGCAGCGCCATGACCATCCAGGCGGCCATGTCGTTGCGGTTGACGAACGGACCAAACGGATACTGGGCGCTGCGGCTCACCGGCCGCCAGACCAAGTAGATCAGCCGGGGCGCGGCCGTGTGCTGCACCAGCGCGATGGCGGCCGCAGTGCCGCCACAGATCGACACGGCGCGCAGCACCTGCCGCACTGACCCGTACCTGAGCGCATCCCGCGCGCACCAGAAATAGAGCACGATCCCCACGGCAAGGGCCAGCCATTCAGCGCCAGCGGTCGGGTCGACCGCCAACGGCGCGCGTGGACCCGACCGTGGGTCCGAGGGCGCATCGAGCCGCAGCGCGCCATCGACCCGCGCGAGCGCGGGAGAAATGTCCAGCCGAACAGGCGCGGGAAGCATCACGAGCTGAAAGCCCGCGACAACCAGGCACGCCGTAACCGCCGCGTCGAGCGCGCGCGCACCGGGCCGGAAGAGGCGGGGCCGCTGCAGCGCCGCAAGCGCCACCGACCCGGCGATCAGCGGAACGACGGTCCACTGATACGCGCCGCCGAACGCGAACAAGGTCCATCCGGCGAGCAGGCACAGCGCCGTGACTGCAGCGCGCCCCTGTCGAGGCTGTCTAGACCGCTTCCGCGTAGTAATTCTTGTACTGGTGGCCGTGGTAGCGCGAATAGTAGTACTTGTTGCGGGCGAAATCGACCTTGTTCAGGACGACGGCGGTCACCTTCGGGTGACTGGAGGTAATCGTCTCGATCGCCCGTTCGGCAAGCCGCCGCCGGGTCATCTCGGCGCCCACGACGAACGTCACGCCAGAGACGCCGGGTGCGAGGATGACCGCATCAGTGACGGCGAGGACGGGCGGCGTGTCGACGATGATCCAGTCGAAGGGCCCGTGCGACAGGTTGGAGAGCAGCGTCTTCATCCGCTCTGACGCGAGCAACTCCGAGGGGTTCGGCGGCGTCTTGCCCGCGGTGATGGCCAGCAGGTTCGGATCGACGGTCCGCTGGATGACATCCCGCACGCGCGCCTGGCCGATGAGCACCTGCGACAGGCCGCGCTCGTTGGTCAGGCGCAGCGGGCGATGGAGCCCGGGACGCCGCATGTCGGCGTCGACGAGCAGCACGCGCGCGCCGCCGTAGGCCAGCGCCATCGCGATGTTCGCCGCCGTCGTCGTCTTGCCCTCGAGCGGCTGCGCGCTCGTGACGATGATGATCTTCGTGCCATCGCCCGGATACTTCGCGATGAGCGACGTCCGCAGAGATCGGAACGCTTCGCCGAAATCGTGCGGCACGTGCGACGAGGTCAGCACCGGGTGCTTCTCGCCGCGAACGGACGGGACCAGCCCGAGGAACGGCAGCTTCAGGCGCCGTGACACGTCTTCCGGGGTCTTGATCGTGTCGTTCATGTAGTCGAGGCCGAACGCGACGCCGACCGCCAGGACCATGCCGACGGCCAGCGACATCAGCCACGTGCGCCGCCCGCCCGGCGTCATCGGCGCCCGCGGCACCTCCGCGCGGTCGATCACGCGCACGTTGTTCGCGCGGCTGTTGCTGGCGACGCTCAACTCTTTCTCCCGCGCGAGCAGCGACTCGTACACCTGGCGGTTGCTCTTCGCCTCGCGCTCCATGACGTTGTAGCCGACGCTTTTCCGGCTGAGATCCTGGGCGTCCGCCTTGGCGGCGTCGAGGTTGCCCGACAGCGTCCGCTCCTCGAGGACGGCGGTCTCGTAGTCGTTCTTGATCGTCTGGAGCGCCTTCGCGGTTTCGGCCTCGAGCTGACTCCTGGCCTCCTGGATGTTCGCGTTGACGGACTGGACAGCGGGCCACTTGTCGCCGTACTTGTCGGCGAGCTGCGCCCGCTGCTGCGAGAGGTCAGCGATCTTCGCCTTGAGCGACTGGATGCTCGGGTTCGACGCGATGACGGGAATGGCGTCTGGCGACGTCGAGCCGGACATCGCCCGCACCTGGCTGTAGACCGCGTCTTTCTGAGCCTTGATCGTCCGCGCCTTGATCATCGCGTCGTTCAGCTGCGTCAGCCGCTGCGTGACGATGTTCTGCTTGTCGTCGAGTGACAGCGCGTTCTTCTTGTCACGGTAATCGCTGAGCGCCTGCTCGCTCTGCGAGACCTTCTGCTGCTGCTTCTCGAGCTCCTTGGCAAGCCAGTCCAGCATGTTCTGAGAGCTCTGCACCTTCACCTGGAGGTTCTGGTCGACGTACTCGTCCACCAGCGTGTTGACCGCGAGCGCCGCGAACTTCGGATCGCGCGCCGTGAAGGAGACGTTGACGAGGCGGCTGCCGCGAATGGGTGCGACGTCGACGCGCGAGACGAACGTGGTGACGAGCGCCGATTCGTCGCTGGTCTCGTCCACCTGAACCGGCTCCTGCGGCTGCGGCTTCGCCGGCCGGACGAGGCGCATCACCCTCTCCTGCGCGTCGCGCAGGAGGGTCATCGGGGTGGTCGGTGGCTCCGCCGTGCCGTTGAACTCCGGCACCGTCGCGAGATTGAGCTTCTTGATGACGCGGCGCGTCAGGTCGCGCCCCTTCAGGATGCGATACTGCGTGTTGTAGTACGGCTCGGGATCCTCGTAGAACGCCGTGTCGGGGCCGTTCAGGCCCGGCACCGCGGTGGCGCGCTCGTCCTCGATCATGATCTGCGCCTGCGCCTGGAAGAGCTGCAACGTGGTGTAGCCCTGGATCATCATCGCCGCGCTCGCGAGCACGAAGACGGCGAACGAGATGTGACGATAGCGATAGACGACCGCCAGGCGATCCAGCAGGTGAACGTCGCTCTCGGTCGTGAACGATGTTGGCTGGACTGGTGCGGCCGGAATCGTCGTTGCGGGCGCTCTGGACGGGCGAACCGTGGACTCGGGCATGCCGGACTACCTGCGCGGGCTGACGGGCTCGCCAACGACGACCGTCGCAAGCACGCCCGACGCGGCTGCAGTCGCCGTGATGATCAAGGCCGCCGCGTGAGTATGACCGAGCACGCCGGCGTACGGCGTCAGGCGGAACGGCAGCTGGACGATGGCGGAGACGGTATCCCCGGCGTTGACGTTGAGAATCTCGCTTGCCGCGAGGACGCGGTCCTCTTCGACCAGCTCCGCGATGTAGGTGCCCGGATCGACCGATCGGAAGATGAACAGGCCGACGTCGTCTGTCGTGGTGGTGCCGACGATGTGGCCGCTGCGCGCGTTGCGGAGACGGACGTGGGCGCTGACCAGCGGGGCGTTGACCGAGGTCAAGGCGTTTCCCTGGATCGTGGTGAATGCGTCGTGCCCTCGGACCGCGAATGTCCGCCCTACGCCGGCCGCGACGGTCGACGGCTGTTGAGCCACTGCACTCCAGGAGAGCGACAGCGCGAGGGTGACAAGCGTCAGGAAGCGGAGCGGTTGCATAGAAGATCGCTGTTCCAGTTATCGGCCGATCGGCGAAAATCTGGACGGACGGCCAGTTTTCTGCCGACTATTTGTCCGGCGGCCGAGCTTCTGAATTATGACCATGTTATGACTTAGACGGACAATAAATGACCTTAACGTCACTTTCTGTGATGCTAACACACGAACAGACGCTCTGCAAGGCGACCAAAGTCTGCCTGCGCACATTTTGTTGATGGGCTCAATATTAGACACTCAGGGTTGACCAAATCTG
>DASZFS010000217.1:0-39325 GCA_035939575.1 Vicinamibacterales bacterium | reverse complement strand
TCGAGGGCCGTCGAGGTTACAATCGGCGCGTGCAGCACGCGCCGACGCCGAACGATCTCGCTGAATGGGACGCGGCGCGCGAGCTCGGGCAGCCCGGTGAATTTCCGTTCACCCGCGGCATCCAGCCGACCATGTATCGCGGCCGGCTCTGGACCATGCGGCAGTACGCCGGCTTCGCCACCGCGGAGGAATCGAACAAACGATACCGCTATCTGCTCGCCCAGGGCGTCAGCGGGCTCAGCGTCGCCTTCGATCTGCCGACGCAGATGGGATACGACTCGGACCATCCACTTGCCGCCGGCGAGGTCGGGCGCGTCGGCGTCGCCATCGATTCGATCGAGGACATGGCGGCGCTCTTCGACGGCATCCCGCTCGATCGCGTTTCTACCTCGATGACAATCAACGCGACGGCCATCATCCTGCTGTCGCTCTACGTCGCGCTGGCCCGGCGCGACGGGATCGACATCCGGCGGCTGTCGGGGACGATTCAGAACGACATCCTGAAAGAGTACGTGGCGCGCGGCACCTACATCTACCCGCCGCGCCAGTCCCTGCGAATCGTCACCGACATCTTCGCGTTCTGCGAGCGGGAGTTGCCCGGCTGGAACACGATCTCGATCAGCGGCTACCACATCCGCGAGGCGGGATCGACGGCGATCCAGGAAGTCGCCTTCACGTTCGCGCACGCCATCGCGTACGTGCAGTCAGCGATCGACGCCGGGCTCGATGTCAACCAATTCGGCCCGCGGCTCTCGTTTTTCTTCAACGCGCACAACGACTTCCTCGAGGAGATTGCCAAGTTCCGGGCGGCGCGGCGGCTGTGGGCGCGCATCATGCGTGACCGCTTCAACGCAACCAACCCCCGTGCGCAGCAGCTGCGCTTCCATACGCAAACCGCCGGCAGCACGCTCACAGCGCAGCAGCCCGACAACAACATTGTCCGCGTCGCCGTGCAGGCGCTGGCGGCCGTCCTTGGCGGAACGCAGTCGCTCCATTGCAACGGGCGCGACGAAGCGCTGGCGCTGCCGACGGAGGAGTCGGCGCGCATCGCCCTGCGCACGCAGCATATCATCGCCGCGGAGAGCGGCGTGGCGAACACCGTCGATCCGGTCGCTGGTGCCTACGGGATCGAGGTCCTCACCAACGATATTGAGCGCGGCGCGGTCGCGATTCTCGATCGCGTCGAGCGCGCCGGCGGCACCCTCGCGGCCATCGAGGCCGGGCTGATTCAACGCGAGATCCAGGACTCGGCGTACCGGGCGCAGGTGGCCATCGACGCCGGCGATGCGGTCGTCGTCGGTGTCAACCGGTTTGCGGAGCAGGGGTCGGGTGTCTCCCCACCCCTGTTCCAGATCGACCCGGAGATCGAGACCCGACAAATCGCGCGCGTGCGCGCCGTGCGCGCCAGCCGCAACGCGGCCGCCTGGCGCGCGGCCCTCGACGCGGTGTCCCGCGCGGCCCAGGACGGCGGCGCCAACCTCGTGCCCCCAATCATCTCGGCGGTGGAGGCGCGCGCCACGGTTGGCGAAATCGCGGACGCGATGCGCGACGCGTTCGGTGAGTACGAGCAGGCGAGCGTCGTCTGATGGCTGAGGGCCCATGGCTGATGGCTGTGCCGCGTGGCTGACGAGACGCTCCTGAGCGTCGAGCACCTCACCACGGTGTTCGACACCTCAGGCGGACCCGTCGCGGCGGTCGACGACGTGACCTTCGCGATTCGCGCGGGAGAGACGCTCGGCCTCGTAGGCGAGTCCGGCAGCGGCAAGTCGGTCACCGCGCTGTCGATCATGCGGCTTGTCCAGGCGCCCGGTCGGATTGCCGGCGGCCGCGTCGCGTTCAAGGGCCGCAACCTGATGGCGCTCGGTGAACGCGACATGCAGGCGGTCCGTGGCGCCGATATCGCGCTGATCTTCCAGGAACCGATGACCGCTCTCAATCCCGTCTTCACAATCGGCGACCAGATCGGCGAGACGCTCCTCGTGCACGGCCTGGCGACGAAGCGGGAGGCGCGCATCCGCGCCGTGGAGCTGCTGGAGGCCGTGCGCATCCCCGACGCCGCCGCGCGCGCGCGCGACTACCCGCACCAGCTCTCGGGCGGCATGCGTCAGCGCGTGATGATCGCCATCGCTCTCGCCTGTCGGCCGTCGCTCGTGATCGCGGACGAGCCGACGACGGCGCTCGATGTCACGATCCAGGCGCAAGTCCTCGACCTGCTGCGTGAGATGCAGGCGGCCTTCCGGTTGTCACTCCTTCTCATCACGCACGACCTCGGCGTCGTCGCCGAGACGGCAGACCGCGTGGCGGTCATGTACGCGGGCCGCATCGTTGAGAGCGGCCCCGTACGGGCGATCCTCAAGTCGCCGCAGCACCCGTACACCCGCGGGCTGCTGGGATCGATCCCGAGCGGCCCCAGAGGTCAACGGTTGCGCGCGATCGAAGGATCGGTGCCGCTCCTGGGGCAGTTGCCGCCCGGCTGCGCGTTCAACCCGCGCTGCCCGGACCGGTTCGGGCTCTGCACGTCCGCGCCGCCGCCGGACTACCCGGCGGGCCCCGATCACACCGCAAAGTGTTATCTGCACGACCGCGCGGCAATCGAGCATCCGGCGTGATGCCGCTCGTCGAAGTCTCCCATCTCGTGAAGCACTTCACGCGCGGCGGCGGACTGCTGCGGCACGCGACCCGTGTCGCCGCGGTCGACGACATCAGCTTCACCATCGAACAAGGGGAGACGTTCGGGCTGGTCGGGGAATCCGGCAGCGGGAAGACCACGACCGGGCGCTGCATGCTGCGGCTCGTGGAGCCGACGTCCGGATCCGTCCGCTTCCGCGGCGACGAGGTGCTGGCGTTCTCGCGCGCCCGGATGCGCGCCGCCCGGCGCGACATGCAGATCGTGTTTCAGGATCCCTATTCTTCGCTCAACCCGCGCATGCGCGCGCGACAGATCGTGGAGGAGCCGCTGGTCATTCACCGGCTCGGCGCGCGTGACGCGCGGCGCGCGCGCGTGGAGGAGCTGTTCCGGCTCGTCGGACTCGATCCGGCGCACCTCGATCGCTTTCCCCACGAGTTCAGCGGCGGCCAGCGACAGCGCATCGGGCTCGCGCGCGCGCTCGCGCTCAATCCCTCGTTCGTGATCCTGGACGAGCCCGTTTCGGCCCTCGACGTCTCGGTGCAGGCGCAAGTGGTGAACCTGCTCATGGATCTGCAGCTGCAGCTGAAGCTGACCTATCTGTTCATCGCGCATGACCTGCGCCTGGTCGAGCACATCTGCAGCCGGGTCGCGGTTATGTACCTGGGCCGCATTGTCGAAATGGGGCCCGCTGCCGCGCTGTTCACGGCGCCACAGCACCCCTACACGCGGGCGTTGTTGTCGGCGATTCCGATCGCCGACCCGGACGCACCGCGCCACAGGATTGAGCTCGATCCCGCCTCGATCGAGCGCGGCGCGGCGTTGAAGGAGATCGCGGCGGGACACTGGGCGGCGATCTAGGCGCGGACCTCTCTGGTTGCTGGTGGCTGGTTGGACTCGGTACACGTTGCTCGGTACTCGGTAGTCGGTACACGGTTTGTTGTTAACCGATCGCTCGCGCGTCGTGCGAGCGCCGCCAAAAGGAGCGATGTCGAATGGATCTCCAAACGCGCGCAAAGAATATCCTGATGCAGCCGGCCCAGGAGTGGCCCGTGATCGCCGGCGAATCGACGGACGTGACCGCGCTCTTGCGCGACTATGCCGCGCCCCTCTCGGCCATTCCGGCGATCTGCCGATGGATTGGCATGAGCGTGATCGGTGTTTCCGTGCCCTTCATCGGGACCGTCCGCGTCGGCATCATCCGCGGCCTCGCGAGCGCTATCGTGACGTGGGTTCTCAGCCTCGTCGGCGCGTGGCTGGCGGCCCTGGTGATCGAGAAGCTGGCGCCCAGCTTCGGGTCTCGAGGGGACACCGCGCAGGCACTGAAGCTGGTCGTCTACGCGTCGACCGCCATCTGGATTGCCGGCGTGCTGAATCTGATTCCAGCGCTGAGCGTGTTGACGCTGCTCGCGGGGCTCTACGCGATCTATCTCTTCTACCTCGGCCTCACGCCCGTGATGCAGACGCCCAGCGACAAGGTCGTCCCCTACATGATCGTCTCGGCGCTGGTCGTGATCGTCGTGACGGTGGTCGTCGGGTTCTGCGCGGCGGCGCTCGTCGCGGTCACGTAGAACGTTCTTCTTCGATGCCTCAGCGGTGAACCCGCGGGGTGGGGGGCGACCGCGGGTCAGGCGGCGCGGCGGACGTCGTTCTCGATCTTTCCGTCGCGAATGTGAATCGTGCGGTAGGCGAAGGCCGCCACGTCCGGTTCGTGGGTAACGACGATGATGGTGTTGCCTCCCCGATGGAGGCGCTCGAAGAGCGCCATGATTTCCGCGCCGGTCTTCGAGTCCAGGTTGCCGGTCGGCTCGTCCGCGAGCAGGATCGACGGGTTGTTGACAAGCGCGCGCGCAATGGCCACGCGCTGACGCTGGCCGCCCGAGAGCTCGTTGGGCCGGTGCGACATGCGCCCCGCGAGCTCAACTTTCTCGAGGGCGTTCTTCGCGCGGCTCTCACGGTCCTTCGCGGCGACACCCGCGTACACGAGCGGCAGCTCGACGTTGTGCAGCGCCGTCGCGCGCGGCAGCAGGTTGAAGGTCTGGAACACAAACCCGATCTCTTCGTTTCGGATGCGCGCCAGCTCGTTGTCGTTCATCTGGCTCACCTGCTTGCCGTTCAACAGGTACGAGCCTTTGCTGGGCGTGTCGAGGCACCCGATGAGATTCATCAGCGTTGACTTCCCCGACCCCGAGGGCCCCATGATGGCCACGTACTCGCCGTGCTCAATCTGAACCGAGACGCCGCGCAGCGCGTGGATTTCCTCGGTCCCCATGACGTAGGTCTTCCAGAGATCGACGGTTTCAATGAGGGCCATATGCCTGAAGAGTCAGACGGCGTCAGACGGGTCGGAGTTCCTTATCAACCTGATTATCCCGCGATTGGTCGTTCCCGGCTTGGTCATCCCAGGCTGCACCACCCCAGGCTGCATCATTCCGGGCTGCAACACCGACGGCGGCATCATTCCGGGCTTTGCCGCTCGGGTCGCCGGTTCCGTGCTGCGCGCGCAGTACGGGCAGAAGCTCCAGCCCGCCGCGAGCGCACGGCCGCAGTGCGGGCAGCCCTCCCCAAGCCGCTCGCCGCACCGCGGGCAGGCCTGGAAATCCACCGCAATGGCTGCGCCGCACGCCGGACAAAGCGCCCGCGTCTCGCGCAGATCGGCGACGACGCGGAGCAGCTCCTCGACGCTCGTCACGCCGCTCCGCGCTCGTGCCAGGCCATCCTCGGCCAGCGTCACCATGCCGCCGGCGATCGCTGCGTCACGGATCTCGTCCTCTGGCGCGCACGCGGTGATGAGACGCCGCACCTTCTCGGTCACACGCAACACCTCGAAGATCCCGACCCGGCCCCTGTAGCCGGTGTGGTCGCAGCGATCGCAGCCGACCGATTGATAGAACGGCGTGTCGGCCTCCACTGCTGACAGACCGAGCGCGCGCAGCACGTCGGGCGACGCGACGTACTCACCGCGGCAGTGCGAGCATAGCCGCCGAACGAGTCGCTGTCCCACTGCGCCGACGAGCGCTGAGGCGGTCGCGGACGCTTCGCCCCCAAGGCCGGCCATCCTCACCACAGCGGCGACCGCGTCGTCGGCGAGCGTTGCGCACAGCATCCGTCGACCGGACTGCGCCGCGAGCAGGGCCAGCGTCGCCGTCGCTCGGTCCGGAACGTCACCGAGCAGAACAGCGTCGGGGTTCTGTTGCAGGCTGGCCCTGAGGACGGTCGCGAATGTCAGGCCGATCTGTTCGTCGACGTGCGTCTGGACAGCCCAGGGCATGTCGTACTCGATCGGGTCCTCGATCGCGATCGTGTTGGCGTCGTCCGAGGCGATCGACGCGAGGGACGCCGCGAGCGTCGTGCTCCTGCCACTGCCCGAAGTGCCGGCGACGAGCAACATGCCGTGGCCCCGGCGGAGGCACTGGCGGAGGGCGTCGAGCGTCGCGTCCGACATCCCCAGCTCGTCGAGGCCCGGAACGCGCTTCTGCCGGACGTGGGTGCGCAGCGCCACCTTCTCGCCGAACGGCGTGCGCAGCGTGGACACGCGAAAGTCCACGCCGCCGGAGTCGGCGGCCGCGCGAAGACGGCCCGTCTGGGGCAGCAGCTTCTCCGCAACGTCCAGGCCCGACAGGATCTTGAAGCGCGCGACGAGCTCGTCGTGCAGTGCCTTCGGGATGACCAACGACTCGCGGAGCACGCCGTCCACGCGGTGCCGTACGCGAACCCCAGTCTCTGAGGGCTCGACATGCACGTCGCTCGCGTCAGCCGCCATGGCGCGGCTGAGAATCCGATCGACCAGCCCGCCAGCCGCGTCGCCCTCGCCCTCGACAGGCGCTGTTGCGGTGGCACCGGCGTCTCCCGCGCGTCTTTGATCCCCCTCATCTCCGTGATCTCCCGCCTCCACGAGCGGTGCATTCGCGTCGGCGGAAATAATCGGGACGACTGGCGCGTCGGGAACGTCGGCGTGCTCCGGATATCCGGACCGGATGGCCTCGAGGATCGCGCTTCGCGTCGCGACGACTTGCGTGATTCGATGCCCTGTTCGACTCTCGAGGTCTTCGACGAGGCTGAACAGCAGCGGGTCTGCCATCGCGACGACCAGCACGGTTCCTCGAACGTGGAGCCCGACGCACATCGCCTGCAGCGCAAGGGTTCGAGGAACCAGGCGCATGGCGACAGGGTCCGGAACTGTCTCGGTGAGGTCGACAAAGGGGTACCCGAGCTGTGACGCAAGGGCGTTCGCGATCTGTTCTTCGGTCGCCAGCGCCAGCCGGACGAGCACGACGCCCAGCCGCTCGCCCGTGCGTGCCTGCTCGGCGACTGCACGCTTCAACTGGGCGTCGCCAATGAGACCGGCCTGTCTGAGGCATTCGCCGATGCGGCTTCTCATCGCGCCGTCCCGAAGGGTTGCGTCCCCTTGCACGAATGGGCGAACATGACGGCATTCAGGACGACATTCGCCAGCACACGTCCTCCACGCTGCTCGGCCAGCTCGACCTCATCGCGGCCGACGCTGCCGCCATCTTTCCACACTCCGGCTCCGACGCGCTCGATCGTGACTACGCCGAGCGGATCGGGCGTCTGCTCATCGAGCTGCTGGCCGCGGCTGTCGGCGTGGGCGAAGTGGATGCGCACCACGCGCGGCTGTCCGCGCTGCGACACGTGGCCGCGGAACGGGCGCTCACCATCGAGCAGCTCTTCTCGTTCGCGTATCTGACCGAGCGGACCGCTCTCGACGAGTTGGCCCTCGACGACACCGCCGGCGCGACCACGGAAGCGTGGCCGCTGGTCGCGCAGCTGGTCCGCCGCGCGTCGTTCGAACTGCTGGCCGCGCTGGCCGCCCGCGCGCAGAGCGACGCCGGCAGCGCGGCAGTCATCGATCCCCTCACGACTCTGCACACGCGATCGCTCTTCGATACGGTGCTGTCGAAAGAAGCCGACCGCGCCGGACGCTTTGGCTACGGCATCGCCCTCATTGTCTTCGATGTCGATCACCTTGCCGCCCTCAACGAGCAGCACGGCTCGGGTGTCGGCGACCGCGTCCTGGAGCGCGTCGGCATTCTGATCCGGCAATATTTCAGGCAGCACGACTGGGTCGCCCGGTACGGCGACGACGCGATCTCGGTCCTCCTGACGCGAACAGACGCCGAGCACGCGGACGAGCTCGCCGACAAGGTGCGCGCCACAATCGAAGAGCGGCTGGTGCTGACCGATCACCGAAGCGACCAGGCGCGCGCCGGCGTCACGATCAGCGCAGGGGTTGTGCGCGTCGCGGGCGCCGCCGGCACGCTCATCGATCCCGAACGGCTGCGGTTGGACGCCGAAGCGGCGGTCGATCGCGCCAAAGAGCTGGGCCGCAACCGCGTCGAAAGCGTCATCGCGTCGACATCTGCTACCCGTACTCTTCCTCGTAGTTAGCTTTCAGCCTCGCGACCACGGTCGGGTCGGCAAGCGTCGTGGTGTCGCCCAGCGCCTTGCCTTCGGCGATATCGCGCAGCAGCCGGCGCATGATCTTGCCGGAGCGGGTCTTTGGCAGGTCAGCCGCGAACAGAATGTCGTCGGGCCGCGCGATCGCGCCGATTTTCTTGACCACGTGCTCCTTCAGCTCGTCGATGAGCGTCGGCCCAGGCGGCGCACCTTCCTTCAGCGTGACGAACGCGGCGATCGCCTGTCCCTTGAGCTCATGCGCCCGACCGACGACGGCGGCTTCCGCGACGCGTGGATGATCGACGAGCGCGCTCTCGACCTCCATTGTCCCGATGCGGTGCCCGGCGACGTTGAGCACGTCGTCCACCCGGCCGAGGAGCCAGAAGTCGCCGTCGGCGTCGCGCTTCGCGCCGTCGCCGGTCACATACACGCCGCGGCCCCACTTGTTCCAGTACTGGCGCTCGTAGCGCTCTGGATCCCCATAGATGCCGCGCAGCATCGAGGGCCATGGACGAGTGAGCACCAGGAACCCGCCGCCGACGTCGACACGATCGCCTTTCTCGTTGCGGATTTCCGCGAAGACGCCGGGAAACGGCTTGGTCGCCGATCCTGGCTTGAGGGTCGTGACGCCCGGCAGCGGCGTGATCATGATGGCGCCGGTTTCGGTCTGCCACCACGTGTCCACGACGGGACATCGCTCGAGCCCGATGTGCCGGTAATACCAGACCCACGCCTCGGGATTGATTGGCTCGCCGACGGAGCCGAGCAGCCGCAGCGAAGACAGGTCGCGCTGGCCCGGCCACGAGGTTCCCCAGCGCATGAACGCGCGAATCGCCGTCGGTGCCGTATAGAAGACCGTGACGCCGTAGCGCTCGACGATGGACCAGAAGCGATCCTTCTGGGGCCAGTCTGGCGCGCCTTCATACATCACAACCGTTGCCGCATTCGCCAGCGGTCCGTAAACCACATAGCTGTGACCGGTGACCCAACCGATGTCAGCCGTGCACCAGAAGACGTCCTCGTCCTTGAGATCGAAGACCAGCTTGGTAGTTGCGTACACCCCCACGAGGTATCCACCGGTGGTATGGACGATGCCCTTCGGCTTGCCGGTCGTGCCGGACGTATAGAGGATGTAGAGCATGTCCTCGGAGTCCATTGGCTCGGGATCGCAGTCCCACGCGGCGTGGTGCATCAGCTCGTGATACCACTGGTCGCGGCCGGCCTTCATGCTGGCCGGCATTGAGCCGGCGCTTGCCTGCGCTGAGCCCCCGCCTGGCGCCGGCGCTCCCCGCTGGACGACGATCACGTGCTGGATCGACGGTGTGCCGGCAAGCGCCTCGTCGGCAACCTGTTTCAGCGGCACGATCTGCCCGCGCCGGAAGCCGCCGTCCGCCGTCACGAGGAGCGTGGCGCCGGCGTCGTTGATGCGGTCGCGCAGCGACTCCGCGCTGAACCCGCCGAACACAACGCTGTGGACCGCGCCGATGCGCGCGCAGGCGAGCATCGCGATCGCGAGCTCCGGGACGAGCGGCAGGTAGATGGCGACGCGATCGCCTTTTTTCACGCCGAGCGACTTGAGCACGTTCGCAAACGCGCATACCTGCCGGTAGAGATCGAAGTAGGTCAGCGTGCGGCGATCGCCGGGCTCGCCCTCCCAGATGAGCGCGGCCTTGTTCCGCCGCGCGCCTCGGATGTGCCGGTCGAGGCAGTTGACGCTCAGGTTGAGCCGGCCTCCGACAAACCATTTCGCATGCGGTGGCTGCCAATCGAGGACGCGGTCCCACGGACGCGACCACTCGAGCTCGCCGGCGAACCGCGCCCAGAAGGCTTCGGGATCTCGTTCGGCATCCTTGTAGAGGGACCCGTCGCGAACATGGGCGTGCTGGCTGAAGTCCGCGGGCGGCGGGAAGGTCCGATCCTCACGGAGAAGGTCGTCGAACTCGGCGTGGTGCTCGCTCATATCGCCGATTGTAGAAGGGCCGTACCTCTTTTGCCAGGCAAGCCGCCCAATAGGGCAACTGCACGCGACCATGAGTCTTCAGCCCGCCTCAAGGCCTTCACGTCGCTTATGAGATGGGTTGCAGGTTTACCACCTCTCAGCCGCCGAGCGCTGACAGCCGTGCGCGCACCTGCGCGGCGAGGTCTCCATGAGCGATCGTGCCGAAGCGGAGGAACGCGCGGTAGTGCTCGATCGCCGTGGTCGAATCGCCGCCTTCATCGGCGACAACCGCCAGGTTGTAGTGCGAACCGGCACTGTGCGGATCGACCGTCAGAGCGCGGCGCAGCAGATCTCGGGCGTCGGCCGGACGACCCTGCGCGCGCCGCACGAGCGCCAGATTCACGAGCGACTCCACGTTGCGAGGGTCGCCAGCGAGCGCCACGCCGAGCTCGGCCGCCGCCTGGTCGAGGCGACTGGTCCGCAGGAGCGCAACGCCGAGGTTGTTGTGAGCTTTCACGTAGGCCGGATCGAGCGCGATCGCGCGCTGGAATTGCTTGACCGCATCATCGAGCTGATCGCGGTCCTGATAGAGCAGGCCGAGATTGTTGTGTACCTCGGCGTTCTTGTCGTCCCGCTCCAGGAGCGCGCGGTACTGCACCATCGCACCGTCGTAGTCACCGATGCGCTGATAGTAGAGCGCGAGGTGGAAGAGATCATCGGGCGGCTTCGCCGAAAGTGCTGGTGGCGTCGCCGAGGGTGCTGGTGGCTTCGCCGACGGTGCTGGCGGCTTCGCTGAGGGTGCTGGCGGCTTCGCCGAGGGTGCTGGCGGCTGTGCCGACGGTGCTGGCGGCGTCGCTGATGGTGCTGCTGGCTCCGCCGAGGGTGCTTGCGGAGGCACCGGCCGTGCCTCCGCGCGCGGCGTGGGTGGGGCCGGAGCCGGAGGCGCGAACAAGAGAACGATCGCCGACAGGCCGATGAAACCGAGGCCGAGGGCGCTCAGCGCGTACAGGAGCATCCGAACCGCGGAACGACGCTCGGGAGGGCGACGTGGATTGCCAAGCGTCGCGAGCACCGCGTCGGCGCGAGCGGTGCGCGCGTACGCCTCGTCGTCCTGGGACGCGGCGGGCTTACGACGAAGGGCGTCGAGAATCACGCTCACCGTGGATCTGTCCCGTTGGTCCCGTTGGTCCCAATGGTCCCGATTGTCCCAATGGTTGATGTCGCGTCGCGCGCGCTCACGACGCGCGCGTCGAGCAGCGGCGCCGCCGTCTTCAGCCGATGCAGCTCGCGCCGCGCGACGTCTTCGTCCGCGTACGCCCCGGCCAACACGCGGTGCCAGCGACCGCCCGGCCCGTAGTCGACCTCCGCGTAATAGACGGCAAGCCCGCTGCCCTCGAGCCAGTTCGTCATCGCCCGCACATCGTCCGACACGCGCGGGGACGCAGTCGGATACGACCCGACCAGAATCGTCAGGACGGCGTCCAGCGGCAAATCCCTGTTCTTGAGCGCGTCGTACGCCGGCGGCTGCAGCGGGGAAGAGCCCGCCGCCGTCGCGCGGGCCTCAACCGATTGAGCAAAGCGCTCGTAGACATAGGCCGCCGCGCCCGCGCCCAGAACAGATGACAGAAGGACGACGGCGGCGGCCGCCGCGAACGACGCGCGGCGCGTCAGCCATCCGCTCAACGGCGGGTGTGGCGGCCGGAGGTCAAGACTCTCCGCCGCCTGCTCGATCATCGGCGGCGTGATCCGACTCGTGCGCTGGGAGAATCCAGACAGAAGCGCACGATCGCAGATCAGGTTGATGAGCCGCGGAATGCCGCCCGACAGCGCGTGCACGCGATCGATTGCCTTGGCCGTGAACGCGACGGATCCAGAGCCGCCCGCGACCGCGAGACGGTGCGACACGTAGGAACCGGCCGCGTCGCGGTCGAGCGGCTTCAGCTCGTAGCGAATGGACACGCGCTGATCGAGCTGCCGCAGCGCGGGCGACCGCAGGAGCGTCTGCAGCTCGAGCTGTCCTACCAGAATGATCTGCAGCAGCTTTTCCTTGTCGGTCTCGAGATTGGACAGGATGCGGATCTGCTCGAGGACGCGCAGCGGCAGGTTCTGCGCTTCGTCGATGATCAGCACCGCGCTCGCCTTCAGCGGCACGAGACCGAGCAGGAAGGCGTAGAGCGTCTCGATCAGCTCCTGCTTCGTCACGCCTCCCAGGCGGCCCATCTTGGCGTCCTCACGCGACACGACGCCGAAATCCTGAAGGATCCGTTTCAGCAGGTCCTCTTCCGACAGGAAGGGATTCAACACGAGCGCCGTGAATGTCGCGCGATCGACCTGCTCGAGCACCGCCCGGCAGAGGGTCGTCTTGCCCGTCCCGATGTCGCCCGTCACGACGACGAACCCTTCCCGGCGGCGGATGGCGTACTGCAGCAGATCGAAGGCGTCGCCGTGGGATTGGCTGCGATAGAGATACTTCGGATCGGGGGTCAGGCTGAACGGTTTCTCGACGAAGCCGTAATAGCTCTCGTACATCGCTATTGCGCCATCGCGCCGGAGACGATCTTCGGCGTCAGCAGAACAATGATCTCGACGCGCTTGCGCGTCACCACGGTGGTCCGCCCGAACCATCCACCCGATACGCCGCCGGCCTTCCGCTCGCGGGTCTCGCGGTCGCGCGTGAAGCCCGAGATAACCAGCGTCTCGCCATCCGCGACGCGCGCGATCAGGTCCGATTCGGCGACCGCGGGCGTCCGGACGACCGGACTGAGAGCGAGCGTCAACAGGGCGTCGCCGGCGATCTGCGCGGTCACGCTGAAGGTGACCGCATCTGTCCGCACGAGGGCCGGCTCGTTGTTCAAGGTCAGCACCCGCGGCGTCGCGACGGTCGTCACGCTGCCCTGCTCCGCGAGCAGTCCGAGCAGCGTCGCGACGTCCGTCGTCCGCAGGCCCGTCAGCGACGACCGCGGCTGGGACCGAAGCGACCGCGAGGGGGCGTCGGTCGCCGACGCCATCCGCGCGGACACGACTGCCCAGTCGACGCCCGGTGCCTTGTCGTCTGTCAGCTCGATCTCCACCACGCGCGCGTCAATCTGCGCTTGTCGATGGACCCGGTCCTGAACGGCGTCGAGGTACGCGTCCACGCGGTCGAGCCGTTCCGGAGAGTCGGTGACCTGCAGCAGTCCGGCCTTGCGATCGACGTTGAACACGGCACGCTCGGACAGGAGCGTTCGCACGCCGGCAGCGAGATCGGCAAACGCATCCGACTTCGTCGTGGTCGTGACAGATGCGCCACTCGCGCCGTCCAGAGCGGCGACCGTCGCCGTGCCGACGCGCTCCACGGCGACATAGTTCACGTCGAAGATGCGCGTCTCGGGCTCACGCCGAAAGACGCGAATCATCCCACCGTCGACCGAATAGTCGAAGCCGAGCGGCCCGAGCATGAGCGCCAGCGCCTGCCGAACGGTCACGTTCTTCAGGTCGCCGATGAACGTCCCTTCGATCCCCGGATCGACGACCACGCTGAGGCTCGTGCCGCGGACGAGGAGCAGCAGGACGTCCCTCACCGCGAGGGGCTGCGTGAGCGTCAGGAGCACCGTTCGGTTGTCGAGGTCAGCTGATGACACCCGCTCGTCGAGCTGGGTGAGCGGCAACATCGGAAGCGGCGAGGGCCGTTGCGCGACCTGTGCCAGGAGCGCCGGCGCCACCAAGACAAGCCCCATACAGGAAGCCCCAAGTCGCCAGCAGGAACACACCCATCGCACGTGTCAGATTTCGGATCGGCGCGAGCACATCTGTAGAACCGGGAAGGCGCGCGCAGCGGCGCGCAAGGGGCTGGAATCGATCTAAGTCGTTGGCGTTCCTGGCGTTACGTCGATCGTGCCCGGAGGCAACCCTCTCTTGAAGATCGCCGCGCCAACGAGCCCGCCGATCGTCGAGAAGATCGAGCCAATGAACAGCATGAACACAAAAACGACGAGACGGCCGAGCACCATCCAGGCCGCCAATGGCCCACCGGTGCCGTAGCCGTAGCGATCCATCATGTCGCGCATCTCGGGCGGCATGTTACCGGCCATGTCCATGACCCGCCGCATCATCTCGCGCTCCATCGGGCCGACGAGCAGGGTCATCGGAATCGAGACAACGACCTGGACGACAGCGCCGATGAGCCCCGCGAGCAGGCCCACGAGCGCGCCGTCGCCGGCCGTGATGGGCGCAGACTGGTTCTGCTGCAGCATGTAAGCTGCAACCATCCCGCCGACGATGACCCACAGGCAGCAGCAGAGGTTGCCGGCCGAAATGAACGGCAGCGCGGACAACACGCCCATGACCAGGCCGCCGATGAACGCCGGCTGACCGTAACTGGCCCTGTTCATATTGCCTACAGGGACAGCGCGCCGGTGGCCCGTCTAGTCATAGTATTCGCGTCCCAGGTGCGTAATCAGCTCTTCGCCCTTCAGATACCGCAACGTGTTCTTCAACTTCATCAGCTGGATGAAGAGATCGTGCTCCGGATACAGGCCCGGCGCGTGCACGGGGCTCTTGAAGTAGAACGACAGCCATTCCTGGATGCCATGCATCCCGGCCCGCTTCGCGAGATCCAGGAACAGGGCAACGTCGAGGACGATGGGCGCCGCCAGGATGCTATCACGGCACAGGAAGTTGATCTTCAGCTGCATCGGATAACCGAGCCACCCGACCAGGTCGATGTTGTCCCAGCCTTCCTTGTTGTCGCCGCGCGGCGGGTAGTAGTTGATGCGCACGACGTGGCACAGATCCTTGTACAGGTCGGGATACAGCTGCGGCTGCAGGATGTAGTCGAGGACCGATTTCTTGCTCTCTTCCTTGGTCTTGAATGACTCCGGATCGTCCAGGACCTCCCCGTCGCGGTTGCCGAGGATGTTGGTGGAGTACCAGCCCTCGACGCCCAGCAAGCGAGCTTTCAGTCCGGGCGCGATAATCGTCTTGATGAGCGTCTGACCGGTCTTCAGGTCCTTCCCCGCCAGCGGCGACTTGCTGTGGCCGGCGAGCTCCACGAGCGCCGGCACGTCAGCCGACAGGTTCGGCGCCGCATTCGCATACGGGATACCCATCCGAATCGCCGCGTACGCGTAGACCATGCTCGAAGGGATCGCGGGATCGTTTTCCTCGAGGGCGCGCTCGAAATTCCCCACCGTGGCGTGCGCCTCGTTCTCGGTCATGAAGACCTCGGTGCTGCCGCACCAGACCATGACCAGGCGATCGAGGTGGTTCTCGGCCTTGAAGCGCTGGATGTCATCTATCAGCTGCTCGGCCAGATCCCGTTTGTTCCTGCCCTTCTTGACATTGGGGCCGTCGAGCCGCTTGACGTAGCGCTGGTCGAACACCGCGGGCCACGGCTTGATCTTCTCGAGATCGGGCCGCACCTTCTCGAGCAGCGACGGCTCGAGCACGCCCGCCGTCCGCGCGGCGGCATAGCAGTCTTCTTCGAAGATGTCCCACCCGCCGAAGACGAGGTCGTCGAGCGCCGCCAACGGCACCACATCGCTGATCTTCGGCGAGCGGCCCTCCGTCCGCTTGCCGAGACGAACGGTGCCCATCTGGGTCAACGATCCGATGGGCTTGGACAATCCTTTGCGAATGGCGATGACGCCGGCGATGGTCGTCGTGCTGACGGCCCCGAGTCCGACCAGCAGCACGCCGAGCCTGCCGCGGGCAGGAGCGATGTCAACGGGGGTAGGCATGAATCACAAACTATATCGCCCTCCGCGGCCACCTGTCAGCTGTCAGACGCGCGGCGCGTGCGGTAAGCTGACAGCGGACGCGCCGCGCTGAATCCGATGTTTTTCAACCGCTTCGCCAAACGCGAACCGCCGTTCCCGCTCGTGGTGGGCATGACCGGCGTCAAGCTCGGCGATCGCGTGCTCCAAATTGGCTGCGCACACGGTGGCCGGCTCGCGGCCATCGCCGCAAAGGTCGGTCTGTCGGGCCGGGCGCTCGCGATCGTGCCGGATTCAGCCGCCGCCGCGCGGGTGCAGAAGGGCTCCGCTGACGCCGGCGTTCTGGTCGAAGTGGAAATCGCGCCGATTACCCAACTGCCCGTGGACAACGGCAGCTTCGACCTGACGATCGTCGACGACGTGGCCGGTGCGTACAGCGCGATGAGCCCGGAGGATCGCGGCGCGGCACTCCGCGAGGCCGCTCGCAGCGTCCGGCCCGGCGGCCGCGCGATGATCATCGGGGCCGCGCCGCGTCAGGGCCTGGCGGCGCGGTTGGCCCGGGGACCGGACGCACCCTCGCGCGCCGCATCCGGGGAAGCGCGCGAAGATCTCGAAACCGCCGGCTTTCGAGGCGTGCGCACGCTGGCCGAGCGTGAAGGGCTTGTGTTCGTGGAGGGGATCAAGCCTCGAACTTAGCGGGCGCACGTGAGATGGCGCCCGCCATCGATTGGAATTGTCTCGCCGGTCATCCATCCGGCCCGATCCGACGCGAGGAACAGGATGAGCGCCGCGATATCGTCGGGCTGGCCCGGACGCCCGAGCGGGTGCGTGGTTTTCGACCGCTCGAGAAACGCCGCATACTGGCCTTCGTCCATGCCCGACCGGCGGTGCAGGTTGGTGACGGTCACGCCCGGGTTGACGGCGTTGACGCGAACGCCGAGCGGCGCCATCTCGATGGCTGCGCAGCGCGTCAACTGATCGACGGCGGACTTGCTGACGCAGTACGCGAGCACGCCCGGAAACGATCGGAGCCCGTTCACGCTGGACACGTTCACGACCGTGCCTTTGCGTGCGGTCAGGTGGGGCGCTGCCGCACGCATCAACCGGAACGGCGCGCGCGCGTTGACCGCCATCATCGTGTCCCAGATCTCGTCGGTCGTCGCATCCAGCGTGCCGCCGGCGATGACTCCTGCCGCGTTGACCAGGACGTCCAGCGCGCCGAACGTCTCCACGGCGGTCTTCACGATACGGTCCGGCGCCTCGGCGGCTGTCACGTCGGCTTGACAGGTTGCCGGCGCTCCCCCGGCAGCCCGCACCGCCTCCGCCACGCTCGCCAACGCGGCGTCCTGCCGTCCGACCAGAACAACCGCCGCTCCGTCCCTGCCGAACGCCATGGCGGTGGCGCGGCCGATCCCGCTCGTTGCGCCAGTCACGATCACGACCTTGCCTGCGAAAGACATCCGGCGAGTGTAACCCCGAAGGAACACCCGCATCGTCCTGAAAAACGTCTAACCGGCGAAGTTTCATTGGGAAACCGCCGAAAACTGCAGGCAAGGGTTTTGCCTTACGTGGTAGACCGCCAATGGAAATGTACTCCCCGCGTGAAGTCGCGCTCGCGGCGGGCGTGCCTGAGCCGCTGGTCCGCGCCGCCCTCGGCGGAAGCGGGAGCTATATTCCCCACGACGAGGCGGTCCGAGTTGGAAAACTTCTAGCTCAACAGAGGGCAGCTCCGCCGGGAACGATGTTCGACGTGATCGCCGGCCGCGACTCCGGTCGCCGTCCGCTGGCGTCGCTGGCGATGTCCAGCGTCGTCCATGTCGCTCTGGCCTCGATCGTGGTCCTCCTCGCGAGCGTCAGTCCTCCACCGCGCGCGGCGGCGCTTCCCGCCGGACACGCCGTCGATCCAACGAGACTTGTGTTCATCGCAACCCAAGGACCGGGCGGCGGGGGCGGTGGGAGTGGGCATCTGGAGCCCGCGCGCACGCCGGTACCGGTGCCCACGCCGGTGCTCCGGGCGGAACAACTCCCGCTCGTCGTCGCGCCCATCGTCGCGGCACCGGCGGATGCACGCGGCAGCGGGCTGGGATCCGGCGACGGCAGCGGCGTCGGTCCGGGATCGGGCGGCGGCACCGGCGGCGGACCGTATCGTGCGGGCAGCGGCATCGAGCCGCCGCGGCTGCTGCGCGAAGTCAAAGCTGACTACACCGAGGACGCGCGGCAGCGAGGCATCGCCGGCGCGGTCGTCCTCGAAATCGTTGTTCGCAAAGACGGAGCGGTCGGGGACGTCCGGGTTCTCGAGGGCCTCGGCGGCGGACTGGACGACCGGGCGATTCAGGCCGTACGGCAGTGGCGCTTCTCGCCCGCGGAGCGCCACGGCGCGCCAGTGGACGTGATCGTCGAAGTCGCCGTGGAATTCAGCCTGCGGTGAGGCCATGCTGCTTCTGATCGCCATTGGTTCGACGCTGGTGGCGCTGGTCATGACCGTTGTCGCATGGCGAGCGGTGCAGGCGGAGCACCAGCGGTCGAGCGCCCGGGTCGCGGCGCTGGCTCGAGAGATCCATGGCGAGGCGCGTGGGCTGTCCGGCGCCGCGTCGCCGTCGGCGGCGGGATCGCGTCTCGGGCTCGCGCTCGCGATTGGCGGATTCGTGGTGGCGAGTGCCGCGGCCGCGGCCATCGTCTTCAGCAACGATGGTCCCGCCGCATCGGCGCGGGTGGCGCCCAGGGTGGCGGCCGCGAACGCGACTCTGCCGCTCGAGCTGGTCGCATTGGGGCACGAGCGCGACGGCGATACACTGACCGTGCGCGGCGTCGTGCGGAACCCGCTGGGCGGCGCCGAGATGGACCGCCTGACGGCCGTCGTCTTCACGTTCAGCCGGGAGGGCGGGTTTCTGAACAGCGCTCGCGCGCCGGTCGACTCGCCCGCATTGATTCCCGGGGGAGAGTCGACGTTCGTCGTCGCCGTTCCTGGAGCCGAGCACATCGGACGCTATCGCGTGAGCTTCCGGTCCGACGATCGCGTCGTGTCGCACGTGGACAAACGAGGAAGACCCTGACATGCATCACACCGCTCGCGCCGGTGCGCTCGCTCTGGCGGCGGCGTTGGTTTCGGCGGTGACACCGTGCGCGGGGCAAGCTCCCTCCACGCCACCGCCGCAGGGATCGCCAGGCGCGCGGCAAGGGCAGGAAGCCCCGGGGTTTCGATTCAAGAGCGGTGTCGAGCTCGTCAATGTCACGGCGACCGTCACCGACGGCAGCGGCCGGTTTGTTTCGGGTCTCGGGCAGGATGACTTCCAGATCTTCGAGGACAACGAGCCGCAGGCGGTGACGCATTTCAGCGCTGATCGCGTCCCCGTCAGTCTCGGAATCCTGCTCGACACGAGCCAGAGCATGCAGGGCGAGAAGTTCTCTGCCGCGCGAAGCGCGCTCGACCGCTTCCTCGTGGATCTCTCGTCGCCCGACGACGAGTTCTTCCTCATGCAGTTCAGCAGCAGACCGGCGCTGCTGCAGGAGTGGACGCCCGACCGCGCCAGGATCAGCCGCGCGCTCGCCGGCGTCTCCCCGCGGGGCGGGACGGCCATGTTCGATGCGATTCGGGACTCGCTGCCGCTCATGCGGCAAGCCCGCAATCGCAAGAAGGCCCTGGTCATCATCTCGGATGGCAACGACATGAGCAGCGACACGCCGGCATCGGACGTCCGCAGGATCATCCATGAGAGCGAGGCACTTGTATACGCGGTTGGTATCGACTGCAGCGGTGGCGCGTCGTACCGGCGGCCGCGGCCGCTCATGCAGCAGCGCGGTCCGTTCCCGACGCCGTTTCCGTTTCCCATGCCCGGGGGGCGCGGCCGCCCGCCCCAGTTTCCGCCGCCACAGCAGCCGTCGGGCCGCAACGACTTCTACCGCTGCAGCGACCCGGTTGACGTGACCGCGCTCCGCGATCTGACCGACGACAGCGGCGGCCGCACGGAAGTCGTGCGGGATGCCCGCGATCTCGATCCGGCCACGACCGGCATCGCCGACGAGTTGAGCAAGCAGTATTACCTCGGGTACCCGTCGCTCGGGAGGAAAGACGGGCGCTGGCACACGATCCGCGTCGAAGTACGGAACAAGAGCTACCGCGTACGCGCACGGCGTGGATACGTAGCAAGCTAGAATGTCGCATGCCGGCCTCTGGCGAGGCCGGCATCTCATGGATCCGAAAAACCTCACCACGGTTCAGAAGATGTGGCAGCGAGAAGTCGAGGCCGCTGCCACGTACCGCCACCTCGCCAATCGCGAGCGCGACCCCAACCGCAAGGACATCCTCGCCCGGCTCGCCGATCAGGAGGATCGCCACGCCGCGCGATGGTCGGAGCGCATCGCGGCAGCGACCGGCCGCGCGCCCAACCGGCAGGACGTCGAACACGGCCTGTCCTGGTTCCAGCGCATCTCCGACCCCAACGTCGTGCTGCACAGGCTGGAGCAGGAAGAGAACAAAGCCGAGACGGAATACGACCAGCTCCTCGCGCGGCTGACCGATCCCGCGGACCGGCAGATTGCCGAGGAGGCGATGCTCGAAGAGCGCGATCACGCGATCGTCCTGCGAACCCTCGCCGGCGGGAAGATACCGACCCCGCGGTCGACGCTGGACACCATCCTCGGGCGGGAGCGTTGGCACGTGCGGAGCAGCAGCTGGATCGGTGACGCCATCTATGGCGTCAACGACGGCCTCGGGGCCGTTTTCGGCATCGTGTCCGGCATGGCCGGCTACACGGGGGGCAGCGAAGTCGTGCTCGCCGCCGGGCTGGCCGGCACGCTCGCGAGCGCCCTGTCGATGGGCGCGGGCGCCTACCTCTCGTCGAAGTCGCAGCGCGAGGTCTACGAGTCGGAAGTGTCGCGCGAGCAGACCGAGATCGAGGAAGACCCGCACGAAGAGATGCTCGAGCTCGAGCTCTTCTACCAGCTGAAGGGGTTTTCGGCCGCCGAAGCGCGAGACATGGCCGAGCGCCTGCAACGGGAACCGAAGCAGTTCCTCCGAACGCTGGTGCACGAAGAGCTTGGCCTCTCTGAAGAGAATTTCCCCAACCCCTGGCGATCCACCGTTTCAGCGAGCGTCTCGACGGCCATCGGCGGGTTCATTCCGATCATCCCCTTCTTCTTCACCGTCGGGATGCCGGCGGTCGTGGCGTCCTTCATCATCAGCACGCTGGCGCACTTTCTTGTCGGCGCCTCGAAAACCCTCGTCACGATGCGACCATGGTGGGCCAGCGGGCTGGAGATGACCGTCGTCGGCATCCTGGAAGCCGCTATCACGTACGGCCTCGGGCTCGCGTTTGCTGGCCACTAAACAGGACAAGCCTTTGCGGATGCGCGCCATTTCTCGGCAAGATCCGCTGGCATTGCCTTTGCCATTTTAGCCAGCAGCCAGCGAGAGAGAGTCGCGGAGGTGCAACATGTTCAAATGGATCTCGGTGCCGGCAGCCGTCGTGCTGCTGAGCGCCAGCGCGGGCGCCCACCCGCTCGACGATGGGCCCAGAAAAGACCTGCAGGTGCTGAAGGACGTTGCGAAGAGCGTCGACCGGTACACGCAGTTCACGATCTTCGATGACGTCAACGCCAGCGTCAAAGAGGGCGTCGTCACGCTCACGGGCAAGGTAACGATGCCCTACAAGCGCGACGAGATTACCAAACGTGTCGCCAAGGTGGACGGCGTGCTCACTGTTCAGGATCAAATCAGCGTGCTGCCCGTCTCGACCTTCGACGACCAGTTGCGGTACCGGATCGCCCGATCGATCTACAGCAACTCGAACTTCTGGAACTACGCGATCATGCCCAACCCGCCGATCCACATCGTCGTGGAGCACGGCAGGGTGACGCTGACGGGCGTCGTGCAGAGCAACGTCGATCGCATGCTCGCGCGGTCGCTCGCGACACAGTTCGGCGCGTTGTCGGTGACCAACGATCTCAAGACCGACGCGGAAGTTCAGGCGGCACTTGAAAAATCCGAATAGGCTGGCGGTTACGCTGGAGACGGGCGCCACGACGGCGCTCGTCTACCCGGCCAATTCCCATCGGGACCGGACGCTCGTCCTCGGACACGGCGCAGGGGCAGGCCAGCAGAGTGCCTTCATGGTGGCCTTCGCGCGCGCCCTGTCGGCGCTCGACGTCACCGTTGTGACGTTCAACTTCCCGTATATCGAACGGGGCCGGCGCATTCCTGATCGCGCGCCGGTTCTCGAATCGTGCTTTCACGCCGTAATCGACGCGGTCCGCGCCGATGTCGCCCCGGCGCCTGGTGCCCTGTTCATTGGCGGAAAGTCGATGGGGGGGCGCATTGCGACGCAGGTCGCGGCGGCGGATCCGGCGCTGGAGATCGATGGCCTCGTGCTACTGGGTTACCCGCTGCATCCGCCCGGCAGGCCCACCGAGCGGCGCGACAAGCATCTGCCGTCAGTCCGCCGTCCCATGCTCTTCATCCAGGGAACGCGCGACGCATTCGGCACGCCTGGAGAGCTGGAGCCCGTTCTCCTCAACATCAGGCCGACTCCGATCGTCCACATCGTGGACGGCGGCGATCACTCCTTCAAGGTGACCAGAAGGGATGCCGACGCCCAGCTCGCTGTCTATGCCGAGGTCCAGCGGATCATCGTGTCGTGGATGGAGGCCCTGCAAGCCCGGGAGGCCCGGGAGGCCCGGGAGGCAACGACGCGCGATCGGCGCACCTGAGCTCCATCACGTCGCCCACGCGGGCGAAGCCATGGCGCTCGTACAGCCGCACGCTGCGCGGGCTGGGCCAGAGCACGATGCGGTCGATCTGCTGCTCGGCGCTCCACGCGAGCGCCGCTTCCAGCAGCCGGCTGCCGATCCCGCCCCTCGCCGACGGCAACACGAACAGGTTCGACAGATACGCGTGACGGTCGGGCTCGCCGACCGGATTCGGGATCTTCGCGAGAACATGCAGCCAGACGTGGCCGACGATCTCCGGGCCGGCGGGCTCGGCCGCAACCCACGAGCGCCACGTCGACGTGTCGAGCGCGCCTCGCATCCAGTCTGCGCAGCGCGCGACGAACGCCTCGCGAGTCTCGATGGCCGGCGCGCGGCCGGCGCGAAAGTCCCAGCGGAGCGCGGCCAGCCTGGCGGCATCCGACGCGACTGCCGGACGGATGGCGATCATCCGACGCGCTCGTTCAGAAACCTGGCGGCGGCGTGGATGACACCGTCGGACCACTCGTGTTCGCCGTCGAACTCGAGCGCCGTCAGGCCGACGCCTGCCTCGCGGAGACGCGCCTGGTCGTGCGCGAACGTCGCCGAGGTGTACCACTCGTCGCGGGCGCCCCGGCAGAGGAGAACATGGCCGAGGCGCGCAAGCGCCGCACGATCGAGCTCCGGCGGAATGTCGCCGCCCGCGGCGATGACACCGATGACCGTGTGCGCCGATGCGGCGGCAGCCCGAAACGCCATCGCGACGCCCTGTGAGAATCCAGCGAACATGACGCCTCGGGAGCCGGCCCGCGCCTCCCACTCGCCATCCACGATCGCGGCGACATACGCCAGGTTGTCGGCAATGGCGAGCTCGCGATCCTGCCGCGTCATCCAGCCGGCAATCACCTCGTTGCCACGGCGTTGGTAGAAACGATTCAGGCCTTGGACGGACACCGCGCTCCAACGGTCGGCGCCGGGAATCGAGCGCAGGCGTTCGAGCTGGACGTCAGCGCTTTCGCCGTATCCGTGAAAGCCAACCAGCAAGGGCGCTGGTGTGGCGGACGCGGGCGCGACCAGATACCGGCCGTGGGTCCCGGTGGCGATTGTCTTTTCAATCACGGTGTCACCAAATTATATGTAGGTGTTCTATTGGCATGCGCCTGGTCTTCTCCTATGCGATGCTGGGCCGATGAAATTCCTGGCCGTCGCTGTCGCCCTCGCGCTTCTGCCTTCACTTCCCGTGGCGCCCTCTCGCACACGCGTGGTTGTTCTCGGCACGGGCACGCCGAACGCCGACCCCGATCGTTACGGGCCTGCCGTTGCCGTCGTCGTGGATGACGCCAGCTACCTGGTGGACGCGGGTGTCGGGGTCGTGCGGCGCGCCGCGGCGGCGGAACGCGCCGGCGTTCCCGCGCTCAACGTGACCAAGCTGAAGCGCGTGTTCATCACCCACCTTCACTCGGACCATACGCTCGGGCTGGCGGATCTCATCCTCAGCCCATGGGTGCTCGAACGCGACGGACCGCTCGAAGTGTACGGGCCGAAGGGGGCGCGGAGCATGGTGGAGCACCTCGTCGCGGCGTACGCAGAAGATCTCCGCGTCCGCCGCACCGGCGGGGAGCCTGCCCACAAGTACGATCCCCGTGTCGTCTCGGTACATGAAATCGACGTGAGTGCCATGGGCGCTGGGAGCCTTGGGGGCTCTGGGAGCCCTGGGAGCGTTATCTACAAGGATCCGCTCGTCGCGATCACCGCATTTCCGGTGAAGCACGGCGCCTGGGAGCAGGCGTTCGGGTACCGGTTTCAGACACCGGACCGTACTGTCGTCGTGTCGGGCGATACCGGACCTGATTCGAGAATTGAAGATCAGTGCCGGCGCTGCGACGTCCTGGTGCACGAGGTGTACTCCGAGGCTGGGCTCGCCAGGCGGCCCGCAGAGTGGCAGGCATATCACTCTCGCTATCACACGTCGGCGCGACAGCTTGGTGCGATCGCGTCACGCGCGGCGCCGGGCGTGCTCGTGCTCTACCATCAGCTGATCTGGAGCTCCACAGAAGACGAGCTCCTCACGGAAGTGCGGTCCGCGTTCGGCGGTACTGTGGTCTCAGCGAAGGATCTCGATGTGTTCTAAACTCGGGCCGCGTCACGATCTCAGGCCGTCGAGCGGGTTGAGCGCAGCGGCACGGCGAGCCGGCAGCCAGCAGGCCACAAACGCCGTCGTCAGCGCGAGCGCGAGGGCGGCGGCAAACGCCGTGGCATCGCCCGCCGTGACACCGTAGAGGAGACTCGACAGTGTGCGGCCCAGCGCGAGCGCGCCGAGCGCGCCGGCCGCGCCGCCGAGGCCGGTCAGGTACATGCCCTGCCGGACGACGAGCCAGACGAGATCGCGCGGCTGCGCGCCGAGCGCCATGCGCACGCTCAGCTCCTGCTGCCGCTGATTGACTCCGAACGACATCACGCTGTAGATGCCGAGCGCCGCCAGTACGAGCGCGAGCGCGGCGAAAACGCCCATCAGCAGCATCAACGCGCGCGGTCGATCGGTCGCGTCGGTCACGAGGCTGTCGAGCGTCCGCGCGCTGGCAATCGGGAGATTCGGATCGAGGCGGTGGACGGCCGCGCGGATCTCACCGACGAGCGAGGCCTGCGAACCTGGACCCTGAACGAGCACGTTCATGCCACGGAACGGAAACTGGCGGAACGTGAAATACACGGCCGGCTCCGCGGCTCGAACCAGCGATGCGTTCTTCAGGTTGCCGACGACGCCGACAATCTGGAACGCGGCGCCGGGCGGCAACATCAGCCGGCCCATCGGGCCGATCACGCGGACGCGTGGAACGATGGTCTTGCCGAGCGGATCGCCGTCCGGCCACTCACGACGCGCGAACGCGTCGTTGATGAGGACGACGCCCGGGGCGTCTGCCGTGTCCCGCACATCGAAGAGCCGGCCCTTGACGAGCGGCACGCCGATCATGCGGAAGTAGTCTTCGTCCACTGTCTGATGCTGCGCTTGCGCTTCGTCCGTGCTGGCCCGCGGGTGCTCCGTCACGGCGACCGGACCTCGCCAGGCCGCGTCGAACGGCAGGAAATTCGTGGCGCTCGCCATGACCACTGACGGCTGAGAGCGAAGCGACGTCAACAGCTGATCGAACAAATCTGGAATCTTCTTCCAATCCGTATACGAGTACGGCAGCTCGACGCTCGCGCTGACCGTGCGCGCGGACCGGAACGTCGGATCCTCGGACACCAGGCGCTGAAAGCTGCGTCCGAGCAGGCCGGCGCCGACGAGCAGCATGACGGCAAGCCCGACCTCCGCGACGACGAGTGCGCCGCGCGCGCGCCGCCGCATGCCGCCGTCGTCTGCGCCGCGCGCCGCGTCCTTCAGCGGGCGCTGGACGTCGCCGCGCGCCATGAAGAGCGCGGGCACGACGCCGAACGCGACCGCGGTGAGGGCCGCCAGCCCGCAGGCAAACAGGAGCACGCGCGGGTCGAGCCCCAGGCCGGACGTCCCGAGTCCCGGCATCTGAACCGGCGTCAACCGCACGAGGAGCCTGACCGACGCGGCGGCGACCAGGAGGCCCAGCATAGTGCCGAGCGCCGCCAGGATCAGGCTCTCGGTCAGGAACTGCCGGACGAGGCGGGCGCGACTCGCGCCGATGGCGGCCCGTACCGCCACTTCGCGCTCGCGGACGGTCGCGCGCGCAAGCAGGAGACTTGCGACGTTCGTGCAGGTGATGACGAGAAGAAAGGCGGCCGCGCCGAACAGCGCGAAAAGGGCGGGTCGAAAGAAGCCGACGACCTCACGGGCCAGCGGGATCGCGCGCGCCCGCCAATCGGCGTTGGTCGCCTTGTTTTCGGCGTCCAGCCTCGTCGTAAGCGCACGCAGCTCGCTGTTCGCCTGGTCGATGGAGACGCCCGGCTTCAGGCGGCAGAGGGACTCCATGAAATGCGCGCCGCGGCTGTGCTGCGCCATGTCCCACGTGAGCCGCTGCCAGACGTCGGTCTCACCGGGATAGGTGAAGCCATCCGGCATCACGCCAACGATCGTGTAAGCGGGCCCGTTCAGCGCGACCGCCTTGCCGATCACGGCAGGATCGCCGTTGAAGCGGTCGCGCCAGAGGCGATGGCTGATGACCGCGATTGTCTCGCGCGAATACAGTGGCTCGGGTGGAAATCCGGCACCGAGGATCGGCTGGACACCGATCACGTGAAAGAAGTTGGCGCTTGCCTCCACTGCAGCCACGCGGAGCGGGTCGTGGCCCGGCTCCGTCAGACTGAGCTGTGGATACCACCAGGCCGCCGCGTCTTCGAACACGTGCGTGAGGCCGCGATAGTCGCCAAAGTTCACCGGGGACAGGCGCTCGTGGGTCAGCCCCTTCGCGTCGTTCGTTTCCCAGACCATCGTCAGTCGATCGGGGTCGGAGTACGGCAGGGGCCGCAGGACCACACGGTCCAGCACGGAGAAGATGGCCGTGGTCGCGCCGACGCCGAGCGCGAGCGCGAGGACGGCCGCTATTGTAAAGCCCGGCGTCCGCCGCAACAGGCGCCAGCCGAAGCGGGCATCCTGGAGGAGCGTGTCCATGCGCTGGGCTTAGACGGCCGGGTCAGGCTGATCGTTGTCCGATGGAGGACTGGGGGCGAGGTCGAACGGCGTTTCCGTGATCAGGACGTCGGCGACCACACGTCCGCCGATCAGGTGATCCTGGATGATGCGCTCCAGAACCGGGGGATCGCATCCCGCATACCACGCGCCCTCCGGGTAGACGACCGCGATCGGCCCGCCTTCGCAGATCCGGAGGCAGTTGGCCTTCGTACGAAGGACGCCACCCAGCTCAGAAAGCCCCAACTCCTTGAGCCGGCGTTTGAGAAAGTCCCACGCCACAAGCCCGCGGTCCTTGTCGCAGCACTTGGGGTTCGTCTGGTCACAGCAGAGGAAAATGTGCCGCCGCGCGACGCCGACACCGATGCTCGCCGCGATGGCACGCTGAGAGTCTGTCGCCATGGGTTGCGCCTAAACCCCGAACCGCTCGGCGTCCCATTTCAGCCCGAGCTCATCGGGCGGCGCCATGTACCCGACAAGAGCGGACGCCGCGACGACTGCGGGGCTGGCGAGGTAGCCCTCTCCGCCGAGGCCCATGCGGTTCTGCCAATTGCGGTTGAATGATGTAATCGCCCGCTGCCCGGCGTGCAGCGCGTCCGGCCCCTGGCCGAAACACGGCCCGCACCATGACTGGCGAATCTCCCCTCCGACGGATCGGAAGACGTCAGCAATAGATTGGCCGTCGAGGCGGGCGTCCGGCCTCTCGATCTGGCGCCCGACGCCGCCGGATCCCGGAAAGATGACGAACTCCTTCGCGGCCCTCTTGGCACCCTGTGTCTTCGCTGCGCGGATGACAAGCGCGGCCACCAACAGGTCGTCGTAGCTGCCATTCGTGCACGAGCCGATCATCGCCTTGTCGAACGTAATCCGCTCGCGCGCCACTTCTTCGGCGGGAAAGGCGTTTCCCGGGCTGAAAGGCTTGGCAATCATCGGCACCACGTCGGAAAGACTCAGGGTCTCGTCGATCTCGTAGACGGCGTCCACGCCGGGCCCAATCAGCGGGTACGGGAACTCGCCGCTCTCATTGCCGCGGGGGCCCGTTGCCCCAGGCCTTTTTTCCCGATACCAGGCAGTGGTCACGGCATCTGGAGCAAAGATGCCGTTCAGCGCCTCGGCCTCCGCCATCATGTTCGCGATCGTGTTGCGGTACGCGATCGGCAGCTGCTGGTCGCGGTCGACCAGTTCCACAGACATCCCCTGTGCCTGCCTCGCGCCCCAGCGGCGCAGCAGCTCGAGCACGATGTCCTTACCGCTGACCCAGGGCTGCAGCCTGCCCGTGAAGACGACGCGCCGCGCCTGCGGAAGCGTGAAGTAGATGTAGCCAGTCGACCAGCCGAACCCCAGCGTCGTCGAGCCCACGCCCATTCCGACCGCACCGTAGGCGCCGTAGGCGCGGCTGTGCGAGTCAGCACCCGGAATGAACTGTCCGGGCATCACGAGCCCCTGCTCCGGGAAGTAGAAATGGAAGATGCCGTCGCCAGGCGTCGCGTAGTACGGCCGTTCAATGCCCTGCTGCCGCGCGAAATCCCGGCCAATTCCCGTCTGTTTGTCGTCGTCGGCCTTGCCGGTGAAGACGAAATGATCGTTGGCGATCGCGGCCTGCCGCGGAAACACGGTGTTGCCGCCCGTGATCTTATTGAAGGTGTGGATGGCAAACGGCGCGGTGCCGTCCGACGCTGGGAGCAGATCGGCATACACGCGAAGGGTCGCGCCGGGCTTGACCGCGTCGGCGGCAGTCCTGTCGACGCGATGAGCCCAGACGATCTGTTCGGTCGTCGTCAGCCGGCGCGCGGTTTCGGGATCGGGCCACTCGATCCGGGGAGCGGTCTTCACCGACGCCGCGAACTCGCGGCGGCCCGCGGAGTAGATCCCGCCCGTGCGGCGGATCTCGTCCTCCTTCGGGGTGAGGGGAACCGGTTCGTAGGTCTTCCCCTGGGTGGCATTGGTCAAGTTCCGCGTCTGGGGATCGAAGATCAGCTCGTCGCCGTCACGAGCGTCAGCAACGGCTTCGGGGCTCTGAATCACGTGCAGGCCGAGGTTCAACGCGTTTCTCCGGAAGATGTCGCCCATGCTGTTCCCGCAGACGACGACCATCTCGAGCCCGACTTCCTCGGCGATCGCCTTGAGCCCGGCAGGGCTCATCTCGCGAGACGAGCCGATGGCAAATCGATCGCCGGCGACCACGAACGTCTCGCCACGGTGCACGCGTGCGCGGAAATCCGGCATCAGGTAGCGGAACGCGCCGGCTTTCCATCGCTCGTCGAGCGTGTCCAGGCTCTCGGACACGCAATCCGCGGCGGGGGTAATCTGATCGGTGTCGATGGCGTCGAGCTTCTTGCGTTTGCCAGGCACCTTGAGGTCCCAGAAAATGAGCGCTCTTCCCCGAATGGGTGCCTTGCCGGCCGCGGGACCGGCCGATCGGCCCGCGACCTCCAGATCCGGCGCCGACACGCCCGGCTTGAGACGGGCGGGTTGGATCGTGTGCATCCCTCAAGGATAGCGTGGGCCGCGCTGCACATCACGCCGGGACAACCCCGGAAAACGTTGGTATCATGAAGGAACGGCCCTTTCGCCGTAGCGAGCAGCGATTACGAGCCACGAGAGAATGTCGGAATTCAAGGATCAACAGCTCCACGCGTCCGCGTCCGAAGCTGTGACGAACAATGTGCGCGTGGAGGTCGAATCCCGCTACGCGCCGGAGCTGTCCCGGCCGTTCGAGAGCCAGTGGATGTTCCACTACACCGTCCGGATCACCAATGAAGGCGACGAGACCGTTCAGCTCCTCAGCCGTCACTGGATCATCACGCACGCGGATGGGCACGTCGACGAGGTGAAGGGACCGGGCGTCGTCGGCGAGCAGCCCGTGCTCGCGCCGGGCGAGGCGTTCCAGTACAGCTCCCGGAGCCAGCTGAAAACATCCACGGGGGTCATGCGCGGCACTTACCAGATGGTGACGACGGAGGGCGATCACTTCGACGTCGAGATCGCGCCGTTCGCCCTGCACGAGCCCTACACGGTCCATTAGGCCCCATCAGGCTTCCCAAACGTCCGGATCGCGTCGAGAAACGCGTCGCCGAAGTCCGCCGCCTTCTTCGCGCCGATGCCGTAGATGTCGTGTAGATCGTCGAACGTCTTCGGGCGCCGCTCCGCCATGTCGCGCAGCGTGGTGTCGTGGAAGATGACGTACGGCGGCACGCCCCGCTCGCGCGCGAGCCTCAGACGCACCCCGCGCAAGACGTCGAAGAGATCGGAGCCCCCTGGCGTCGCGAAGCTCTCACGCAGCGCCGATCGGCTCCGGCGCCGCGACGCGGGGGGCGCGACCTCGCGGTACAGCACGCACTCGCCTTCGCCGCGCAGGAGCGCCGCGCCAGGCGTGGTGAGCCGCAGCACCGGATACGGATCCCCCTCGCGCGCCAGGACGCCCAGGCCGACGAGCTGCTCGATGTACCCGCGAATCGCCGACTGCGTCTCGTCTTTCAGCAGGCCAAATGTGGACAACTGGTCGTGCCCCGACGCGACGACTTTCTCCGTCGCCCGTCCAACGAGGACGTCGGCCACGTGGCTCGTGCCCCAGGTCTGCCTGACCCGCGCGACGCAGGACAGGATCTTCCTGGCCAGCGTGACCGAATCGGCAACCGGATCGAGCTCCTTCAAGCACCAGTCACAGGCGCCGCACTCCGAGCGCCCGTAGGTCTGGCCGAAGTACTCGACGAGCGAGCGATGGCGGCATCGGGTGCCCGCCGCGTAGCGATCCATGTCGCGCAGCAGCGAGCGGGCGCTGTCGTTCCATTCGCCGTTGGCCTCGAGCATCTGGCGCCAGCGGGCGAAGTCGCCGCCCGAGTAGATGAGGACGCATTCGGCCGGCAGCCCATCGCGTCCGCCGCGGCCGGATTCCTGCTGATAGTGCTCGAGCGAGCGCGGCGCGCCGGCGTGCACGACGAACCGGACATTCGAGCGGTCGATGCCCATCCCGAACGCCACCGTGGCGACGACAATGTCCACCTGTTCATCCAGGAAGGCTTCCTGGTGGCGGCTGCGCACCCCGTCGTCGAGGCCCGCGTGATACGGCACGGCGCGCAATCCCGTTTCCTGCAGCCAGGCCGCAAGGCCTTCCACCTCGCGCCTGGACGGACAGTAGACGATGCCCGACTCGCCGTCGTGACGCGCGAGGATGTCGCCCAGCTGGCGGTGCAGGTTGCCGCGCCGGAGCACGCGGTACGTGAGGTTCGGACGATCGAAGGCGCCGACCAGGACCGCGGGGTCCTCGAGCCGGAGCTCCGCCACGATGTCGCGGCGGACGCGCTCGGTCGCGGTGGCGGTGAACGCGTGGAGTGAGGCGCCGGGAAAGTCGTCGCGCAGCCGGCCCAGCTGGCGGTACTCGGGGCGGAAGTCATGTCCCCATTGGCTGATGCAGTGCGCCTCGTCGATCGCGACGAAGCGCACGCCCGCCTGCTGCAGCAGGCGGCGCAACGGCGCGCTTCCGTCGCCCACGAGCCGCTCGGGCGAAACATACAGCAGGCGGCAGCGCCCTTCGCGCACGCTGGCCAGCACCGCATCGCGCTCGTGCGGCTGCAGCGTGCTATTCAAGTAAGACGCCTCGACGCCGTCGACGCGCAGGCCGTCCACTTGATCCTTCATCAGGGAGATGAGGGGGGAGACCACCAGCGCGACGCCCGCGAGGGCCGATTGCCGGCCGTCCGCCGGGTTCGAGTGACCGCTGACAATCGCCGGCGCCTGAAAGCACAACGACTTGCCCCCGCCGGTCGGCATCACGACGACGCTGTCGCGTGCTGAGAGGACGGCGTGCATGGCTTCGCGCTGCAGCGGCCGGAAATCGGAGAATCCCCAGACGCGATGCAGGGTGTCCCGGAGGAGCTCGTCCAGAGCGTCCGAGCGATCAGCGTCTGGCGTACGTTCGCTCGACGTACTCATCGACCAGACGCTGGAACTCGGCTGCGAGCTCGTCGTACGTGCCGCGCAGCGTCGTCACGTGCTCGCCGTCGATGTAGATGGGACAGTTGGGCGCCTCGCCAGTGCCGGGCAGGCTGATGCCGATGTTCGCAGCCTTCGACTCGCCGGGCCCGTTGACGACGCACCCCATGACGGCGAGCGTCATCGACTCGACGCCCTCATGACTGGTCTTCCACACGGGCATCTTCTCGCGGATGTAGCCTTGAATCGCCTCGGCGAGCTCCTGGAACGTGGCGCTCGTCGTGCGGCCGCAGCCGGGGCAGGCCGTCACGCTCGGGGCGAACGATCGCAGCCCGAGCGCCTGCAGCAGCTCGCACGCCGCGTAGACCTCTTCTCGGCGATCGCCGCCAGGCCGTGGCGTCAACGAGACGCGGATCGTGTCGCCGATGCCCTCGTTCAGCAGCACGCCCATCGCCGACGCGGACCACACGAGGCCTTTGGTGCCCATCCCTGCCTCGGTGAGGCCGAGATGGAGCGGCTGATCCGTCTGTTTGGCGAGCGCCCGATAGATCGCGATGAGGTCGCGGGGGCGAGAGGTCTTGCAGGAGATGATGATCTGGTCCTTGCGCAGGCCGCTCTCGATGGCAAGCGCAGTCGACTCGACGGCGGACAGCACCATGCACTCGTTGATGATGTCCTCGGACGTCTTGCCCAGATCGCGATCCGTGTTCTCCTGCATCTTCGCGACGACCAGCTCCTGGTTCAGCGAGCCGCCGTTCACGCCGATTCGGACGGGCTTCGCGTTGTCCATCGCGACTTTGCAGATGGTGGCGAACTGCGCGTCGCGGCGGCGGCCGGTGCCGACGTTGCCGGGATTGATGCGGTATTTGTCCAGCGCGCGCGCACACTCCGGAAACTTCGTGAGCAGCAGGTGCCCGTTGTAATGAAAATCGCCGATGAGCGGCGCCGTGCAGCCAGCGTCGAGCATCCGCTGCCTGATCTCGGGGACCGCCGCGGCGGCTTCGGGCAGATTCACGGTGACGCGGACCATCTCCGAGCCCGCCTCGGCGAGCTCGATGCACTGCTGGGCCGTGGCTCGCGCGTCTGCGGTGTCGGTCATCGTCATGGACTGCACGACGATCGGCGCACCGCCGCCGACCTGGACACCCTTGACGCCTTTGCCGTCTCTGGCGCCCCTGGAGTCATTGACGGGACCGACTGTGACGCCGACGGTCTTGTGGAGTCGCACGAGAGCCATCGAATTTCTCATGATAGCATCGGCGGTTGTTGACACTCGAAATGAGCATCCCATGAACGCGATTGTCGTGCACGAGTTCGGCGGACCCGAAGTCCTGAAGCTCGTGACGGTACCCCACCCGAGCGCGGGCGCAGGCCAGGTTGTCGTCCGCGTCCACGCTGCGGGCGTCAATCCGGTCGACGTCTACCTGCACGGCGGCGCGTACGCGCGCAAACCGCCGCTACCCTACACGCCGGGGTTCGACGGCGCCGGCGAAGTCGAGTCGATCGGCTCGGGCGTACAGGGATTCACGGTTGGCGATCGCGTTTACATCTCCGGCCCCGGGAACACGGTCGGCGGGGCCGGCACGTATGCCGAGCGGGCATGTTGCCTGCCCTCGCAGCTTCATCGGCTGCCCGCACGCGTGTCGTTTGCGCAAGGCGCCGCGCTCGGCGTGCCGTACTGCACGGCCTACCGCGCGCTCTTCCAGCGGGCGCACGCGAAAGGCGGTGAAACGGTCCTCGTGCACGGCGCGACAGGCGGCGTCGGCATCGCGGCTGTCGAGCTCGCGCACGCGCGCGGTCTCACGGTCATCGGCACCGGCAGCACCGAGGCGGGTCTGGCCGCGGCGCGTGCGCACGGCGCGGATGTTGTGTTCAACCATCGGGCCGATGGCTACACAGACGGAATCATGAATGCCACGGGCGGTCGCGGCGTCGATCTCGTCGTCGAGATGCTGGCCAACGTCAACCTCGACCGCGACCTCGGCATGCTCGCCAAACATGGACGCGTCGTCATCGTTGGCAACCGGGGACGGGTCGAGATTGATCCACGGCAAATAATGAGCCGCGACGCGTCGGTCGCCGGGATGACGCTGTTCAACGTCAGCGATGCTGACTTCGTAGAGATTCACGCCGGGCTGATTGCCGGGCTGGAGGACGGCACGCTGAACCCTGTCGTCGGCCGCGAGATGCCACTCGCCCAGGCCGCGCAGGCCCACCAGGCGGTGCTGGCGCCTGGGGCGCACGGCAAATTCGTGCTCGTTCCTTGAAGACGATGCGCCGTCTGTCGCTACCGCAGGGCTGTGGCTGCTTCCCGTTGCGGCACGGAGACGCGAAGAGTGGAATAATGGCACTCCGTGCGACGCTGGCTGGGTATCGCGGTTCTCGTCGTCCTGGTCCTGGGCGGCGGGACGGTCCTGTCGTACTACGTCGACGCGCTCTGGTTCGACTCGCTTGGATTCGCTGACGTCTTCTGGACCACGCTGCGGCTGCAGTCGCTGACCTTCACACTCTTCACCGTCGTCAGCTTCCTCATCCTGTACGGCTCGTTTCTCGCGCTCAAGCCGCCGCGGCTCGGCGAGCTCACCGGCGTGCCGATCCTGATCAACGGGCAGCCGCTGACGCTCCCGGTGGAGCCGGTGCTCCGGCTCATCGCAATCGCGGGCGCGGCGCTCGTCGCCCTGGCAACCGGCGCGGGCATGATGGCGGATTGGACAACACTGGCGCTCTACTGGAGCGGCGCCGGGGCGAGTCCGATTTCGACCGCCGATCCGATCTTCTTCAAACCCATTCCCTTTTATCTCTTCACGCTGCCGGCGTACCAGCTGTTCAGCGGCTGGCTGACGACCATGGCGGTCATCGTCACCGCGGTCGCGGCGTTCTTCGCGGTGGTCACGAGCGGCACGCGCGCCATCAATCGCAGCCGGTTTCGAACCGACGAGCGGGCGTCGGGCGCCTGGCGCGGCCTGTCCATCGCGTTCGCGGTGCTGCTGCTGGCGCTCGCCTGGCGGGTTTACCTCGGGCGGTTCGAGCGGCTCTTCGAGGATCACACGATCTTCGCGGGCGTCTCCTACACCGACGCGCACGTGGCGCTGACGGGATCGCTCGTCGTGGCGGGCGCGCTGGTCCTCGGCGCCATCGCCTCGCTCGTCAACGCCGTGGCGGCGCCGAGGTTGCGATGGCTGCTCGCGGCGGTCGTGCCTGCGGCCGCCGCATTCGTCCTCGTCGAGCTCCTGTCCTGGTACACCAACGTCTTCCTGGTCAAGCCCAACGAGCTCGTTCGGGAGCGGCCGTACATCTCGCATAACATCGAAGGGACCGTCCGGGCATTCGCGCTGGATCGCATCACGCAGCACCCCTTCCCGGCCGACTCGGGCCTGGACGCCGTCGACGTCCCGAACAACCAGGATACGCTCCGCAACATCCGCCTGTGGGATTGGCGCGCGCTGCAGGACACATTGCGGCAGATCCAGGAGATCCGCACCTACTACGACTTCCCCGACATCGACATCGATCGCTACGACACCGGCGATGGCACGCGGCAGATGATGCTGGCGGCGCGGGAGCTGAACGTCAACAAGCTGCCCGAGAGCAGCCGGAACTGGATCAACGAGAAGCTGATCTACACGCACGGGTACGGCGTGACGATGAACCCGGTGAACGGGTTCACGCCGGAGGGCATGCCGGCGCTCGTCCTGAGCAACATGCCGGTGCAGAGCACCGTGCCGTCCATCAAGCTGACCCGGCCCGAGATCTACTTCGGCGAGCTCACCGACACGGACGTGTACGTGAAGACCCGCCAGAAGGAATTCAACTTCCCGCAAGGCGACTCCAACAACCTCACGTCGTACGAGGGGGCGGGCGGTTTCCCGGTCGGCGGCTTCTTCCGGCGTCTCCTGATCGCGCTCGACCGCGGCGATCTCGCCAAGCTGCCCTTCAGCGACGACGTGACGTCGGAGAGCCGCCTGCTCATGCGGCGCAACGTGCGCGCGCGCGTGCGGACGTTGACGCCGTTCATTACGTACGACGAAGACCCCTACATCGTCGTCAGCGACGACGGCCGGCTGCGGTGGATGCTCGACGGCTATACGACGTCGAGCTCGTACCCCTACGCACGCCACTACCTCCTCGGCGCCGAGCGCGTGAACTACATGCGGAACAGCGTCAAGGCCGTCGTGGATGCGTACGACGGATCGGTCACGTTCTACGTGTTCGACGCCGAAGACCCCATCGTGGCCGGCTACCGGCGGATCTTCCCGTCGCTCTTCAAGGACGCTGCGGCGATGCCGGCGATGCTGCGCAAGCACGTGCGCTACCCGGAGCTGCTGCTGCAGATGCAGGCCGCGGTCTACAGCCTGTACCACATGCAGGATCCCGAGGTGTTCTACAACCGCGAAGATCTCTGGACGGTCGCCAGTCAAGTTGGCCTGAACGACCAGCGCGAGCAGGCCACCCAGACGATGGAGCCGAACTTCGTGCTGATGAAGCTGCCTGGGGAAGGGACCCTCGAGTTCGTCGAGATTCTGCCCTTCACGCCGGCCAGCCGCAACAACCTGATCGGCTGGATCGCCGGCCGCAGCGACGGCGCGCACTACGGCTCGGTTCTCGTGTATGACTTTCCGAAGACGCGGCTCGTGGATGGCCCGCTTCAAGTCGAGGCGCGCATCGATCAGAACGCGCAGCTCTCGTCCCAGCTGTCGTTGTGGAATCAGCAGGGGTCGCACGTCCGGCGCGGCGGGCTGATCGTGATCCCCGTCGGACGCGCGCTTCTCTACGCCGAGCCGATCTACCTCCAGGCCGAGCGAAGCCCGATGCCGGAGCTGCGGCTCGTCGTCCTGGCGCTGCAGGATCGCCTCGCGTACGGGCCGACGTTCGAAGCCGCGCTGACCGCGCTCTTCGGCAACGCCGCGCCCTCGCTCGGAAACGCGCAGCCCGCCGGGCGGGAGACGGCCGCGACGCGAGAGACGCCTGGCGCGCGGGAGACCCCCGCCAGCGCGGGGCCGCCGAGCGGCGGGGCCGGCGAGCTGCGCGATTCCTCCGCGCTCATCGAGCAGGCGGCGCGCGACCTGACCGACTACCAGCGATTGACCGCGGAGGGCCGTCTCGGAGAAGCGGGCGCGAAGCTCGAATCCGTGAAGCGGGCGCTCGACGAGCTGCAGAAGCGCCGGAAATGAGAGGCAGGCTGAAGACTCATGGTCGCGTGCAGTTGCCTCGCCCCAAAGTCTTGTCCAAGATTATCAAGGGTTGAAAAACGTCGTCAGGCATCGAGGGCGTAGGTAACTGCACGCGGCCATGAGTCTTCAGGCCCGTTCTGTCTCGCTTGGCACACCCTCGACTTCAGGCCCGTTCTAGAGCGTCACGCGCTCAGCGAACGTAATCACGTACCCATCCGGATCTTCAATCGCGAACTCGCGCATGCCATACCACTGCGTCACGATCGGCAGGACGATCTTCGCGCGATCCTTGATCTCGTTGTGATAGGCGTCAACGCCGTCGAGCTCGACGAACATCGTATTGCCGCCGCCGAATGAGCGGCCCGCGAACTGCGGGCTCTCCTTGGAGACGGTGGACCGGTCGTTGAAGAAGATCTCGACCGGACCGCTCGTGACCGACGCGAAGACGAAGGGCGACTGCTCGGGCACGGTCATCCCCCGGGCAAAGCCGAGCACGCCCTCGTAGAAGGACAGACTCTGTTCGACGCTCGAGACGATGAGGTTTGGCGTGAGCTTCTTGACGTGAGGCATGGCACACCCTTCATGTGTGCTCGCTGATGCCTACATCCACGAACTCGGCGAGATCGAGAGCGCAGGTAGGGAGGACATCGAGAGATGCCATCCCGCTAGGTACGCCGGGCAGGATACCACAGCTACAATGATCGGATGCGCATGACATTGCCCGTTCTCGCCCTGCTGGCCTATGCGGCCATCGCCGGTGCGCAGCCCGCAAGCCAACCGGCCCCGGCCGACGTCGCGGCGCCTCCTGCCGACGCGACCCGCACGACGACGGGTCTCACGACCAAAGTGCTCAAAGCAGGCACCGGCAAGGATCATCCCACCAAGGACGATCTCGTGATGGTCCATTACTCAGGCTGGACGACCGACGGCAAGATGTTCGACAGCTCCGTCACGCGAAACCAGCCGGCGACGTTCGGCGTGAGCAAGGTGATTGCCGGCTTCAGCGAAGGGCTGCAGTTGATGGTGGCGGGCGAGAAGCGGCGGCTGTGGATCCCGGAATCGCTTGCCTACAAGGGCCAGGCCGGGCGTCCGAAAGGCATGCTGGTATTCGACGTCGAGCTCATCGACATGCCTAACCGGGCGCCGTCGGACGTGAAGGCGCCGCCAGCGGACGCGAAGAAGACCGCAAGCGGGCTTGCCTATAAGGTCATCAAGGAGGGCACCGGCGGACGGCACCCGAAGCCGTCGAGCAAGGTCACGGTCCACTACACAGGTTGGACGACGGATGGGAAGATGTTCGACAGCTCCGTGGTGCGCGGCGAGCCGACCAGTTTCACGCTGGACAGCGTCATCGCGGGTTGGACCGAGGGCGTTCAGCTGATGTACGAAGGCGAGAAGGCCCGTTTCTGGATCCCTGAGAAGCTCGCGTATGGCGGCAAGAGCGCGCCATACGGCCTGCTGGTGTTCGACATCGAGCTGCTCAAGATCGAATAGCGGGGCGCCGGGTCGTTCGGCAATGGGGCTGAAGACTCATCATGGCCGCGTGCAGTTGCCTCCTCAGAACGGGGCCGACCGCTGAGTCTTCAGCCGACCGCTGAGTCTTCAGCCCGCCTCGGCCGGCGCACGGCGATGCCTGCCACTGTCCTCTACCGGCCGACCTCCTGCTTTTCGCGGCGTCCTTCCGGCCGTCGGCCGGGCGGTACGTCGGGGGAACCGGCCGGGCCCCTGCTGTCGGGCCGCGGGCCCCGTCGATCGTCGCGGGCATCACGGCCACCCTGCGCGTCGCTGATGCGCCGGATCGCCCTCTGAAAGCGATCGGCCAGCGCCCGGCGGACGTCATCGGGCACCGGGCCGATGCGGGACCAAGTGGTCTGGGCCTGGCGGACCTCGTCGTTCGCGGCGCGGAAGCGGCTTTCGTTGTCCACTTTGCCGCCGATTGTGTTCGCGGCGAGGGCCTCCTTCAGCATCGCGGCGAGCTTTGTCGTGGGCGACTGCGCAGCGTCGGCCGGCATTGCGCCGCCCGCCAGCGAGCCGGCGAGGTCCTCCATCCGCTTCACCAAAGACTCCATCCGCCGGCGGTTCGAATCCGGATCGAGGTCCGTGCCGGCAAACGCGGCGGGCCACTGCGCGATGATCCGCGCGAACGCGGCCGCGAAGCGCTCGTCGAGGGCGGCGGCGCGCTCGCGATCGACGCCGCGCGCGGCGATCTCCTGCTGCCATCGGCTGCGCAGCGCGCGCAGGGTCGCGGCGACATCGGGCGGCGCGGCC
>DASZFS010000216.1:0-1804 GCA_035939575.1 Vicinamibacterales bacterium | reverse complement strand
TGCCGATCGTCTTCACGGTCGTCGGCTACGACCCCAAGGTGCCCGGCGACGGCGGATTGTGGCCTGAGAAGGCGCCCAGCCTGCTCGAGCTCAAGCTGGGCTCGGACCTGGTCGAGCTCGATCCACGCATCCGTCGCGCTCCCGAGGATTTGCTGCTGATAAAGAAGTACGCCTCCGCGTTTCTGGGAACGCCGCTCTCAGCGACCCTCGTCACGCGCGGCGTCGACACGCTCATTGTCACCGGATGCACGACCAGCGGATGCGTGCGCGCTAGCGTGGTCGACGCGCTCTCGCACGGCTTCAGGCCTATCATCCCGCACGAGGCGGTCGGCGATCGCGCAGAGGAGCCGCACGAGGCTAACCTGTTCGACATGGATAGCAAGTATGGTGACGTGGTGTCGCTCGCGGACGCGCTCGCTTATCTCGAAGAATTGAAATCCTGAGCGCCGCCATGGAACGCCTCGGTATCGCGCTGGGCTCGGGGCTGTCGCCTGCCGACACGGTCGAATGCGCGCGGCTCGCCGAACAAGCCGGATACGAATCGGCGTGGGTGGTCGAAGGCCATGGCGGCGACCAGTTCTCGCTGCTGACCGCGATCGCGCTCGCAACCACCCGGATGCGCCTGGGGACGGCGATCAGCAGTGTCTTCGTGCGCACCGCGCCGACGATTGCGATGGCCGCGGCGTGCATCGATCATTTTTCCAACGGCCGCTTCGTGCTTGGCCTTGGCTCCAGCCACAAGGTCCAGGTCGAGGTCGAGCATGGCGTCCACTACACCGAGCCGGTAACGCGCGTGCGCGAGACTGTGGAAGTCGTTCGTGCACTTCTGCGCGACGGTGAGGTCTCCTTTCGCGGCAAGACCATCACCATCGAGCATTTCGATCTGTGGTTCAAACCGGCGCACACCTCGGTGCCGATTTATCTGTCCGCGCTGTTTCCGCAGATGCTTGGTCTGTGCGGCGAAATCGGTCAGGGCCTCCTGATGGTGTTCAGCACGCTCGGTTCCACGCGCGCCGCCGTCGAACATCTATCCGCCGGAGCCGCGCGCGCCGGACGCAGCATCGAGGAAATCGAAATCGCCTCGCTGCTGCCCGCGAGCGTTGCGCGCGATCGCAAAACCGCCTACGACCGCGTGCGCCCGGTGCTTGCCTTTTACGTGGGTTATTTTCCGCGCTATCAGCGCGTCGCGCGGGAGGCGGGGTTCGGCTCCGCCGTGGACGCGATCGCCGAGGCCTCCAAGCGTGGCGACTCCGAACGCACGCTGGCCGCTGTTCCCGACGAAATGGTGGCGGAGTTGACCGCCTCCGGCACTGCGGCTGACCTGCGGGCGCGAATCGCCGAGTATCGGCGCTCCGGGATCGCGTTGCCGATCCTGATGCCGGTCGAAAGCGTCCCGGATTCGATGGCGGGCGTGGTCGAGACGTTGCGCGCAGGCGCCGGCTGACGCTCGCTTCGAAGCGCGAATTGCGGAGGAATCAGACCAGCACGTTCGGCCCGCTCATGTAGACGAACACGCGCTTGAACTTACCTGCATCGTCCAGGTAGAAAAAGTTGCAGTTGCTAAGCTTGGTAAGCTTGCCAGCCGGATCGGTCAGCTCGACGCTGAACTGCGCCGAGCAGGCATTGCTCTCAACGTCGACCACGTGCGTGAAATCTTTGTGTAGGATAATCTTGTAGTTCTCGAATAGGTTCTCGAACATTTTTCTGATCTCGGTGTCGCGGCCCTCATGCGTGGTGAAGGCGGACTGTATAGTGAAGACCGCGCTCGGTGTTCGGGCGGCCCGATACGTCCGGATGAATGGTC
>DASZFS010000215.1:0-17670 GCA_035939575.1 Vicinamibacterales bacterium | reverse complement strand
GCACGTTCGAACGCCGGGCCAAGCTCCGCATAGACCTCATAGAAGCCGGCTGAGATCATGACTTGCACTTCTGCGGCGAACACGGAGCTCGGCATCAACCAGACAGCGACGCCGACGCTGGCGAACCAACGAGCGAGCGGCCGTTCTTTCATAGGGCCAGCGCCTTGAGCAGCGTTTTCTTCATAGGCTCCTCCCGAAGCGCAGTGACTATAACCCGGTCTATAGTCGCGGGGGATGCGCGCCAGAGGCAGTTAAAGCTTGTAGGTGAGTCCTGTGACGAATCTCACGTTCCAGATGCGCCACGCTTCGGCATGCCAGGGCTCGCCGACGAGATAGTCAGCACCCAATCTGATGGCAAAGCGATCGGTCAGCGCCACGTCCACTCCTCCGCCAGGTTGGAACGCCCAGTAATGCTGCGACTCGAACTCTCCTTCTGCGACGGTGTTGACGACCGCGCCGGTCACGGACATCGCATTGCCGGATTGTGCACGCGCCGGCGACGAGTAACCGATGAGGACCGACATCGGCGGGACCAATACCTGCAGAACCAGAACGCTCCACGGAGACGTGCGTCTCATCAGCTGCCCTCCTGGTTCTCAAATGCGTTGGCGAGCCGTGAATCGGCTCGAATGGGTTTTGGGGCGGAGCCCCACGTTAGGCCGTTATGCGGTGCCGTACGAGAATTCGGTCCTCGTCCGCATAACGGCGGCGCGCACAGCGCGCCCGCGGAGGGAAGCGGCGCGGGGCATGGGGCCCCCGCAAGCGACCGGAGCCGGGGTGTGGGGCGGAGCCCCACGTTAGTCGTTGCGAGTGGACGTCAACACGGGCTGTATCGGCACCGCTGCGATTTCGAACAGCATGCGGATGGCGGGAATTCTGTTCCCCGGATGATCGTCGGCGTACGTCAACTGCGGCAGCCGATACAGCTGCTGAGGCTCCGTCGGAGGACCTTGATAGATGCCGGGGTAGAGATCGATCAGGTGCGCGCCCGGTTGACCAGTCGCAGTGAAGTTGATGACGACATCGCCGTGACTGTTGAATCCGCAGGCGTAGCCCATGTAGGCATTGTCATAGGTCGCCACATAGATGTTGTCGTACTCGGTCCAACCGACGCCCTTCAGGTGAATCGTGACCGGCGTGCCCGCAGGTCCGGATCGCGGCGAGATCTCGACCAGGCTCGTCTCGATGACGAAGTGGGCCCGGGCGATGAGGTCACCGCCCCGGCGAACGGCCAATCCGTGCAGGCCGCCGAGGTCTTCCGGAATCGTGAGGGTGCGCTCGATCCGGCCGGACACGTCTGCCGTGATGTCTCCAATCGCGTTCTCTTGAGACGTGAAACCGGTCTCCGTCACGCGGCTCCCGACGGCGGTTTCCCAGACGAGCCGCAATGGCGCGCCCGGCGCGAAGCCCTCGCCGCTCAAGACGGCACGCGTGCCGACCGGTCCCTGGGTTGGCGAGAGCATGAGGCGCACCCCGGCCACCGGCAAGTCGGTCTTCGGGATCGTCTGGGGCTGATACGGTTCCGCGTACGCGGTGTCGCGAGTCGCACCGGGTGTCGTACGAAATGTGAATTGCGGACGCGGAAGCGCCGCGACCGGCGACTGCTCGTAGTTCAGATAACCGAGTCCCTGCCAGCCGGTGTACAGCTTCACGATGTGATTGCCGGCCGGACCTGTCGCGCGAAACCGGGCCACGGCCGATCCGCGTGTTCCAGCCGCCGACACGAAGCCGAGCTCCTGGTTGTCCCAGTTGACCACCCAGGTGCTTTCCATCGTTCGCCATCCGAGCCCGGTGACCTTCAACTCGATCGGCGTTCCAACGGGACCTGATGCTGGAGTCAAGGCGAACGTCTGCGTCACGTTGACGGCGCTCTGCGCCACCGGCTTGCCGTCGATGCGTGCAATCACTTCGTGCACGCCGCCGTAGTCCTCTGGCACCACGAAGCGCGCGTTCAATTGCCCGCTCGCACCGACGGGAAATCGTCCGAGCGGCGTGGTCGTCTCCGAATACTTCTTGCCGCGGAAGTGATAGTAGTCTTCCACGACCCAGCCGCCGCTTACGGTCCCCCACTCGAGATCGACGGTCTTCCCTGCGGGAAGATCATTGGCCGTCGCGTTGACGTTGGTCCCGGCGACCGCAGGCTTGTCGTACGCGAGATCGAGCGTCGCGACCGCGGAGTTGGTGGAGGCCGGCGACGCGCCAAGGCGCGCCGGACCGCCGGACGCTCGCGAACAGGCGGCCGACGCTGCGGCGACGATCACGGCGAGGCATACGCCGGAACGTGGCGCGACGTATGTCTTGGACCGCACGGCTGCGTCCCCTATTGAACGATGGTGATCTGCGAGGCTTGTACTTCGAATGGCTTGAATTCTCCGGTCCGCCCCTGCGGGTCCTTCGCGGTCACCGTGTATCGCACGATGCCCATCGGTGCATCGTCGGGCACCATCCACTTGGCGACCCAGAACTCTCGTTCCGGTTGCCGCTCGTTCTGGCGATCTCGCATCGGCACATCAACGGCCTTGCCCGCGTAGTTCAGGTGGACGATGAGCTCCGTGGCACGATCGCGTTTTCCCGTTGTCGGATTGACCGCGTTCATCCGGAACCCGACCGGCTCGCCACGCTTGAACTGATTGTTGAGCAGGCAGTTGCGCGGGTGACCAGGAGGGTAGAAGTAGACGACGTCGCCGAAGACAATCAGGCGTTCGCCGCCGGCCTGGCCGGCCTGGCCGGAGAGCCGCGAAGGGGCGAGCAGTGCCACCAGGATGAGGGCGGTGCATCCGCAAAGGCTTTTCACGGGGACAAGGTAACCGAGGCGCCTCTGTCTGTCCAGAGAGGAAGGAATCTCGCGGTACCGGTGCGGCCGGAGTACATAATCAGCTCGTCATGGACGGCCAAGGCGGACCAGGAGGTCAAGATGAAACCGAAACATGTAGCTGTCGCCTTCTCGTTGCTTGTGGGAATCACCACCACGCCGGGTCCATTTCAAGCCAAACCCCGGACGACAATGGCGCCATTCCTCAAGGCTGGGCCGCTGGCCATTCCCGCCGACGTCGCCGGCCCCGGTTACGGCATCTTCACTTGCCAGGTGGGCCTGTCTGTGGGTGCCTGCTATGACCCGTATCAGATGCGGCATGCATACGGCATTGACACGCTCATCAGCGACGGCTTCGACGGCGCGGGCAAGACGATCGTCATCGTGGACGCTTTCCAGTCCCCGAACATCGTGCAGCAGCTGAACTTTTTCGACTCCTTTTATGGTTTGCCCGGTTTGAATGGGCTCGGCGGCCCGCCGAATTCCGGCCTCGGCACGTTCACCGTGGTCGCCCCGGACGGTCTGACTCCGTTTGTCGCCGGTGATCCGAACATGACCGGCTGGGCGGAGGAAATCTCGCTGGACGTCCTTTGGGCGCACGCGATTGCGCCTGGAGCGAACATCACGCTTGTCCTGGCAAAATCGAACAATGACCCAGACATTTTGAGCGCCACGAAGTATGCGGTGGATCGTGATCTCGGCGACGTCATCTCCCAGAGCTTCGGGGAGAACGAGAGCTGCGTGGATCCGGACTTGCTCGCGCAAGAGCATCAGGTGTTCTCTGATGCGACGATGAAGAACATCACGATCTTCGCGTCCTCAGCCGATGAAGGCGCAGCACAGCCGACGTGTGACGGCGCCTCGTGGGTGAAAGCGGCTTCGTCACCCGCCAGCGACCCGCTCGTCACCGCAGTCGGTGGCACGGAACTCCATGCGGCAGGGTACTGTCTCACCGCGCTTGGCTGTAATCCGGCCGCCAATCCTGCTCCCGGAACCCATCTCGGCGAGATTGCGTGGAACGAAGGATTTCCATTCGGCGACTTCCAGGCGAACTTCGGCTCGACCATCGCCACCGGTGGCGGATTCAGTGTGTTGTACGACGAGCCGTCTTATCAGAAGGGCACCATTCACGGCGGCAAGCAGCGGGGAGTGCCCGACGTGTCGTACAACGCGGCCGTGCTGCATGGCGTCCTGACGTACCTCAACATCCCCGGCATCCCGGTCGGCTTCTATCGTTTCGGCGGTACCAGCGCAGGTTCACCGCAGTGGGCCGCCATCCTGGCGATTGCCGACCAGCGAGGCGGGGACCTGGGCTTTATCAATCGGGCGCTCTACCATATTGGTCAGGCCAAGGGCCACTACTCAGCGTCTTTCTTCGACGTCACGAGCGGCACGAACTCGGCGCTCGAGTTCGACGCGTCCAACAATCCCGTGACCGTGCAGGGTTTCAACGCCGGACCGGGGTGGGATGCGACGACTGGTCTCGGCTCCCCGATGACCGGTCAGCTGGTCGATGAACTCATCCAACACGTCTCGTCAGGCGACGGTACAGCGGCGGTCGCCGAGACGAAGCCGCACGCGAATGGCAAACCGTCTGCGCCCGGGCACGTGCGTCCCCATTAATCTCGCGTCAGACCTTGCATTGCGGACCAGGCTGGCATCCACGCCAGCCTGGTCCCGTGGTTTCGTCCGGTAGCATCATGTGAAGCCTCTTTATCGCGCTGCTTCAGCGGCCGACTCTGTGAGCGTCCCGTTGGGCGCCATGTAGAACTCCCACGCGATCCGGTCAGGATCTTTGAACGCAACGTAGCGCCGGTTGAGCGCCGGATCGAGTTTGACGCCAGTGTTCTCGACGCCGGCCGAGGTCAGCGCTGCCGCGACGCGCTGCAACTCCCGCTCATCCCCGCACGCGAGCGCAAGATGGTCGAGACCGGCTCGAAAGGGGCTGAACACATCGCCGGCCGGAGTCTGAGGTTCTGGACCCCGCACAGCAACAGCCGTCGAGCCCGCGAGGAACAGAAACATTCCGTCTACGTCGAGCACGACGGGGAAACCGAGGGTTTTCGCATAAAAGCGACGCGAGCGCGCGAGATCGGTCGAGCGAAGAGCGATGTGATGAACCCCGGCGGTCGTCATGGCTATCGGCATTTTGGTCCTCCTCTAAGAACTGGTCGCAATTGACGCGGCGGCTAGCCGAGCGGACAATACGGCCGGCCGCGCCCGGAGGTCTTTAGCGTCGGCCGAAAAAACTCCAAGAATTACCCAAACGCCCATGACGCTGGCGGACACGGCGGCATACAGATTTGGGCCTTTCGAGTTGCGGCCGCGGGAGTACGCCCTGCGCCGCGATGGGGTTGCCGTGCACCTGAGCCCGAAGGCGTTCGACACGTTGCGACTGCTCGTCGAGCGACACGGCCACATCGTCGAAAAAGAAGCACTGATCGCATCCCTATGGCCGGACACGGTCGTAGAAGAAGCCAACCTCTCTGTGCAGATGGCGGCCGTCCGCAAAGCGCTCGGAGGCACCCGCGGTTCGACCCGTTACATCGAAACGGTTCCCAAGCGGGGCTACCGTTTCGTCGCGGCCGTCGAAGTCGTTCCTTCTTCAGTGCGGGCTCGCGAACGGGACGACGCGCTGGCCTCAGCCTCATTGGTCCGCATCGTTGTGATGCCACTCAGGATCCTGCGCGCGGATCCGGAGTCTGATTTTCTCGCCTTCAGCCTCCCGGATGCGATCGCTGCCTCGCTCGCGGATCGGCCAAATATCATGGTGCGGTCTCCAGTGACGGCCGCTACCCATGGCGGATCGGAGGCCGATCTGGCGACGCTTGCCACCGGGCTTGATGCCCGCTTTGCGCTCACTGGAACGCTCACCCATGTCGGTGGCCGAATCGCCGTCCGGCTGCAACTGCTCGAGCTTCCAACTGGAACAGTGACGTGGTCGGAATCGCGGACGACATCCGTCGGCGAGATCTTCGAGTTGCAGGACGCGGTAGCGGCCCGTGTCGCGCTATCGCTGACCGCGAGATTTGGTACGAGCACGGTGGCCGCTCGTGGCGAACGCGACGTGCCGAAGAGCGCTGGCGCGTATGCCTTCTACTTGCGGGCCAACCAGCTGGCGTACGAAGTCAGCCATTGGGTGGAAGCGCGCGATCTCTATCGCGCATGTCTCGATCTGGATCCGCACTACGCGCCCGCCTGGGCGCGGCTGGCCCGATGCGAACGATTGATCGGTAAGTTCTCGTCCTCAGCGGAGCGGGCGGCGGCGAACCTGGCGCGAGCCGAGGAAGCGTTCCGGCGGGCGCTGACGCTCAACCCGGACCTGTCGATTGGCCACAGTCTGTATGCCCAGCTCATGATCGATGTTGGCCGCGCCGACGAGGCCATGCGGCTGCTGCTGGAACAGGCCACGCGCCGGCCGACGGATGCCGATCTCTGGGCGGGCCTCGTGCACGCCCTGCGCTACTGCGGGTTGCTCGAAGCGTCGGTCGCTGCGCACGTGCGCGCGCGGCAGCTCGACCCGACGGTGTCGACAAGCGTCCACCACACCTGGTGGATGATGGGCGAGTACGAGCGTGCTCTCGCAGAGACCCTGGGTGACATCGGGTACATGCAGGGTCTTGCGCTGGCGTCACTCGGGCGTGAGCGCGAGGCGGTCGCGGCTCTGCGCTGGCGCGAGCGCGAAACGATCGAGAGCCGGATTCGGCCCTATTTGATGTCGCTCTGCGCGCTGCTCGAAGGCGATCGTGAGGGGAGCCTCGCAGCCGTCGAGGCGGCGACCGCGAACCTGGTCGACGCCGAAGCGGTCTACTACATGGCGCGAACACTCGTGCGGCTCGAGGCTCACGAACGCGCAGTCATTGAGCTCGGCCGCGTCGTCAACGGCGGTTTCTGGTGCTACGATGCGTTCGCGCGCGATCGGTGGCTCGATCCGATTCGTGGTCGAGCTGATGTTCGGCAACTGCTCGAGCAGGCCCGGGGTCACGTTGTGCGGGCGCGCAAGATATTCTTGCAGTCGAAGGGTCCCGGATTGCTGGGGCCAAGCGTGTGAGGAACCGAACCGAAGCGGGAATCCGATTCCCGGCGCCTCACCGTCGGTGAACGAACTCGCGCAGCAGATCCACGCCCACCTTGCCCACGACGCCAACCGCCGCGTGCTTCAAATCGCCACGTGCGCTGCTGGGCGCCGGATACCACGTCTTCGCGACCACGAGGTTCCCGACCGTCAAGCCGGCAACCGTCGCGGCCGAGAACACGCTGGTGCCCTCACGACTCCTGGCCGTAAACGGTGAGAGCGCTCCATGGCGTATCCGTCGGAGAGGCCCGGAGCAATCGCATTGCGCGAAGGACGGATCTTGATCCAACCACCGCGCAATCGCGTACGTGGTCGTGTCGCCGATCAACGACTCGCCGAAGGCCGAACCCCAGCGTTTCGCGTAAGCAGTACCGCTCTGGCCCCACTCGCGAGGCGCATCCCGCCATTGTCGAAACCCGCTCGAGAAGGTGGCGGCAATCAAACCCGGCGGGCCGAACGTCCCCCACAAATACTTGTGCTGACGCTCGGTGGGAGATTGCACGCTCGCCGTGGCATCAGGCGATTCGGATGAGGGCGTTGCTGAGGGCGCCGCCTGCGCCAACGCTGAGCGTCCTCCGCCAAGACAAACGATCACCCAAACCGCGATGACCGTGCTCCAGGGCACGCGAACCATGTCTCCGCGCGATGCGGCGCTCGCTGGTCGGGAGGGAGTCAACGGCTCTCCGTCGAAGTTCATCACTGCCTGAAGGCCTGGCGGCCGTCTAATGTCTTCTGAACCGACGGCGAATATCGGGCCAGAACTCCTTGACGACGGTCGTGACCGCGTCGTACCCCATCTGCGACCACCACGTCGTCATCGTGTTCGCAACTCCGCGGGCTCCCGACGGGTGGTACGCGTTCGAGATGACTGCGGTGGCCGCGCTGCCGAAAATCTCCGAAGCGTTGAATTGCCTGTGGCCACCATCGGTTCGGGTTACGAGGATGCGGCTCACTGAGTACCCAGCTCTGTGCCAGACGCTCCCCTGGCCTAGCTGGTAGTAGCGAGGATCTTGATGAAACACAGACGGCAGGACCGCGCCGACCATGAAATTCTCGATCGTGCCGTCCGCGAACTCGGACGCGTATCGCTTCAGGTATCCGCCGGTGCCCGGTCCGTATCCCGGTTCGCTGTTCTCCTCTTGGTCTAGTCCGGCGAGAAACCCGTACCAGCCGAATTCGACGAAATCGAAGGCGGATCGCGTCACGATGCTGAACTTCTGTCGAGAACTGAGTGGCTGAGCGAGCTCGGCGTGCTCAACCGTCAAGAAGTTCGGGAGAGTCCAGAACAGGCGATCGGTCGACCCTGGCTGCTGCTCTTTGGGCGCCTCTTGTTGCTCGCCTGGCGACGGATCGATCGTGGTCGCAGACTGCTGCGCACCCGCAGGGAGCGCGAAGGCCAACAGGGCAGCGGCGAGCAAGGCGCAGCGTCGCGGCGCGCTTCGCGGCCCCGTTCCGCGGCTGAGGTCTTTTCGACGTTCGCATATCGACAAACGCGGCCTCCTCACGAGCCAACCAACGGCGGTCTTGGCCCGAGATGGACCGTTCGTACTTTCGCACGGGCAGACGTTCATCCGGCTTGTGCCGCGCGTCTGTCACCTTTTTTTCGCATTCGCTGATTTGCGCTACGTCCGGCCCACCTCTTCCACGCCCGGATGAGCTGCGGAGGGCGGCACCCTGCCGGTGTATGACAATCCGCATCCGATACAACGGGGGTTCGAGGCACGCTCGCAAGAGCTACGTGGCAGGAGGGCGGGCCCGTGGAGACCCGCCCTTTCGCGCCCTACCGAAGGTCGAGCTTCCACGCCCCACGCCCGTGGGTCGCGGCGTAGAGCACACGAGCGGACGAATCGATCGTCAACCCGTACACAGCAACTGGAGGAAGACTCCCGGCGGCCGGCACCCACTGCGTGTCCGAGGATCGCAGCATGTTGACGCCAAAGTCGGTCGACACGAATACATCGCGGGTGTCCGGATCGAACGCGATGCCCGTGACGGGCTGATCGCCGAGGTTGAAATCCAGACTCCGCCAGGTCGCCGTGTGGCTGCTCGGATCGTAGTTGACGTCGAACACGTGCCCTGAGGCAGTGCTCGAGGGCGCCGCGTACGCGTTGTAGCCAGAGAACGAGATGAACGCATGGTTGGGATTGCCGGGGTCGACCGCGATTCCACTCACGAAACGTGTCGGCGTCGATGGCGAATCGATGCGGTAAAACGTGACGGCGCCCGGCGTCGGATTGTCTGCATTCGAACTGACGAAGACGCGGCCGCGCCTGAGGCCCGCCCACAACGTGCCGTGATCGCTGGGCGCGCGCTGAACGGCGACGATATAGCCTGCCGAGCCGGGTGTTTTGTCCGATCCGAACGCAGGGCTGCTGAGATCCTGCCCGATCGCCACCCAGTCGCCACAGGGCGACGTGAAGGTGCCAAAGAACTCGTTGCAGTTCGATTCGAGGAACGCCTGGCCCCCGTTGTCGTCCTGCGTCCGCCACACGTGCTGGAGACCTGTGAAGAGTGTTCCCGCCACCGTGGGGTCGAGGATGATCGGAATGTAGAACGACCGGCCTTCGGCCGCCGCCGCGCCGCTGAAGAACGTATCAGACACCCAGTTCCATCCGAGCTCGTCGGTCCCGCGGAAGTTCATGTCGATCTGCGCGTCGAAGAACGTGTGGAACCGCGTGCTCGGCGTCGACGCGCTGATGCCTGACTGTCCGCCGTCGCCGAAGATCGTAACGAACCAGTTCGCATTGCCGTTCCCGTTGCCGTTGCTCTTGCTGGTAAACGCCTGCGTGCCGTTATCCTGCGTGCCGCCCATGATGTCGTTGAGTGGATTCTGAACGTTGACCGAGAGGCTCTGGTATTGAAGCGTCCCGAGACCCTGGTTGAGCGACGAGATCGTGGTTGGCACCTTCGACAGCCAATTCGTGCAGTCAACGAGGTTGTTCCCGGACAGCGGTCTCGACTTGCACAAGCTCGACACGTTGGTGAACGATCCATTCAGTCTGAAGAGCCCGCCGTCATTGCCGATGAAGACGATATTCGGATCCAGCGCTGTCGCCGCGATCGCGTGCTGATCCGGATGCAGACTCACACCACGCGCATCAACGGTCATGTCGGTAAAACTGACGCCTGCGTCTTCAGAGCGCTGAATGGCGCGGCCATTCGACCGGCCGAAGAGCTCGGGGTATTGCATCGCGCCGCCGATGTAGACGATATTCGGCGCCCCGGGCGGCGAGTACACCGGCATATCGTATGTACACTGAGTCACGCAGTAGTTGAACGACGCGAACCCGGGTGTGCCGTTCGCGGAATTCGATAGCCTCATCCAGCCGCCATTCGTCCCTCCGGTATCGAGCGTTCCGGCGGAGACGTTCGCGTTATCGACGCGATAAAAACCCGCTGTGATGCCGTTGCCGGTATCGCCGACGTAGACCCGGAGATTCGCCCCATTGGGCGCGAGCGAGAACTCGGTCCGCGAGTTGGACGAGTTCGCGAGCGACCCGCCGCCGGCCGAGTTAAAGATCCGGTGAAACGCAGAATCGCCATCGAGCGTCGCGGAACGGCGATAGACGCCGTAGTCAAAAAACGATGCGTAGACCTCCGTCTCGGCGGACGCCGAGTACAGCTCGATGTGCGAAGCGCCGCCCCGGAAGAAATCACCGCCGGTGGGACTGGAAGGATTGACCGCGTCCTGCGGCGTCGGCAGCATCGACGGTGCGAACGAGGCCCCGCCATCTGTCGACTCGTACAGACCCACGATCGCCGCGCCGGGAGGCGTGAAACGCCCGCCGTTTACAGACGACGACCCGTGGCGCGCAACAGCGGTGCCAATGAAAATGTGCTTGGAATCGGCCGGGTCGACCGCAATAGCGGCAATCGACCGCCCCGTCGCAACCGGACAGGTGCCATGGCCGGATGCGCATGGCGCCGTCGACGCGGCGCTCCCGGGCACGAGCGACCAGGATCGTCCGAAATCGGTCGATTTGAACAGGCCTACGCCCGCCTCGGAATCGCCGGATCCATTCGGCTCACCGGTCCCGGCGTAGAGCGTGCCTCCACTCGGATCGGTGGGATCGAACAGGAGCGAGCCAATTGCGTTGGATGTGAGGCCGTTGCTCGAAGGATGCCAGTTCGGCTGCGGGGCGAGCGCGTTGGCGGCTGCCCAAATGCCGCCGCCCGCGGCGCCGACGAAGATCTTGCAGTCGTTGGCGTGGCAGGCCGGGGAAATCGCGATCGCCGTCGCTCGCCCGGAGAAAACAGTAGCGACAGTTCCACCGGTCGACTCGGACGACACCTGCCCATCGGCGGGGACGCCGCGTGGGCCGAGCTCCTGCCAGTTGGCTGTCTTCCCTCCTGGAAGCCGACCGATCGACGTGGCGGCGTTCGCCGCGGCGAGTTGTTGGTCGGCGGCGATGAGCGCGGACGGATATGCTCGATTGTCGTAGTCCTCCTGGGCCGCGCCATCAATTGACGCGGGTTCGCCGCCGTTGGTGACTTTGCCGAGTGCCGTTCCGAATCGGTCCGGATCGAACGTCTTGAAGTGAGGCGCTCGCGGGCGTGGTTGCACGTTTATTGATTTGAAGACACCAAACCCCAGCGCCAGGGCTCCGGTGACTCCTGCCAGGGACAGGACACCTATGAGGAGCTGCGCACTCTTTTCCAAACGCATATCGTCTCCCCCTTTGCAACTTCAACCTGACTCGGGTTCCGACCCCTCGGGCGATTGATTCGAACCCGCGGGTGTCAGACAGTAGCCGTCGCCGTGGACGGTGTGGATGAACCGCGGACGGTGCGCCTCGGCCTCGAGCTTCTTCCGCAGCCGCAAGATCGCATTGTCGACCGCCCGCGTGCGCGGTTGCTCCGGATAGCCCCACACTTCGCGCAGCAGCTCATCACGGTGGACGATCCGGTCGGGCCGCTCCGCAAGGTATCGCAGCAGCTCGAACTCGCGGTGGCTGAGTTCGATGGCTTCGCTGCCACTCCACGCCTGGAGCGTGACGAAGTCAATCGTCACCTGTCCAAGCCTGAGTCGTTCGACCGACGGCCGCGCGCGCCGCAGGACGGCCCGGACCCGGGCCAGCAGTTCCTCGAGATCGAACGGCTTCGTGATGTAGTCATCGGCGCCGAGCCTCAGACCCAGGATCTTGTCTTTCTTCTCGCTTCGCGCGGTGAGGACGATGATCGGAAATCGCCCGCTCTGACGCCATCGAGCGCATAGATCAAGGCCGCTGATGCCTGGCAGCGCGACGTCCACCAGCGCGAGATCCGGGGCGAAATCTCGCGCCGTGATCAGGGCTTCGGTCCCGTCCCCCACGCACGCGACGTCGAACCCCTCCAGGACGAGGTTGTCCCGCAGGATTCTCGCCAGCGCGCCATCGTCTTCGACCACCAGAATGCGACGTGTCATCCGCAGATCAGTGGCAGGCAGTCCGTTCGCCGGTAGCCTCACATCGTTACCTGGGGACGCACAGTAATGCCCCGCCAGGCCTGAATTCGTCGCAAGTTGTCGCACGGGGGTCTCAGAGTGTCGCAAACCGGCCGAAAAGAGACCGTCCAATGCTATTTTAGCCATGGAATCGTAGAGGGTTGTCGGGTTTGGAGGTGCAATGCGAGCCGGCTCTTGGTCGGGTGCCGTCGGTGCGGCCGCGCTATTGGTGCTGGTTCCCCAGTACGCCGCGCAGATCCGGGCCGGCGGCGCACCGCGGGCGGCGGCTCCAGCGCCAGCGGCGATGGCCCCGACCGCCGAGCGGCAGCTGCTGAATCAGTATTGCGCTCCCTGCCACAACGAGCGAAACAAGGCATCGGCTGGCAACGTCGCCTTCGAAGCGCTGGACCCCGGGGACGTCTCGGCCAACGCTGACACATGGGAGCGTGTCGTTCGCAAGCTGCGGGCGGGGCTGATGCCCCCTCCCGGCCGCCCACGTCCTGACAGCGCCACGTACGCGGGACTCCGCGCCTCGATTGAAGCGGCGCTGGATGCGAGTGCGGCGCGTCAGCCGAATCCAGGTCGCAAGGATACGTTCCACCGCCTGAATCGCACCGAGTATCACAACGTCATCCACGATCTGCTTGACGCCGAGGTCGACGTCAACGATCTGCTTCCCGTCGACAACCCGAGCTACGGGTTCGACAACATCGCAGGCACCCTGACCCTGAACCAGTCGCTGATGGAACAGTATCTGGCGGCCGCGCAGACGATTGCGACCGCCGTGCTCGGCGCCGACGCGTCCCCCGCGTTCAAGGAATTCCGCGCATCGTACGAAATGTCCCAGGAGGAAAGACGCGAGGGATTTCCCATGGGCACCCGCGGCGGCCTGCGTGCGGCTTACACGTTCCCGCAGGACGGCGACTACACGCTCGAAATCAAGCTGATGTGCGGGTCGATCATCGTCGCGGAGACCGGCTGCAGCGGCGCGAGCGGCTTCTACGACGCGCACCAGCTCGAGGTCACCGTCGACGGTGAGCGCGTCGAGCTCATTGTCCTGAAACCAAAGGCCATCGGCGGCGACGGCGCGAAAGAGACCTACAAGATTCGCGTGCCGGTGAAGGCGGGCCCGCACGACGTCGGTGTCTGGTTCATCCGGCAGCCGTCGATCGACGAATTCGACGGCGTTCGCGTGAAGTTCGACAAACCCATGCACCGGTCAAACGCCGTCTCGGCCGACTGGATGGCCATCTACCAGCCGTACATCGCCGGCGTCACCATCGGCGGTCCGTTCAATGCAACGGGCGCCGGCGATACGCCGAGCCGGCGTCGATTGTTGCTGTGCAGGCCCGCGGGCGCGGCCGACGAGTTGCCGTGCGCGCGGCGCATCGCGTCGACGCTCGGACGTCGTGCGTTCCGCCGGCCGCTGACGAAGGCCGAGCTGGACGGCCTCATGTCCTTCTATGAAACGGGCCGTCCCCGCGGGTTCGAGGCGGGCATCGAGCTCGTGCTGCGGCGCGTGCTGACGAGCCCGAACTTCCTGTTCCGGATCGAAACGGATCCGCCGTCGGTCCAGCCCAATCAGAACTACCGCGTCAGCGATCTCGAGCTTGCATCGCGCCTGTCCTTCTTCCTGTGGCGGACGATGCCGGACGACGAGCTGCTCGATGCAGCCGGCCAGGGGCGTCTGCACGATCCCGCGGTGCTGGATGCCGAGGTGCGGCGCATGCTCGCCGCGCCGCGCGCGCAGACGATGATCGAAGACTTCGCGGGACAGTGGCTGTCGTTGCGCAAGATGGACGTGGTCGCGCCGAACGCGCAGATGTTCCCGAACTTCGACGACAGCCTGAAAGAGGACCTGCGGCGCGAAACCGGGCTGTTCGTCGATAGCATCCGGCGCGAGAATCGCAGCGTCATGGACCTCCTGACCGCGGACTATTCGTTCCTCAACGAACGGCTCGCGAAGCATTACGGCGTTCTCGGCGTCAAGGGAAGCCGCTTCCGTCGAGTCACCTACGGCCCCGACAACCCCCGGCGCGGCCTGCTCGGTCAGGGCAGCATTCTCGTGCTCACGTCCTCGCCGATTCGAACGCGCCCGGTCGTGCGCGGCAAATGGATCCTCGAGAACCTGTTCGGCACGCCGCCGCCACCGCCCCTGCCGGACGTGCCCCCGCTGCGCGAAACGGGCAGCGGCGTGTTGTTGATGACGATGCGCGAGCGAATGGCGGCGCACCGGGCGAGCCCGGTCTGCGCGAGTTGTCACGCGATGATCGATCCGCTCGGGTTCGCCCTCGAGAATTTCAATCCCGTGGGACAGTATCGGACCGTCGACGAGAATTTCACGCCGATCGACGCGTCGGGCGTTCTACCCGATGGCTCGAAGTTCGACGGGCTCGCGGCGTTCCGCGCGGCGCTCGCGAAAGATCCGGAGCGGTTTGTGACGACGCTGACGGAAAAACTGATGATTTATGCCCTCGGGCGGGGCGTCGAGTATTACGACATGCCCTCGGTGCGCAGGATTGTTCACGACGCGGCGGCGACGAACTACCAGATCTCGTCGATCATCGCCGGCATCGTCACGAGTGTTCCGTTCCAGATGCGGAGAACCGCCGCGGCCGCCGCGCCGCTGACGGCGTCCGCCCGGTGATGGCGTAAGGAGACGGTCATGATGATCAGCAAGATGGCGTTGCCCCGACGGACGTTTCTGCGGGGACTGGGCGTGATGCTCGGGCTGCCGTTCCTCGATGCCATGGTGCCCGCGCTGTCGGCGTTGTCGAAGACGGCCGGTGCGCCGATCCCGCGCATGCTGTGGACATACGTGCCGAACGGCATCCTGCTCGAGGACTGGTATCCGAACGGTGAGCAGGCGATTGCCGGGGAAGGCGCTGGCTTCAAGCTGTCGGAGTCGCTGGCCCCGTACGCGGAGTTCAAGGATCAGCTGGTCGCGGTGCAGGGCCTCGCGAGTCCGGCCGCGGAGTCGCGGGGTAACAGCCGCGCGCCGCATACGAAGGCGCACACGGCGTATCTGAGCGGCGCCCGCGCCAAGTACACCGAGGGCGCCGACATCGAGCTGGGCGAAACGGTCGACCAGTACCTCGCCGACGCGATTGGCAAGGACACACCGCTCCGCTCGCTCGAGATCGCCCTCGAGGCGAACTACATGACGGGCAACTGCGACAACGGATATGCCTGCGTGTATCAGAGCGCCATGGCGTGGCAGACCGCGACCATGCCGTTGCCCGGTGAAACCAACCCGCGCGTCGTCTTCGAGCGGCTCTTCGGCGACGGCTCGACGGGCAGCGCGCGCCTGACGCGTCTGCAGGAGAACCGGAGCATTCTGGATGCCATGACGGCCGACATGAAGATGCTCGAGAGGAAGCTGGGCCCGTCGGATCGCACGAAGGTCGACGAATACCTGCATACGATCCGCGACGTCGAGAGCCGTATTCAGCGCGCGGAGGCGCGCAGCAGCGAGTCGCCGTTGCCCATCGGCCGACCGGCGAGCATTCCGGAGGATTTCGAGGAGCACGCCAAGCTGATGTGGGATCTGGTGTTCCTCGCGTGGCAGGCCGACATCACGCGCGTCGCGACCTACCAGGTGTCGCGCGAGCAGAGCGACCACGCGTATCCGCAGGTCGGGGTCAAGGATGGCCATCACTCGGTCTCGCACCATGGCCACAATCCCGAGCGGATGAAGATGCACACGCGCATCAACACCTATCACAACCAGCTCGTCGCCTACTTCGCCGGCAAGTTGAAGAAGACCCAGGACGGCGACGGCTCGCTGCTCGATCATTCGCTGATCGTGCACGGGAGCGGCATGGGCGACGCGGACGCGCACGACCCGCACAACCTTGCGATTACGATGGTCGGCGGCCTCTGCGGCAAGTTGAAGGGGAACCGCTCGCTCGTGTATCCGGTTGGCGACTGCATCCCGTTCATGAATCTCAACCTGGCCCTGTTGAACATGGCGGGCGTGAACGTGCAGACGATCGGCGACAGTACGGGATTCCTCGGGGGAGTGTAGTGATGCGCGCACCATATGCCCGCTGGGTCTGGCTGCCCCTTGTCGCCGCGGTGAGCGTCGCCGCCGCGCCACGTGGCGAGTCGCTGATAGACGCCGTGAAGAACGACGACGCCGCCGCGGTACGCGCCGCGCTCCGTCAGCCGGGCGCGGTGAATGCCGCCGAAGTGGACGGCACGACGGCGCTGCACTGGGCGGTCGACCGCGATGACCTCGCCGTGGTCGACACACTGATCGCCGCCGGCGCCGACGTGAAGGCCGCGAATCGCTACGGCGTCACGCCGCTGTCGCAGGCGTGTGAGAACGGCAACGCCGCGATCATCGAGCGCCTGCTGAAAGCCGGCGCCAGCGCCAACATGGCGCTGCCGGGTGGCGAGACGGCGCTCATGACCGCCTCGCGCACGGGCGACGTCCCGTCCATCAAGGTGCTGCTCGCGCATGGCGCGGACGTGCAGGCGCGCTCGGACGAGTGGAGCCAGGTCATGGCCGTGGTCCCCCACGGCCTGCCGATTTACAACCGCGCCATCCCGCACGGCGGCGAGACGGCGCTGATGTTTGCGGCGCGCGTCGGCGACCTCGCCTCGGCCAGGCTGCTCGTCGCCGCCGGCGCCAACGTGAACGACGCGGACGCCTGGGGTGTGAGCGCCACCGTGCTCGCCGAGCACTCCGGCTATGCAGAGCTCGCGGCGTTCCTGCTCGACCACGGCGCCGATCCGAATGCCGCAAAGGCGGGCTTCTCCGCGCTGCACGAGGCGATCATGCGTCGGGACGAAAAAATGGTGGCCGCGCTCCTTGCGCACGGGGCCGATCCCAACGCGCCCCTGCGGACGTGGACGCCCACGCGCCGCGATTCGCAGGACTTCCATTTCGGCCCCGAACTGGTGGGCGCGTCGCCGCTCTGGCTGGCCGCCCGTTTCAGCGAACCAAACGTCATGCGCCTGCTCGTCGCCCAGGGCGCCGACCCCCTGTTCGTGCATCACGCGGACTACTACGCGGGCGCGCGGGGTGAACGGCGGACCGAAGTGACGACGGTGCTGATGGCCGCGACGGGCATGAGCGCGGGGACGCCGTGGGTGCCGCTGGACCGCGGCGCGCGGGAAGCGCTGGCGCTCGACGCCGTGACGCTGGCGCTGGAGCGCGGCGTCGATCTGAATGCCGCCAACACCGACGGCCGCACGGCGCTTGACGCGGCCAGGGCTCTGAAAGACGACACCGTCGTCGCGTTTCTCATCGCCAAGGGCGCCAGGCCAGGCGTCACGACCAAGGAGCGACGGGCGCCGTCCGAGAATTGACCTCGTCAATGAACCCTGCGGACCCTGCGTCGAATCAGATGCGCG
>DASZFS010000214.1:0-11534 GCA_035939575.1 Vicinamibacterales bacterium | reverse complement strand
GATCTTCATGGTCGCCGCCCTGCCCGTGACCGTCGCACATCTCGGCAGCACGCAGGCAGCGTGGATCTTCTTCTTCAGCCGCTACGCACCCACGCCGCGGCTGCTGGCGTTCAGCCTCGCCGTACATCTCGTGTTCGCACTCACGCGCGCGCTTCTGGGCGTTCTCTGGCTGCCAGTTGCGTACGCGGATCTGCTTCCCGCCGGAAGTTGGGTTCGCGAGGTTCGCCGGGTGCATTAGCTGCGCAGAACGGGGCTGAAGACTCATTCAGGCCCATTCTCATCGCGTGTGGCGAAAGGCAATTCAGCCCACCTTCCCCGCCCGCCGTGCTCATTGCTCAGTCCCCACGAGCTGTACGGCATCGATCTCTTTGTACCCACTGACCGTGTTCGTGGCCAGCGTCACTTTGAGGCGCGAGGCCTTGTACGGCGTGCGTGGGAACTCGATCGTGAAGTAGTTGAGATCCTTGGTAGGATCGACACCGCTCCAGACCGTGTGAGCGGCGCCCTGTTCGTCGAAGACCTCGACTTTAATCACAGCCCCCGAGCCACACGACTCACGCACCCGAACTGCGGTGGCGTGCACCGGTTTCGCGTAGCGCAGCTCCAGCCACTCGATTCCCCCGTTAGGTGTTTTCGGCAACCATGCCGATGGGTTGTCGCCGTAGGCCTCGACGTCTGGGGCACCGGTCGCCTGACTGGCAGAGTAGTGGGCCGTGCCCTGCGCGTCGTTGTAGGAAGAGGAGGCCTTGGCCTCGACCGCCCACTGACCGCGCGGATCGTTCTTGATTTCATCCTGCTTGAGAGCCCATTCGATCAGCGCGCGCTTGCGGATCGTCTCGGGCGATGACGCCTCGGCTGCCGCAGCCGCGCTGGCGGCGGGGGCGGCACTGGGAGCGGATGCGGCAGCAGCGGGAGCGACAGCCGCGGGCGCGACAGCCGCGGGCGCGACAGCCGCGGGCGCGACGGCCGCCGGTGCCACGGCCGCCGGTGCCGCGGGCGCGGGGCTGTTTGCGTTGACTGCTCCCGTGAGGGCAGTTGCGGCGATCCCCATCGTGGCGGTTGGGTTCACGGCAGCCGCCGGTTGCGCGGCGCCGGCGGACGAGGGGATGCTGGACGGAACGCCGGCATCCGCGGGGCTAGTCGAAGCAACGCCGGTGGCCGCGGCGGCGCCAGAAGGAGCGCTGGCGGCCTCAGGAGTGGGCTTGGCCTCCGCCTTCGTGGCGCTCGTCGTGCAGCCCGGTCCAACGAGGATCGCGAATACGAGCCAGCCGAATACGATGTGTCTGAGTTTCATACAAGCCTCAATCCTTCGTTTGGTCCTGCAAGTACAGACCCTTCGCCAGGTCTTTCTCGATGTGGTACATCGTGAAGCCCACCCAGTGGGGAGTCGGCGTGGCGTTGTTGTGGGCGATGGTGATGTTCCTGGAATAGACGCCAAGCGAGAGGCCCAGCGCCTCGCCGGCCATGAACTTGTTGCGTGCAGTTTCAGGAGCGAAGACGTTCTTCACGGGCGTCGCGCCATCCCAGTGACCCGCCATCGTGGACGTCGTGGTGATAAAGGTCGCGTCGGCGTTGCGAAGCCACGTCCCATTCAGGTTCGCTGGCTGCGCCCTCCACGCTTTGAGCGTCGCCCATGGGACATCTGGCGCGGCCTCGATCATCCGGCGCACCCAATCGACGGACGCGCGCGTTGCCGCGTCAACCGCCAGGGCGTTCATCGGCCGCCCTGTGGAGTCCTTGTTCTCCTCCCGGTGGTACAAGACGCCGGCTTTATTGCCGTCGGGATACCAGCCAGTCTTGACCGCGAGCCTCACGCGATCGGCTTCCGCCACGTCGAACCAGATCGGAGCGGGGTTGCTGACCCTCCTCAGCCAGTTCGAATGTGAATAGAAGTCCTGGACCGCGTGCAGGCTCGCGCCGAGCACGGTCATGAGCACCACCGGACGGTACCCGGGTTTCACCGACGGATCCGCGGCCCACTTCTTCAGCGCCGCGGCGGTGTTGGCCTCGAGCGTCCTCCACTGATGCTCGACTTGCGCCTCGGTCGTCAAGGCGTCGAAGTGCAACCGCGCAAAGTCGGTCATGTCCATGTCGCGCAAGCCGGTCCGGCCACCCTTGGGCATCTCGCCTGGAAGACGTTCGTACAACCCTTCCATGTCCGTTCCCGAGAAGTAGTCGGTGAGATAGTTTTCGAATTGGCAGAGCAGTCGCGCGTCCGCCGAAAAGCCGTTCTGCTCCATCGCAATGCGTGTGGCGTCGGAATGCCATTTCGTATCGAACGCGAGCACTCCCGACGCGACCGCGCACATCGCGACCGCGAGCCCCAATGAGCGACGCATGTTCATCTCCTCTCCACCTAACGCGCCATCGGGGCCCAATCAGGGTCACGGACCCTCGCCGACTTCAGGAATGTTGCGCTTAAGTGGTGTTGTGAAACGAGTTATGACTCGTGTCGAAGGGAAGTAAAAGGGTTGTGCTAAGCTCCGCGCCCAATGAACGGTTTCGTCGTTTCCTGGGTTCGCGGCCTGACCGGCGCGGGGCTGGTGTGGCTCTTAAGCGCCTCGGTTGCCGCCGCGCAAACCGGCGTCATCAACCAGACCGCAACGGCGACCCGCCGCGTGATCCTGCGGTCCGTTCCCTCGACGACCGGCGATCCGCTCGAGACGCTGGTTGCTCAGGACACGGTGCGCGTCTTCGACGGTCCACAGAGCGGCTACTACCACGTCCAGGCGAGTGACGGACAGGTCGGCTGGGTGTGGAGCAAGAGCGTCAAGCTCGCGCCGGGCGTGGTGCCGATGAACACGCCGACGACGCCCGGGTCAGGCCCGACGACGGCGGCGCATGTGGATGTCTCGAATTGCAGCGCGGAGCTGTGGGCGCACACGTATCATCCCGCGCGGCTTCAACTCCACGACGAGTGCGTGACGGTCACCGGGACCATTCAGGACGCGACGGCGACGCAATCGCACCATCAGGCCGATGGCATGCGCCACGAATCCGATGGCGATACGCACGGGTGGTTGAAGCTCGATCCGCAATTCGAGTGGATGCTCGATCCGGGCAACGCTGACGAGGGTGGAAATCTCGTGTTCGAGGTGATCTGCCACTACCCCATCAGCGGTACATCCACGGCCGCGCAGAGTGCGTGCGGTGCGTTCCAGGATTCGCAGACGCTGCCATCGGTGAACGCGCACGTCGCCATCACGGGACGCTTCGTCCTCGATACGAATCACGCCCATTGGAACGAAATCCATCCGGTCACGAGCATCAAGGTGCAGTAGCGTCTGTGACCGGTGGCTCACTGGGCCATGAGTCTTCAGCCCGGTTCTGTCTCCGTCCTCTCCCTGAGACTACAAAGCGTGGCCGCCAGCGACCTGACTCGGTATAGCATGCGCGTTCATGGACGAGTTCGGCGAGCTGCATCGGAGGAGGAGTATGAACATGAAACGCAAACGCAGTGTCCTCTTCGCCGCGCTCCTTGCCGCCGGCACTGTTTCTGTCGCACACGCGCAGATTTCCACAAAGGAACAGCAGGCCGAGCAGGACGCGATCGACGCCAAGACGCCAAAGTTGAATGCGAAGGAAGACGTTCTTCAGCTGCTGGTCCCGGGCTACACGATGGGCGAGACGGTGGGCGTCGACGTCAACGCTCAGAACCACATCTTCGTCTACTCACGCACCAACCCGCAGGGGATTGCCCGCGGCGGCACGGCAGCGATGCTGTGGGAGTTCGACCAGGACGGCAAGTTCGTCAAGGAATGGGGGCCCCACAACTACGCCGCCTCGTTTGCGCATTCCGTCCGCGTTGATCGGCACGACAACGTCTGGCAGGTCGACGAAGGCTCAGGGATGATCGTCAAGTACAGCCCGCAGGCCGTGCCGCTCGAACAGTTCGGCCGCACGCCAGAGGCGATCGACTATCTCGAGGGAATGCTTGAAAAGCAGGGGCGAGGTTTCGAGGGCGAGGCGCGCCGGCTCGAACGGCCGGTTGACACGCAGCATCGGCTGCACCCCGATGGCGGGGTCGGCACTTTCAATCGCCCGACCGATGTCGCCTGGGATTCCCACGACAACGTGTACGTCACAGACGGCTACGGCAATTCGCGCCTGGTCAAGATCGCCCCCGGCGGCCACTGGCTGAAATGGGTTGGCACCTGGGGCACAGGTCCGAACCAGTTCAATATCGTTCACAGCGTCGCGGTCGACGCGCATGACAACATCTATGCTGCCGACCGCAACAATCATCGTATCCAGGTTTACGACGACAACCTGAACTTCATCAAGTCGATCACGGGGATGGGTGCGCCCTGGGGACTGTGTATTCCACGCGCCGACGCCAACGGCAGGCAATACATTTACAGCTCCGATGGAACGTCCGGCAGGCTCTACAAGATTGACTTGACCACCGGCGGCGTCGTGGGTTGGGCGCAGACCAGCCTCGGCCGCGGCGAGGACGATGCCGGCCGTCTGGTCCACGAGATCGGGTGCAAGGAACCGAACGTGGTGTATCTGGGCTCCGCGATTCTGTGGAACGTCACCAAGGTCACGATCGCGCCCTAGCGCCGCCGCTCTTCAGCTCGGGCGCCCCGGAGAAGTTCTCGATGGCGTAATTCCCCTCGTGGCACTCGACGGGGAACATCCTGCTTTCGATGACCGGATTGTGGGGTAAACTCCGCGAGGCAGGATGAAGAAGCGCCTGGCCTTGCTGATGATCGGGATGGCCGCGAGCGTCGCGCAGGCGCAGCGCGGGGCGGCGCCCCCGCGCGCGCCCGCGGCCCGAACAGCTGGCGCGTACGACGGCCCGCGAACCCCTGACCGCAAACCCGATTTCAACGGCATCTGGCAGGTCCTCGGCACGGCGCACTGGAATATCGAAGCGCATTCGGCGAGCGAAGGCGTTCCCGCGGGCTTCAGCGTCGTCGAGGGGGGCACCATCCCTTACCAGCCGTGGGCGTTGGCCAAGCGGAACGAGAACTTTCAAAACCGGCTCATGGCCGATCCGCTCAGGAAGTGCTACATGCCCGGCGTGCCGCGCGCCATGTACCTTCCGTTTCCCTTTGAAATCACGCAGATGCCGAACCACATCGGGATCGCGTATGAATTCGCCCACGCGACGCGCACCATTTTCCTCGACGGGACGCCGCACCTTGAGGATCTGGACTTCTGGATGGGCGATGCGCGCGGAAAGTGGGAATCCGACACGCTGGTGGTCGACACAGTGAGCCTCGGCGACAAGACGTGGTTCGACGAGGCAGGGAACTTTCACAGCGACGCGCTCAAGGTCGTGGAGCGGTTCACGCCGATCGACGCTGGCCACGTCAATTACGAAGTCACAATCGACGATTCCAAAGTCTTCACGCGGCCGTGGAAACTGAACATGATCATGTATCGCCGGCTGGAGAAGAACCTCGAGCTGCTCGATTACGAGTGCGTCGAGCAGGTCTACGAGAAACTCTTTAAACTCACTCCGGGGGCCCCTGTCCCCCGGCCTCTCACTCCGGGGGCCCCTGTCCCCCGGCCAGGGCGAGGTGGTCAATGAGAGCCGCAATCGCCATTGCAGGTCCGCTGTTTGCCGTTCTGCTTCTGCCAGGTAGCGGCGGCGCACAATCTCCACCTGCCGGGCGCGGCGGCGCGCCTCCGGGACCCGCGAATTACCCGCCTTACACGCGGCCGGTGAGTGCGTTTGTCCCGCCGCGGACCGCCGATGGCCAGCCGAACATCTCCGGCCTCTACGTCGCGATCCCGCTGCCTCGCGGCATCGAGACGCCGATGGTGCCCGTTGCAAACCGTCCGAACCGCGCCAACAGCGAGTTCTCGTACAGCCTCAACGAACGGCCGAAGCTACCCGAAGGCGCGATCGTGCGGCCGGTGGGTGTGGATCCGCCTGACGGCAAGATCCCGTTGACTCCCGAGGCGCTGGCCAGGCGCAAGGACATCATCGCGAACCAGGACAAGGTCCAGTACCTCGACGGTCGCGTGCTCTGCCTCGCGCCGGGCGTGCCGCGCAGCACTATTCCGGCGCCGGTCGTCGGCTATCAAATCTTTCAAAAGCCTGGCTACGTGGTGATCTTCTACGAGCAGAACCACCTTTATCGGACGATCCCGCTGGACGCGCGGGCGCCGCTCGATCCGAACATCCGCAAGGCCATGGGCGTATCGCGCGGCCATTGGGAAGGCAACGTGCTTGTCGTCGAGGTCTCGAACTTCACCACCAATCTCGACAACAATTGGGTGATCGGTGCGATCTCCGCGACGCCAGGCGTTCCCGCGGAGTCGCTGACGACGGGTCACGGCATTCCGCACAGCGATCTGTATCGCGTGACGGAGCGCTACACGCCCATCGACGCGAACACGATCCATTACGAGGCCAGGATCGAAGATCCCAAGGTCTTCACGCAGCCGTGGACCATCGCGTACTATGCGTTCGCGCGCGCGCCGAAGGACTACGTGCCGGTCGAATATGCGTGCTTCGAAGGCAACGACAAGAACCTGATGCTGATGACGAACACCGACATCAGCGGCGTTCGGGTCATCGTGCCCTAGCAGCCCGAAGGGCCTCACGGAACAAGGCTATGACCATCAAACGAACGATCGCCAGCACGACGGCCGGCGTGATGCTCCTGACGTGGCTCACGGGTTCAGCCGGCGCGCATCATGCGTTTTCGGCCGAATTCGACCAGAACAAGCCGGTCATGCTCGAGGGTGCGGTCACGAAGGCGGATTGGACCAATCCGCACGCGTGGATCTATATCGACGTGAAAGGTCCCGACGGCACGGTCCTGAACTGGGCGATTGAGCTGGGACCGCCCGGGGCGCTCCTGCGTCGTGGATGGAAGAAAAGCTCGATGGCGTACGGCGCGATCATCAAGGTCGAGGGGTTTGCCGCGAAGAACGGCAAGGAGTTCGCGAACGCGACGAACATCACGATGCCCGACGGCACGAAGATCTTCGCCGGCACCGAGGAACCACCAAAGTAGAACCGCTTACGGGACGGCGATCTGCAATTCGGCCGCGAAGAGCATCGTCCGGTCGTTGTCGCGGGCGGCCCACTTGAGCAGCGTCCGGATGTCACGCGGCACGATCCCATCGAAGACCGTCAGCCCGTTCACCGCCACTGTCACCGCGCGATCCAGATCGAATTGATCCGGCGACAGAAGCAATGTGAACGCCGCCACATCTCTACTTCTTACATCGACTCTGTTTCCGGTCCGAATCAGATCAACGCGGCCGGACTCGCGCTGCGGCGGAAACATCGCGTCCGATTCGCCCGGCAGCACAGTCGGCGCGTACCTGCCGGCCAAGCTTATTCCACGCCCTGACTCGGTGCCGCGTGTGACGGTGAGCAACAACGGTCGCCCGGACGGGTACCCGCGCAGAAGCTCCGCGAGATCGGCGCCAGGCGAGGCCGGTTGATTGTTGATGGTGAGGACGACATCCCCGGACCGGAGCCCGATGTGGTCTGCGTTGGATCCCTTCACCACGCGATTGATGCGCATGCCGCTCCCGCGGATGCCGAAGTCGGGGGTGGGGGGCGTGGAGGACATCCGGTTGACGTCATTCATTGCTCCGGGGGCCCGGGCTTCGTTCACTCCGGGGGCCCTGGCTTCGTTCACTCCGGGGGCCCTACCCCGGAGACTGAGACGATCGATGATCACCCAATGCGCCCGGCTCGGGATATTCGGCGGGCCGCTCTCCCAGGTCAGCCTATCGGGCAGCGGCCGCCGCGGATGATCGGCGACGAACCGCTCGAATGGGTCCTTGATTTCCGGCCACCATGACGTGTCGTGCGCCGCCTCGGGCTGGGGTCGATACACGAGATCGACGCCGGCACTCTTCAAGTGATCGACATACGGATCGACAACGCTCGTGGGATACATCGGATCCCGGCCGCCGTTGACGATGAACAGCGGTTTGTTCAACAGGTTGTTGGGAAAAAGATCTCCGTCAGCTTCGGACGTCTCGTTCTCGAGCACGCGGATGAAGCCATTGAGCGGAAGGAAACTCGCGAACGTGGTCGTGTCGCGCATCGCCGCATAGTAGACACCGGTTCCACCGTCGGACACGCCGGACAGCACGACGCGGTTCTCGTCGACGTTGTACGTGCGCTTCACGTGATCGAGAATCGCCTGGAGGTTTTCAACCTGGCGTCCGCTCCACCACGGCGCGTCTCTCCAGGCGTACGGCATGACGTAGATCTGTTCGACGCCGGGCAGCCGCGTTTCCGATCCAGAACGCGGGGGGGCGCTGGCCACCATGCGGCCAACGCCGCCATGGAGCTGCACGCGGACCTGGTACTTCCGTGCGGGGTCGTAGCGCTCCGGAACGTCCAGCGTGTAGAAATACTCGCCACTCTCGCTCGAATAACTCCCGGAAACAACGCCGCGAGGCACGTCGCGCGAGTAGACACGGCCCTGCCGGAGGCGACGGAGCGCCTCATCGAATCCTACGCCGCTTGCGACGATCCGGTCAGAGGCTGCGGCAGCCTCTCGCGCAGTTCGAGCGAGAAAGAAATCCGCGAAGACAAGCGCCTGGGTTGCCGACAGCGCAGCGCTCACAAGCACCACGAGAACCGGCGCGAGCCACCGGATCATTTCGCCGCCACGTTCGGTTCGCCAAACCTGGCCGGGTCGATCGGGACGTTCACTTTCACGTCGCTGAACTCGAACTTGTCCTGCCCGTCGAGCCATGCAAATGTCCAGCGGAACGGAAACTTGATTCCGCCGACATCGCGGTAATCGGAATAGTCCACCTGCGTCGGCACGCGGCCGATCGGTGAGCGGCCGTGACGTACCATTCGCACGAGCAGACCCGACCGATCGTCGAAATACAGGGTCGCCAGTGTGCTGTTCGGGCCGTTCCCCTGCAGGACCGTCGCATCCTGGTCCCCGATGGTCGCGGGCGGACCGACACGCATACTCGTGAGCGCCTGTGATATCTGCGCCGGGAAGGAGAGCATGGCGTCCAATCTCGCGCCGTCCCGCTCGCTACCCGCCAGCTCGTATTTCCGGACGACGGCGAGCGGCGTGGCGATCCAGCCGGTGCGGCCATCGTAGGTCCTGACGCTGACGCCGCGGTCTGGATACTCGGGAAAGCTGATATGAGTCGCGCGCTTGTCGGGCGCCTGAGCCGACACTTCGACGAGGCCGCCGCCGCCGAATCCGCGATACCCGACGCTCTTCCCGGTCGCGACAAAGCTGGTGACCCGTGCGACGTTCTGGGCACCGCCTATCGCCTGCAGATATTTGTTCAGCACCTGATCGACAGACGGCACGCCCTGAGCCTGGGTGAGCACGTCGTCGGAGTCATCGGCCGGTGGGCCGTACACCATATCCAGGGTCATCGTCGTTACCGGCCGGTCGCGGCCGCGATGACAGGTCCAGCAGGTGACCACCTGTCGACCGTTGAAGTTGTCTCGGTTGATTGCGGTCACCATCAGCACCATGCGGCGCGCCGTCCGCTTTCTCGGTGTGTCGAGCGCCCAGTCGACGTGGTCGGTGCCTGCCGACGGATGACACCCGACGCAGTCGGAACCGAGGGCGGCTGACATGATGCCCATGGTCAGCATGAAATCGTCGACGCCAATGCCTTTGAGCGCCTGCACGTTCTTGAAGACGTCCTCCACCATCCGTGGAGTCACCGGCGCCGTGGCCTGGCCTGCCTGTGCCAGCAGCCGACCTGCACCGATTGCGGTCGCGAGCATCACTGTGACCGCGGCAGCGATCGGTTGCGTCGATCCGAACGACATTCTCATCGTGGTCGGCCCCTCACATTTCAGCGAGGCGGCAACGCGAAGCTGACGATGAGATCGCCGCCCCGCCGTCCGCGCTCACCGCCGCCAGACGCGACGGCGACGAACTGCTCGCCATTAACGACGTATACCGACGGCGAGGAGAACACGCCCGCCCCGGTGTTGAACTTCCAGAGCTCGTTGCCGGTCTTCGCATCGAGTGCAAAGAAGTCACCGGCAACGTTGCTCCCGGTGCCGACGAAGACGACGTCACCCGCCGTGACGACGGAGCCGGCCTGGCCGAAGCCTTCGAAGATCTTGCGCCATTTCAACTCGCCGGTTGCCGGATCGTAGGCGGAGAAGTACCCCTTCGGTCCGCGGCCCGCGTTAAACGGCTGGTCGATGGCGTTGACGTAAAGGAGACCCGTCCGCGGGCTGTAGGCCAACGGGCTGTAATTCGTGCCGCCGCCGGCGCCTGGCGCCACGATCTGGTTCGGCAGCCGCGGACTGAACATGGGCACGGGCTTGTACTTGACGAGTTGATCCGCGGGAATCTCGATCGGGTCGACCGGGCAGACCGGCTCCATGGGCTTGCCGCCGGCCGTGAATGGAATCGGCTGAGTGGGCCACGGCGATTCCCCTGGTCCCGCGTTGCCGGTCGGCACCGCGATCTCTTTGATCGGGTGGACAGGCTTTCCGGTCTCGCGGTCGAGAATGTAGAGGAATCCGTTCTTGCTTGCCTCGGCCAGCGCCTTGACCCGACGACCGGACACCTGCATATCGAACAGGATCGGCGGAGCGCCCGAGTCGTAATCCCAGACGTCGTGGTGGGTCTGCTGGAAATACCACTTGAGCCGACCCGAATCCAGCGTGAGGGCGATGATCGAGTCGGTAAAGAGATTCATACCCGCGCGCTTCGTGCTGTCGCCGAACGGATTGCCAACGGCCATGTAGAGCAGTCCCAGCTCGGGATCAATCGCCGCCGTCTCCCAGATGCCGCCTCCGTTCCGCTCGCCGCCCACCCAGCTCGCGCCCGCCACGTCCCAGCCCTGATCCTTCTCGTCCTGTGGAATCGTGTTGAAGTGCCAGAGGACCTTGCCCGTTTTCGCGTCGACCGCGAGCACGTGGCCGCCGGGGATGTGGCTCTCGCTGCGCGTGCTCCCGATGTACAGGACGCCCTTGTAGTATTGCGGCGCCGTCGTGAACCAGTAACCCATGCTGATGGCCGACTTCACGTCGCTGTAACGCTGGTTCAGCACGTCGAGGATGACGCTGGCCTGGCCCTCCTTGCCGAACGTTGAAATCGCTTTGCCAGTCTTCGCGTCCAGGGCGAATATGAACGACCCGCCGGCGGTGTACACGACGCCGTCGCCATAGACCGCGCCGCGATTCCGGAACACGTAGCCTTCGCGCGCGCCGCCACCGAGCCTGGCTGTCACGTCGTACGACCACAGCAGGTGGCCGTCGGCGGCGTTCACCGCGTACACGCTCCCGCGCGAATCGGTCACGTACATCGTGCCGTTGACGATGATGGGCGTGGTCTGATTGCTGACGCCGTCGATGACGCCGTGCTGGAAGAGCCAGCGCGGCACCAGCGATTTCACGTTGGACGTCTTGATCTGATCGAGCGCCGAGTAGCGCGAGCCGGCCAGATCCAGATTGTGCAGGGCCCAGTCGACCGTCGTCTGCGCGGGTCGACTCTGGGCGGCTTTATCGGGTTCAGCTTTACCGGGTTCATCCACACGATGAGGCGCCGACCGCGAGGCACCAGGAATCGCGGCGGCGGTTCCGATGGCGAGGACGGCGA
>DASZFS010000213.1:0-3844 GCA_035939575.1 Vicinamibacterales bacterium | reverse complement strand
TTCTACACACACTTTTCATTGCTGAAGACTATTCAAGCTGGGCTCGGACTGCCCTGTCTCAACCACTCCTGCGACGCGAACGTACCCGTGATGGAGGACGTGTTCGGGTTCGATCGATAGGCCACTGTTGATGCACCTGGCTGGAGCTACTCACGGTACCGGACCACGACATCGCCTAAGCCGGCCCTTGAGCGGTTCCAGCTAGACCTCGTAGTTCCGCCCTGGAACAAGCCCTTCGCGGAAAATCGGCTGGCCGCACACGGCTCAGAGCTTGCGGTGTGGATACTGGGTGTCGTGCACAACGCGCGGCCTCGCGAGCCGCAACTCAAAACGGACCGGCGCCATCCAACGCGTAGCTTACCCCTCTCGGTAGAGGCGCCCCCGAACGGCCGGCTCCGCCGCTACGGTCTCGAACCCGGTGCGTAGCAGCGCGTAATGTGTTACGTTGCCCTTCTCGTTTACCCTCGAAAGGCGATCGGTGATGCCTATCTCCGACCTCTCTCATGGTCCGCGGGTCGTCCCGCAGCCTGTTGCCGCCCCGCTCACTCGCGCCGCGATTTTCCTGATCGTCACCCTGAAACCTGGCCTTGACAGCCGCGCCACCGTTCGCTCGTTTTGCGGCGATCTCTCCGCCGTCTTTCGTGCCGTCGAATTTCGCGACCTTGAGGGAGGTCTGTCGTGCGTCATGGCGTTCGGCGTCGACGCCTGGGATCGGCTGTTTGGGACACCGCGCCCAGTCGAGTTGCATCCCTTCCGCGAGGTTCGCGCCGGAACGCGTCATGCCGTGTCGACGCCTGGCGACGTCTTCTTTCACATTCGCGCCAGGCGCATGGATTTGTGCTTCGAGCTGGCGACGCAGATCATGTCGCGCATTGGCGAGGCGGTCACGCCTGTTGACGAAGTGCACGGCTTCCGCTACTTCGACGATCGCGATCTTCTGGGTTTCGTCGACGGCACGGAGAATCCGCGCGGGCAGGACGCGATCGATGCGGTGCTCGTCGGAGAAAACGACCCGTCGTTCGCCGGCGGCAGTTACGTCCTCCTGCAAAAGTATCTCCACGATCTCGGTGCCTGGAACGCCCTGACGGCCGAAGCGCAGGAACGCATCATCGGGCGGACGAAGCTTTCGGACATCGAACTGGAGGCTGCCGTCAAGCCGACGTCAGCGCATAGCGCACTGACGACGATTGTCGAGGACGGGAAAGAGATCAAAATCCTGCGCGACAACATGCCGTTCGGCAGCGTGGCGGCGGGCGAATTCGGCACGTATTTCATCGGGTACAGCCGGTCACCGCGCACGATCGAGCAGATGATCGAGAATATGTTCGTGGGCCGGCCGGCCGGCAACTACGACCGCTTGCTCGATTTCAGCCGCGCCGTCACCGGGAACCTGTTCTTCGCGCCCTCGGCGACATTTCTCGAGGCCGTGCCGGACGACCAGGGGGTGGCGGCCGAATCATTGTCTTCCCCGGCCGCGCGCGATGGGTCACTTGGCATCGGCTCCCTCAAAGGAGAACTCGGGAATGAATAACCTGCATCGCGAACTCGCCCCTATTTCCGATGCGGCCTGGGCGCAACTCGAGCTTGAGACGTCTCGGACGCTGAAGCGGTACCTAGGCGGACGCCGCGTCGTGGATGTGATGGGGCCGGGCGGCGCCGGCCTTTCTGCCGTGGGCACCGGACATCTCCAGGCGATTGCGGCTCCCGCGGACGGCGTCGTGGCGCGACAGCGCGAGGTTAAGGCACTGGTCGAGCTGCGTGTTCCGTTCGAGATCAATCGCCAGTCGATTGACGATGTGGAGCGCGGGGCGGGCGATGCGGACTGGCAACCCGCGAAGAACGCCGCCCGCCAGGTGGCCTTTGCCGAGGATGGCGCGATTTTCGACGGCTATCAAGCCGCGGGGATCACCGGCATCCGTCAGAAGACCAGCAATCCGATCGTGACGCTGCCGGCCGACGTCCGTAGCTATCCACAGGCCATCGCGGAGGCCTTGACCCAGTTACGGCTCGTCGGCGTCAACGGACCGTACGCCGCGGTGTTCGGTGCCGTCGCGTACACAGCCTTGTCTGAGACGAGCGACCATGGCTATCCGGTGTTGGAGCACGTCAAGCGACTGATCAAGGAGCAGATTGTTTGGGCGCCGGCCATCGCTGGCGGGTTTGTGTTGAGCACTCGTGGCGGCGACTTCTCGTTGCACATCGGCCAGGATGTCTCCATCGGCTACTCGACACACACGGATTCCACCGTCCGCCTCTACCTGCAGGAAAGTCTGACCTTCCTCATGTTGACGGCGGAGGCCGCCGTCGCCCTGGCCCCGCCGGAGATACGCTGACCTCACGATGGCCTCGTCAGACAGCACGTAGTCCCTGGTGAGAATTCCATCTGTCGCGTGATGGATTCGCTACCAACAGAACCTCAGAGCGGCGGCGCATCGCCCTCGTGGTTCTGACGGGGAGCATGAGATGGTCGCGCGTTCGGCAACATTTCGACCGCATCGCGGCCGCGATAGCGTCCGTGACATACTGTCACGCGAGCACTTGCCCAGTTGACGACGTTTGCCATGCCTGGCTTCGAACTCGTCGAAAAACTCCGTCACGGGCCGAGTCTTTCTTTTTCGCGTCGTCCAGCCCCTGACGAATGCCTTCCTCCGCGTCGGTTCCGGGTAAGATTACGTTCGGGTCTTTTTCTGGAAGGGACAGCGGAACGGGATGGAGAATGAGAATTCCATCCGTCTAAACCGTCTCGAGGCATATACGGAGGTGAGCCATGGTGACCAAGAGGCCGGCCCCAAAACACCACTTCACCAAGCAGCAGAAATTTGCCATCTCGAGCTGGGTGAATGACCAGTTCGAGACGGGCATCCCGAAACAGATCAAAGCGCCGCCGAAAAACATCGCCAGGTCTCCGCATTGGAAATCCGACCCGGCATCGGGAATAACCGGCACGGTGTACGTCCAGCCGCGCTGGACCGTCTTCTACTCCGCGGTGGTCGCGCCACGCACCACGCATTGGTGGAACATGGGCAAGCTGCCGGCCAATCTCCGCTGATCACCAACTACTAGCACCCATGATCCCGATGTGCCGTAGTCGGCATCGGCCTCAGGCGGTCCAGCGATGACGAGGACCAACCCATTCGCGGAACCAAATAGGACGAGCGAGCCCGGTCAAGGTGCTGTCACGGTGCAGGCGTTGCAACGACCGTCACGTTCGTCGGGGCACGGCAATTATCCCGGGGGGCAAACCCAACAGGGCGGCCAGGCGTTTCGGGTCATAGCCGATCACCGTCTGGCCGTCCACGACGACGACGGGCGTGGTCATCACGCCCAGCTTTTCCAACTCTGCGAGGGCTGTTTCATCCGTCGTGATGTCCCGGTCTGTAAAGGCGACACTGTGCTGCCGAAGGAACTCCTTCGTCCGGTTGCAGAACATTCATCCCGGCTGCGAGAACAGGACGACGGTGGGGGCCATCGCTACATCCCCGTCGCCGTCTTGAGCGCCTTCTCGATGGCCTCAGGGGGCGGAACTCCGCCCCGGTAAACCCGTCAACTCGGCTCGTGAAACGGCGGGGCCGGGGCGGGCATCCCGAAGATGTCCTTCCCGTTCCAGAGCAGCGTCGGCGTCGGGTACCCAGTCCGCGCATCGTTGGCGGGTAGTTTCCCGATGTTGATGTACTGGTAGTCCGTGGGCCAGCCGAGCGCCTTCGGGGCGTCGTCGAGGTTGTTCACCATGTCCGGCGTGTTCACGCAGCGTCGCGCGTCAGGAAGACCAGATCGGCTTTCAGCGAGGCGGGCGCCTCCGTCCCGATCAGCAGGGCGGTCAACGTCCACGACAGGATCCACACGC
>DASZFS010000212.1:0-3141 GCA_035939575.1 Vicinamibacterales bacterium | reverse complement strand
CCTCGCCCTAAGATCAAGGTTCTTAAAGCCGGACAGGGTCGTCAGAAATCGAGGGCGTAGGCAACTGCACGCGACCATGAGTCTTCAACCCATTCTCAGTCCGCCGAGGCATTCAAGAGCTTCTAGCCGCGACCGGCTGCTCGCTTCTTCGGCGCGACCGCCATGCGCGGAGCCGGTGCCGTCTTCTTCCTGGTCGCGCTGATCGTATCGAGGCTCTTCCGCAAAGCCTCCATCAGGTTGACGACCTTCGGAGGCGCTTCCACTTCCTGCGCCACGATCTCGCGGCCCTCGATCTTGGCGTCGATAATCTCCCGCAGACCGACCTGATACTCGTCCTTGTACGTCTCGAAATCGACCTCGCCCGCGAACGTTGCCATCACCTGCTGGGCGAGCTTCACTTCTTCGGGCTTGACCTTATCCGGCATCTCGCTCAGCTCATCGATTGCTTCCATGCTGCGGATTTCGCTGGCATGGCGCAAGGTGTACATGATCAAGCCCTTCTCGCGCGGCTGGACTTTAATCAGGTACTCGCGGCCGTAGAGGGCCACTTTGCCGATGCCTGCCTTGCCCTTCATGCCCTCGCGGATCACCGCGAACGCATCTCGTGCCACGGGTCCATCCGGCGCCAGATAGTAAGGGCGCTCCAGGTAGATCGGGTCGATCTCAGTGTCGTCGGTGAACTTCTCGAGGTTAATCACGCGCGTCGAGTCGACGCGCACTTTCTGGATGTCTTCCTCGTCGACGACGACGTAGCGGCCCTTCTCGAATTCGTATCCCTTGACGAGATCCGTGTTGGCGACCTCGCGCTGGCAGTGCGGGCACCAGCGTTTCTGTTGAATGCGCGTCTGGCATTCCGCGTGCAGTTGATTGAAGCTCAGCGTGGCGCCGGCGTCGGTGGCCGGAAACACCTTGATCGGGATGTTCACGAGGCTGATCTTCAGATAGCCCTTCCATGTCGGTCGCGCAGCCATGAGTAACCCCTCGCTAGTTGTTCTTACTTTTTGATCTTCTCGTCCACCGTTACCGTGTACCGGCGGAACTTCGCGTACGCCGCGTGGCCTTCGACCTTGGAGCCGTCCCGGCTGTCGTACTTCTCGCGCATCTCGCGCGGGACGAGCAGGCCGCCAAGGGTCGGCTCCGGCGCGTAGGTGACGTCGATCCGGGCTTTGAGCTCGCGGCTCTCCATCTGCAGCTCTGACGCGAGCACGCGGCCGGTCGCGCGCTCAACCGAGAACCGGCCCCGCGCGGGCATTGCCTGATCCCCCGTTGTCCGGATCAGCGTGCCGGTGCGCTCCTCGCGGTACTCGAGGTCCCAGACGGCGTCCTTGCGGCGCTGAGCGTTGAACGAAAACCACGGGCGGTTCTCGGCCTGCAGCACGGCCAGCGCGAGCACCGGGACGTTGATGTTCCGGTTGATCCCGCCGATGTTGTAGCGGGCGCTTTCGGCGGTGATGTCCTCCACCTGTCTCTGCGCCGATGGCGACGGCTGCAGGAAGAGCCGCGCCAGGCGCTCGGCGCGGTCGCGCACGGCCTTGCCGTCGATCTCGAACACGTCTCGGAACTGCAGCCACCGATCCCCGGCGGGTGCGCGGACGAGCAGCATGTCCGACTTGAGCTCGCGCGTCTGCCGCGCCCCCTCGATCGGGAAGCCGCGCACATCGGTCCTCGACCGTCCGTGCACCTCCTGCCGATAGGTCTCCTCCGCCACGACGCCCACGAAGTCGCGCGAATACGTCGCGACGTAGTCCGTCGCCTTCTCGAGGAGATCGTCGAGATCAGCGGCCGAAGATTGTTCCCTGGCAGCAAGACCGGCGCCCCCCGCGGCGTTCAGAGCGACAAGCGTGACGACTACGACAGGCGAGACGACGACCGCCGCAATCAGCACGTGCCGGGTCATGGCCAAGTCGATAATCGTGCTCCCGCTCGGCGGCCCGGTCAAGCTAGAATCCCGCCGGCAGGCAACAGGAGAGTCGTCATGCACATGTCGAGATCGACCACAGCGACCCGGTTCTGGTTGGCGGCGGCCTGCGCGGCGGCGTGTGCCGCGGGCGCGGGCGTGAGCGCCGAGCGGTCGTCGTCGGCGATGGCGTCAGCGGCGACGAAGTTTCTCGCGAGCCTCACGCCTGAGGAGCGCCGGCAGGCAGCCTTCCCGTTTGACGGCGATGAGCGCCTGCACTGGCATTTCATCCCGACCGAAATGTTTCCACGCGAGGGGCTGACGATCAAGGACATGACGGCGCCGCAGCGCCGGCTGGCGCACGACCTGCTGAAGGCCGGATTGAGCCAGCGGGGGTACCTGACGGCCACTTCCATCATGGACCTCGAGACGGTGCTCGGCGCGCTCGAGGCCCGCGAGCGCGCGGCCGCACCGGCGCCGCCGCGCGGCGCGCCGCTCGTGCGCGATCCCGAGCGCTATTTCTTCTCCGTCTTCGGCACGCCGACGGCTGCGCCCAGCAAGGACGCATGGGGCTGGCGGGTCGAAGGACATCACGTCTCGCTCCACTTCACAATTGTGAACGGCAGCATGGTCGCCTCGTCGCCGTCATTCTTCGGCGCCAACCCAGCCGAGGTGCGTGAGGGACCGAAAAAGGGCCTTCGCATTCTCGGAGCCGAGGAGGACGCCGCCCGCGCGCTGCTGATGGCGCTGGATCCGGCGCAGCGCGAGAAGGCCATCATCGAGAAGACCGCGCCGAACGACATGGTGACGATGGCCAACGTGAACATCAAGCCGCTCGCACCGGCCGGGCTGACCGCCGAGGGCATGACCGCGACCCAGCGCGATCTGCTGATGAAGCTCGTCGATGTCTACGCCGGCTTCATGACGCCGGAGGTCGCAGCCGATCGTCAGACCCGGCTGAAGCAGGCCGGGATCGAGAAGATCGGGTTCGCCTGGGCGGGTGAGATCGAGAAGGGCAAGAAGCACTACTACCGCATCCAGGGCCCGACGTTTCTGGTGGAGTACGACAACACGCAGAACGACGGCAACCACATCCACTCGGTGTGGCGCGATTTCAACGGTGACTTCGGTCGCGACCTGCTGCGCGAGCATCTGAAGAGCACGCCGCACTAGGCCAGCAGAAACGACACCGATGACTGAGAACGGGCTGAAGACTCATGGTCGCGTGCAGTTGCCTCGCCCCA
>DASZFS010000211.1:0-8308 GCA_035939575.1 Vicinamibacterales bacterium | reverse complement strand
CAACTCTTGTACTGTTCAGGTTTGAGCGCGCCTTCCCTCGCCAGGCGAATCAGATTTCGTCTAGCCTCCAGGATCAGAATAACGCTCGACAGCAGGTCTGCCCCGCCTGTCTCTTTGGACAGCCCTTCCCATCCTTCCTCGGCAAGCAGGATGCAAAGATAGGCGGACGTGTCGAGATACAAGCGACGGCGTTTCTGAGCCTCTTCGGGGCGAGCGCTCAACGGCTGCCTCGATCCTCCAGGAGAACTTCGAGGTACCGGCCCCTCGTGCCGCGCTTCAGCGCCGGCCGGATGGGGCCACTTCCAACGTCCTTGCCCCGATGCAGGGATTCGGTCCGAGCTGCGGTCAACTGCGCCACCGGCGTGTTGTGACGGGTAACCGTGATCGTCTCGCCGGATTCGGCTTCGGCAACCATTGCCGAGAGTCTCGCTTTAAGGTCCTGAATTGAGACCATTTTCATGACCATTACCATATCATCTTATGGTCTGAAATCAGGACCCTAACGGCCGGAGCGCTGGCGCAGTCGCCCGGCCTGAACCGGGAGCGGAAGCGCTTATACTTGCCTGGTCCGGAACGCTCGACCGATCCGGCCCGTCGAGGGTACCCAGGGAGCCCGAGGGTGCCCGGGGGGACAATGCAAAGAGCGCTCGTTCTCGCCGCCGTCGCATGGGTCTCCGCGCTTGCGCCGCTGGCCCAATCGCCCAACGGGAAACTTGTTGCGCAGCCTGGCCCTCGGGCGGCTCACCAGGCTGGCGCCCCCGGCACTGCGCGCCCGGTCCCCCCAGTGCACCCCGTCCAGGCCGCCGCCGAAACGCAGACGGTGAAGCAGTACTGCGCCGGCTGCCACAGCGATCGCGGCAAGGCGGGCGGTCTCTCGCTCGCGGAGTTCGACGTCCAGCGGGCAACCGAGCATCCCGACATCGCCGAAAAGATGATTCGCAAGCTCCGCCTGGGCATGATGCCGCCCGCCGGTGCCCCGCGCCCCGATGACGCCTCGCTCCAGGACCTGCGCGGTACGCTCGAAACACGGATGGACCGCTGGGCGGCTGCTAACCCAAATCCAGGCTGGCGCCCATTCCAACGCCTGACGCGCGCGGAGTATGCGCAGGCCGTCAAGGACCTGCTCGCTCTCGACGTCGACGTGACAGCGTATCTGCCACCCGACACGATGAACCAGGGCTTCGACAACATCGCGGATGCGCAGACGTTTTCCCCCGCGCTCCCGCAGGGATACCTGCGGGCAGCCAGCCAGATCAGCCGGCTCGCGGTGGGCGATCGCGCAGCGGCGCCGACGACGGCGACGTATCGCGTGGCGGCGACTGAGAACCAGATGCAGCACGTCGAGGGCACCCCGTTCGGCTCACGCGGCGGCACGGCCTTCGTCCACACCTTCCCGGCCGACGGCTTGTACCGGTTCGACGCCACGCTGGTCCGCACGGTCAGCGGCGAGCTGTTCGGCAACACAGCCGTGTACATGGCCGGCAAGAACGAGCTGCTCGCGATTACAGTGAACGGCGAGCGCGTCGCGGTGCTCGAGGTCAATCAGGGGATGAGCGATGCCGGCGAGAAAGGCCTGACGCTCGAGACGCCGCCCATCCCCATCAAAGCCGGACCTCAGCGGATCGCCGCGGCTTTCGTCCCTCGCTCAATCGGACCCGTTGACGATCTGCTCGCGCCCATCGATCAGACGCTCATCGACACGCGTATCGGAACGGGATACGGCATCACGATGGCGCCTCATGTGCAGGAGATCGCCATTGCCGGGCCCACGAGCGTGACCGGCGTCTCCGATACGCCGAGCCGACAGAGGATCTTCACCTGCCGGCCGTCAGCGCCAGCCCAGGAGCGGGCGTGCGCGACGGATATCCTCAGGCGGCTCGCGACCCAGGCGTACCGCGGTCCCGTCCGCGACGATCTCAACGATCTCCTTCAGTTCTACGCGCAGGCGCGGAAGGATGGCGGTGATTTCGATCAGGGCATTCGCTTCGGCATTCAAGGCATCCTGGCCAATCCGCGCTTCATGTTCCGCGTCGAGCCGGATCCGCAGACCGCGAATGAGGTCTATCGCGTGAGCGACGCCGACCTCGCGTCGCGCCTGTCGTTCTTCCTCTGGGGTACGCTGCCGGATCAGGAGCTGCTCAAGGCGGCAGCCGAAGGCAGGCTCGCAAACCCCGCGGTCTTCGAGAAACAGGTGACGCGGATGATCGCGGACCCTCGGTCACACGCGCTCTCGACCCGCTTCGCGGCACAGTGGCTGCGGCTGCAGGACGTGGAGAAGGTGCGGCCGGACGGCCTGCTCTTCACGAACTGGGACGCGTCGCTGACCGACGCGTTCGTCCGCGAAACCGAGCTCTTCTTCGACAGCATCGTCCATGAGAACCGCAGCGTCCTCGATCTGATTACCGCCGACTACACGTTCGTCAACGAGCGGTTGGCACGCCATTACGGCATCGCGAACGTCAGCGGTCCGGACTTTCGGCGCGTCGCGTTGCCGGATGCGCGTCGCGGCCTGCTCACGCAGGGCAGCATCCTCCTCCTGACGTCGGTTGCTGACCGGACCTCGCCCGTCCAGCGCGGCAAGTGGGTGCTGCAGGTGCTCCTCGGGTCGCCACCGCCCCCGCCGCCGCCGAACGTGCCGGCGCTCGAGGATACGGCGGGCGCTGTAGACGGCCGGCTCCTGTCGGTCCGCGAGCGAATGGAACAGCATCGCTCGAACCCGGCGTGCATGTCGTGCCATCGGGTCATCGATCCGATCGGCCTTGCGCTGGAGAACTTCGACGTCGTTGGGCGATATCGCATCAAGGACAATGGCGTGCCGGTCGACTCGACCGGGCGGCTCTACGACGGCACGGCGATGGAAGGAGCGGCGGGCTTGCGGAGTGCACTTCTCAAGCACAAAGACGCCTTCCTGATGACGTTTGCCGAGAATCTGATGACCTACGCCCTCGGACGGCGCCTGGAGGCGTACGACATGCCGGTCCTGCGCGGCATCGTACGAGACGCCGGAAAGCAGAACGATCGCATTGGCGCATACATCGCGGGCATCACGCGCACAGGGGCGTTCCAGATGAGCCGACGCCCGCCGGCGGAGACGACTACCGGTCCAGCGAGGCCGAATTGATTGGGAGACCACGGATGATCATCACCAAACGCCATGTATCCCGTCGCACGGTCCTGAAGGGTCTCGGCGTCAGCGTCGCCCTTCCATTCCTTGACGCCATGACTCCCGCGGCGACGGCGCTCGTGAACACGGACGCGACGGGCAACCTTCGGTTCGTCGCCGTCGAGATGGTACACGGCGCCGCCGGCAGCTCCGCGTACGGGGCGCAGCACAATCTGTGGTCTCCGGCGGCGGCGGGCCCGGACTTCGATCTCACGCCGACGGCGCTCGCGCCGCTCGATCCGCTGCGCGACTACATCACGATCGTCAGCAATACCGACGCGCGGATGGCCGAGGCCTTCACGACGCCCGAGATCGGAGGCGATCATTTCCGCGCGAGCGCGGTCTTTCTCACGCAGGCGCACCCCAAGCAGACGATGGGTTCGGACCTGTATGTGGGGACGTCCTTCGACCAGATCTACGCGCGGCGCTTCGGCCAGGACACCGCGATCCCATCGATGCAGCTCTGCATCGAGGCCGTCGATCACGCTGGCGGCTGCGAGTACAACTACTCGTGTGCGTACACCGACGCCATCAGCTGGGCGTCGCCGAGCGAGCCGCTGCCCATGCTGCGGGATCCGCGCGCCGTGTTCGACGCGCTCTTCGGCGCCGGCGCGACACCCGAGGATCGCGCGCGCCGCCGTCGCGAAGACAGGAGCGTCCTCGATACCATCGTCGCGTCGATCGATCGCCTCAAGCGCCAGCTGGGCGCTGCCGATCGGGCGCGGCTCACCGACTATCTGGACGACGTGCGCGAGATCGAGCGCCGTATTCAGAACGTCGAGACCGCCAACCGCAGCGGCGAGACGCGCGAGCTGCCCGGCGCGCCCGTCGGCGTTCCGGATTCATACGAGGAACACGTAAAGCTCATGTTCGACCTGCAGGCCGTCGCGCTCGCGTCGAACATCACACGCGTGTTCGCGTTCAAGCTCTCCCGCGACGTCTCAGGGCGCGTCTTCCCGCAGACTGGCGTCAGCACCGGATTCCACAACGCCTCGCACCACAACGAGCGGCCGGAGCGAATCCTCGATTTCGCGAAGATCAACAAGTATCACATCAGCCTCGTGCCGTACTTCCTCGACCGGCTGAAGCGGACGCCTGACGGGGACGGCAACCTGCTTGACCATACGCTGATCGTGTACGGGTCGCCGATGGGCAACCCGAACGTGCATAACCACAAGCGGTGCCCGTTGTTCCTCGCAGGCAAGGCCGGCGGCCGGATCAAGGGTGGGCTGCATGTCAAGGCGGCCGACGGGACGCCGATGGCGAACGTCTTCCTGACGCTGGCGCACGTGCTGGGCATGAGCGACATGGCGACATTCGGCGACAGCACCGGTGAGCTCGATGTGAACGCGACCGCCGACTTGTCGGCGGCAGAATAGGCTGAAGTCCAATGACGATGCGACACCGGATCTGCGGCGCGATCCTGACGGCGTGCGCGGCGGCAAGCGTCTCGATCGGCGCGCGCGCGGCCGAGTCCATCGCCGACGCGGCGATGCGCGGTGACCGCGCCGACGTGGCCGCGATGATCAAGCAGGGCGCGGACGTGAACACGCCACAGGGCGACGGCGTCACCGCGCTGCATTGGGCCGCGCGGCATGGCGACGCCGACCTGGTGGCGGTGCTGCTCGCGGCGGGCGCGAATGCGCGCGCCGTCACCACATTCGGCGCATACACCCCTTTGCATCTTGCCGCCGAGCACGGCTCTGGCGCCATCGTCAGCGCGCTCGTCCGCTCGGGCGGGATCGTCGACGCGAAGACCAGTACTGGCGCAACGCCGTTGATGTTGGCCGCGGCCGCCGGCGATCCAGCTGCCGTCTCCGCGCTCGTCGACGGCGGGGCGGATGTCAACGCCCGCGAGAGCGATCGGCTCCAGACTCCCCTTATCTTCGCGGCCGCGAACAACCGCCTGGATGCGCTGACGCTGCTCCTCGCGCGGGGTGCGGATCCGAATGCGGCTACAAAACTCACCGACCTCTCGGCACTCAGCAAGAACGGCGAGAACCCTGACGGCCGCAGCCTCGCGATCACGCCGGAGCGGAGCCGGCGACCGGCTCCGGCCAGAATCCTGGTGCCGGGCGCCGAGCGCCAGCAGCTGATCAACGAGCAGGTCGCATGGCAGGGCGGCATGACGCCTCTCCTATTCGCCGCGCGGCAGGGGTACGTCGAAATCGCGAAGGCGCTCCTCGACGCGGGTGTTGCCGTGAACCAACGCAAAGGCGGGGACAACGCCTCCGTGCTGCTCGTGGCAGCGGTGAACGGCCAGTTCGATCTCGCGAACATCCTGCTCGAGCGCGGTGCGGACCCGAATCTGATTGCCGAGAACGGCGTCGGCCCGCTCTACGCGACGATCAACCTGGCGTGGGCGCCGCGCGCCGGCTATCCGCAGCCGCGGGCGCAGGCCAATCAGCAACTGAGCTACCTCGAGTTCATGAAGCGGCTGCTCGACAAGGGCGCCGATCCGAACCAGCGCGTCAACAAGAAGGTCTGGTACTCGAACTTCAATTTCGACCAGTCTGGCGTGGACGAAGCCGGCGCGACCCCGTTCTGGCGCGCGGCCTACGGCGCGGACGTGGACGCGATGAAGCTGCTCGTCTCGTACGGCGCCGACCCGGGCATTCCGACAATAAAGCCCGCTGAGCGACCGGAAACGGGCGACGCCGGCCGCCGCGAGATGCGCGACATCTCACCCCTTCCGCCGATTCCGACCGGCGGGCCAGGTGTCCCTCCCCTGCTGGCGGCCGCCGGCGTCGGGTACGGCGAAGGCTTCGCGGGCAACTCCCATCGCCACGCGCCCGGCGGCATGCTGGCCGCGGTCAGGTATCTCGTGGAGGATCTCGGCGCTGACGTCAACGCGCGCGATCACGAGGGCAACACGGCCGTTCACCATGCCGCGTCGCGCGGCGACACCGAGATGATCCGGTTTCTGGTTTCGAAGGGCGCCGACGCGAAAGCGGTGAACCGTGAAGGCCGGACGACAGTCGACATGGCCAACGGTCCGGTGCAGCGCGTGCAGCCCTGGCCGGAGACCATCAAGTACCTCGAGAGCCTGGGCGCGAAGAACAACGGCAAGTGCGTGTCGTGCTGACTGTGAAGGCTCTGAGGGGGCGAAGACTTTAAGGCGGGCTGAAGACTCATGGCCGCGTGCAGTTGCCTCGCCCCAAGATCAAGATTCAAGGGTTGTAAAATGTCGTCACGACTCGAGGGCGTAGGCAACTGCACGCGACCATGAGTCTTTAGCCCGTTCTCATGGCTTCTGCGGCCAGGCAACTGCACGCGACCATGAGTCTTCAGCCCCGTCTCGTTTGAGCGTTCTACCGTTCGATCATCGCCGGCGCCTTGCGCGGCAGGTCGATGAACGGGACACTCATCCGCACGACGAGATTGCCCACCTTCAGGTAGCCCCGCAGCGCGGCCAGCCCGCTGATCTCGCTCGCCATCACCAGCGGCTCGACCTGGCGTTCGAGGCCGTAACTGTGTTGGCCCGATCGGCCGTGCGACCGGCTCTCTCGCAGACGCTCGATTTCGACCTCCCCGATGGTGTCGGCGATCCACTTGGCCGCGTGCGGCTCACTGGTTCGCAGAAAGATCTTCGTGGCCGGCTGCGAGAGCATGACCTCGGCGTCGTGGCCGTAGCGCGTCTCAAGCTGGCTGCGCCCTTGGAAGCCGAGAACCACAGGATTGTTCGATTTCCGGTTCTCGGTGATGGCGGTATGCAACTGCGGGAGCCGCTGCAGGCTCGCCAGTTCATCGAGGACGAACCAGGTTTGTGGCCGGCGCGGCTGACCCTGCTGCATCAACCGCAGCACGAGCGTGTCGAGCCACAGGCTGATCAATGGGACGAGCCGCGGGCGCGTCTCTGGCGTGCTGGTGAGAAAGAGCCAGCCGCGGCGCTGCGCGCTGGCCCCGTTGGCCCCGTTGGCCCATGTCGCCGCGCTCCACCGTCGCGTCGTCTCTCGCTCGGCCGGCAACAACTTGAGCGTGTCCGCCACCATGTTGAGCGAGGCCAGGACGCCGCCTCGCTGTGGCGCGGCCTGTCGATCGATCATGGCCGCATACGGCGTGCCGGCCAGCCGCCGGTCGATCTCGTCGTCGGAGCACAGCCAGCGCGCGAGCTCTTCGGGTGAGGGTCGAAGCGTCAGCAGATGCGCGAAGATCCGCCTCGGCGCCTCTGTGAAGAACGCATTGTCGTGCGAGCGATCGGGGAACAGCGAGGTTGCCAGGGTCAGCGCCTCGGCCTCATGCCGCCACTCGTCGCTCGGACTCCAGTACGGACTGCGCGCGTCGAGGGGGTTCAGGATCAGATCGCCGCGGTCGGGCGAGTAGAACTGGGGCGTATATTCGAGCGCCGGATCGTAGACGACGGCGGTCTCCCCACGCTGCTCCAGCTGCTGCAAGAGCTGTCGGATCAACGCGGACTTCCCGGTGCCGGAATCGCCCATGATGAGTATGTGACTCGACTCGATGGCGCGTGGAATCCGCACGGAGATGCGCTGTCCAAAGACACAACGCCGTTGGATGAATTCGATGCCGTCGGCAGAATGTCGCCGGTTGAATTGCACAACGGTCACGAGCTCCGGGCCCTTCAGCCGGCGCCCCAGGCGCCGGTCGCGAGTCCGGCGGAAGTCCTTCGGGATCGCGACGAACAGGCCAAGCGCGAACACACCGAGCCCGGCCCTGAGCCCGGGCGCGATGAGGTCTGTGAGCGTCTGATCGCCGTAGATCCAGTGCTGCAGGAGGGCGTGCAAGCCCGCATGCGAATAGGACGCCTCCTGCCAGACGAGCGCCCGGTCGCCTCTTGCGGCAGCCGCCGGCGTCAGCTCGAACGACGGCTCGCCCGTCACGGTCGTGAGGGGCGTGACCTCGTCATCAAGAGCAAGACGGCGGTGCGGCGGGTCGACCAGTTGCAGCAACCGATAGCGACCGCTGGCAGTGATGCCGAACGCCGCCATCGCCTGCGTCCGAACGAACGACGGGAAGTAGAGCCGCTGGAGCGGCGTCCACACGGTGGCGTACCGATAGCCTCCCATCACCACGGTGGCCGCCGCCGCCAGCAGCAACGCACCCATTGTCCACACCGGCTTGGGATGGGGCCACGTGCCTGCTGCGCTGGTCCGCCCCCAGCTTTCAATCATGGTTCCTCCTCGG
>DASZFS010000210.1:0-3964 GCA_035939575.1 Vicinamibacterales bacterium | reverse complement strand
ATCCAACTTGCCTCGGCTAACCGATCGCCTGTTTAGCCAATCTACCGTCCCTTCGGGACGTTTGTGTATACTGGCCCCTCGGCTATCCGAAGGGGGTCCAATGGCTAGGCGTTTTTCATCAGACCGCATGCAGCAACTGGCGCGCCTTGGCGCCCAGGCAAGAATTCAAGAACTCCACGAGGAAATCGCGGCTATCCGAGCTGTATTCCCCGGTCTCGCAGCGGGGCAGGCCCGTGGCCGGCGCGCGTCGGGGGCGGATTCCACGCCCCGGCGCAAGCGTCGCAACCTCTCCGCCAAAGCCCGCGCGGCTATTTCCGCTGCTCAGAAAAAGCGCTGGGCCAAAGTCCGCGCCGCCAAAGAGAAATAGGGACGCTCAGAGCGTATCCTCAGATTCAGGACGCGGGCGCCCGCCCGCGTCCGCAGCAAGTTGTCCCTGCCCCGGCGCGCCTCAGCAATCTTCCGAGCGGACAAAGACTGATCCGTCAGGCTCCAGTCCCTGTGAACAACTCGCGGGACATGCGCTCGGCTTCGGCCCGCTCCAGCCCGCGGAAGACGACCTTAATTTTCGCGTTCGTCCTTACAGCCGACAGGATGTCGGCGTCGTCATGTTCCAGGTAGCCCAGCGTTTTCCCTCGGTGGACACCCAAAACCGGCAATTAATCGACACCTCAAAACCGGCAATTAACTGACGACGGCCGAGACGTTGACGAAGGCGATGGATGTGTAGTCCCTCGCCGGCATGAGCAACGCCTTGGACAACGACAGACAGCAGCAAATCCGCGCGCTGGGGCAATTGGGCTGGACGCTCTCGCGCATCCAGGAAGCGACCGGCATCCGTCGCGAGACCGTCAGCGGCTATCTGAAAGCCGCCGGCATCGCGGTGCGGAGCCGCGGCCGGCCAAGCGAATCGAAGGCAAAACCGGCCATTTCTGAGGAGGTGTCCACCGACCTGTGGGCAAAACCGGCAATTACGCGCGGGGGGGTGTCCACCGACCCTGAGCGTCCAGCACCGCCGGGCCGAGCCCCAAGCGCGAGCGCCTGCGAACCGTATCGGGAGATCATCGCCGAGGCGCTGACGCGTGGCCGCAACGCGGTGGCGATCTGGCAAGACCTGGTCGACGACCACGGCTTTTCGGCGCGCTACGCGAGCGTCCGTCGCTTCGTCGTGCACCTGCGTGGCAGCCGTCCGGCTGACGCGCGCGTGGTCATCACGACCGCCCCTGGCGAAGAAGGCCAGGTCGACTACGGCGAGGGCCCGATGGTGCGCGATCGCGGCACGGGCAAGTACCGCCGCACGCGCCTCTTTGTCCTGACGCTCGGGTGCTCGCGGAAGTCGGTCCGACTGCTCGTGTGGCGATCGAGCGCCCAGATCTGGGCGGAGCTGCACGAGCGCGCGTTTCGTCGACTCGGCGGCACCGTCCGCGTCATCGTCCTCGACAATTTGAAAGAGGGCGTGCTCACGCCCGACATCTACGATCCCGCGCTCAATCCGGTGTATCGGGATGTGCTCGCGCACTACGGGGTCGTCGCCCTGCCGTGCCGTGTCGGCGATCCCGATCGCAAAGGCAAAGTCGAAGCCGGCGTCGGCCACGCGCAGAAGACGCCGCTCCGCGGCCTCCGCTTCGAGACGCTCGAGGAGGCGCAGGCGTATTTGGATCGCTGGGAGACACGCTGGGCCGACACGCGCATCCATGGCACGACCAAGCGACAGGTCGCCGTCATGTTTGCCGAGGAGCAGCCGGCGCTCGGGCCGCTCCCGATCGAACCGTTTCGTTATTACCGGTACGGCGAACGGACCGTGCACCTCGATGGCTGCGTCGAAGTCGACGCGGCGTACTATGGCGCGCCGCCCGGCTGGATCGGGCAGCGCGTGCACGTGCAATGGAACGACCTGCACGTCCGCCTGCTCGCGCCCAAGACCGGGCAGCTCCTGCGCGAGCATCTGCGTGCGCCACGCGGGTGGCATCGCCTGCACGACGACGACCGGCCGGCGCGGACGCCGTCGAGCACGATCACCTTGCTGGCGCGCGCGACGACCGCCGGCGTGCACATCGGCGCCCTTTGCGATCACATCCATCAGCACGAAAATGCGTCGGGCATTCGCCGCATACTCGGCGTGCTGGCCCTCGCGAAGAAGCACGGCCCGGCCGTCGTCGACGACGCCGCGAAAGCCGCGCTCGAACTCGGCGTCCCGACCTACCGCTTTCTGCGTCGCTATCTCGAACGTCGCCTGCCGGTGCCGCTGACGCTCCGCCAGGTCGACCCGCTCATTCGGCAGCTCACCCTCTATCGCGATCTCATCGATCGTAAAACAGGAGACCCGCTATGAATCTCGTCGAGCTCGATCGCGCGCTCCGTCAACTCCGCCTCTCTGGCATGGCGGCCGTCCTCGAAACCCGCTTGCGTCACGCCCAGATCGAACAGCTCCCCCCGATCGATCTGGTCTCGACCCTCGTGTCCGACGAGCTCCTGCGCCGGCAAGACCGGCTGCTCGAGCGCCGACACAAACAGGCGCGCTTCCGTGATCCGGATCGCTCGCTCGACGCCTTCGATTTTGATTTCAACAAGAAGATGAACCGCGCCCTCATCCACGAACTGGCCACCGGCCGCTTCATTGCGCAGCGGGAGGACGCACTCTTTCTCGGGCCACCAGGGACGGGGAAAAGCCACTTGGCGCAGGCGATCGGCCGCGCCGTGATCCAGCAGGGCTATCGCGTCCTCTATCGCGAAGCCCACACGCTGATCGAGGAGCTCGCGGACGCCACGCTCGATGGCACACGCAAAGCCTGTCTCGCGGATCTGGCGGCCGTGCCGCTGCTGATCGTCGACGACCTCGGCATGCGGAAGCTGCCGCACACGGCGGCCGAAGATCTCTTGGAAGTGATCATGCGTCGCTACGAACGCGCGTCCACCCTGCTGACGTCAAACCGACCCGTGGACGACTGGGGAAAGCTGCTCGGCGACAGCGCCGCCGTCACCGCACTGCTCGATCGACTGCTCCATCACGCGCACGTGCTCAAATGCGGGCCACGGAGCTGGCGCACCAAAGTGCAAGCCGACTTGCGCACTGAGGAGCCGACGAAGTAGAACTCACTGGTCTCGGCCGCCGGAGAAATTGCCGGTTTTGCCCTGTCGATAAATTGCCGGTTTTCAGACGTCCACCGAGGGCGATACAATGGCGTCGTAGTGCCAGACGGCTCGCTCGAGGTCGTTGACAACACGGCCTGGCAGGCGGTGCTCCAGCGGGACCGCCTTCAGGACGGGAAGTTCGTGTACGTGGCCCTCACCACCGGGATCTACTGCCGCCCCTCGTGCCCGGCGCGCCACCCACATCGTCGCAACGCCCTGCTGCTGCAGAGTGCGGGCGCGGCGCAACGACTCGGTTACGCCGCGTGTCGTCGTTGCCATCCAGACTCGCTCGCGCCTGCCGAAAAAAGCATCAGAGTCGCGCTCGTCTACATCGAGACGCACGTCGACCAAACGACGACGCTCAATACGCTGGCGCAGGTATCCGGCCTGAGTCCCAATCATCTGCACCAAACGTTCCTGCGCATCGTGGGCCTGTCGCCGAAAGGGTTTTGCGACGCCCGGCGTCTCGTCCGCTTCAAGGAGCGATTGAGGCTCGGGGAGTCCATCAGTGATGCCTGCTACGGCGCCGGGTACGGCTCGAGCCGCGCGCTCTATGAAAAGGCGACCAAGAACCTTGGGATGACGCCTGCCACGTATCAACGGGGCGGCGACGGCACGCGTATCCGCTACGCCGATATCGGTTCGATGTTAGGGCGCGTCTTGTTGGCGGGCACCGAGGACGGGGCCTGCACTGTCCTGTTGGGCGCGGACGACAAGACCCTCATTCGACAACTGCGCGCGGAGTTTCCCCACGCGGCCCTCGCGCGCGAGCGCGTTGTGCCGCGCCGCTGGACCGCAGCGGTTCAGCATTGTCAGTCCGAGGATCCGCTGCTCT
>DASZFS010000209.1:0-11607 GCA_035939575.1 Vicinamibacterales bacterium | reverse complement strand
CTTGCTCATCCGGACATCGAGCTGGTTGATGCGGTAGTCGAAGTACTGCGACAAGGGCTGCAGCAGGTCGACTTGCACCGTCTGGACGCCGCCCGACAGGTTGCGGCCGAGCGACGGCGCGATCTGCGCGTTCGTGAACGTGTAGATGGCGCCATAGTTCGGGCCGGGAATGCTCTGATACACCGCCGCGGCTTGGAGACCCCACGGCAGCGGAACCGACCCGTTGACCTTGACAAGATTCTGATACGGGTTTCCTGATTCGCAGCCCGTGGCGACGCCGCTGAGCACCTGATAGTGCAGGTCCTCCGGCGAGTTGACGAGCACGCACTGGTTGGATTTCGACGTCGTGATGCCCGGCCACGTCGAGAGCAGGCTGATCGAGTTCCCGATGTTCCATCCGCCGGTGACCGTGATGCCGCGTGGCAGCCGGGCCACGAGGTTGACGTCGGCGCCGTTGTAGTACTCGCTGGCGTTCCCGAAATTCGACGCGAGCGTCACCACGTTGTTCACGAGGCCGAACTTGTCGGGGTTGATGTCGGCGAGGCCGCACATCTGCTGACCGCTGACGCTGGCCGGCAGCCGCGGATCGGTCGGCGCCGGGACGCAGTACGAGGTGTAGTCCGCGGGCGTCACCGCGGTATTCCGCGTGACGGTGAAATTACCGTAGGTGGTGCGATAGAAGCCCGCCGTCAGCGCGACGCCCGTCGCCAGCTGGTGATCGACGCTCACCGACCACGCCCAGCTGTACGGCCGCTTTCCCCACCCTTGGATCCAGTTCGGATCCGCCGTCGTGCTGAAGACCTGCTGGCCGAAGCTCTTGTTCGCCATCGGGCCGCACGTGTCGCCACCGAAGCCGTTGGCGTTCGGGTTCCGCAGGTCGCAGTCGGGCACGAGATTGCCGTTGCCATCGGTCCACGATCGGCTGGTGCTCGTCACGATCGCGCTCTGCGGATTGAACGTCTTGCTCATCACCCACGATACGAGACCCACGTAGCGCCCCAGTTGCCCCTTGATGGCGGTCTTGCCGTTACCGAACACATCCCAGACGGCGCCGAAGCGAGGATCGATGTCATGCCAGCACGGAATGCAGTCGAGTCCGGGCAGGCTGTGGGAATCGACGAGCGGGCCGGCGAACGTCGTCACGGGGTCCGCTTTGGTGCGGTGGTATTCGTAGCGGATCCCGAGGTTCAGCGTCACGCGGTGCAGGGCCCACTGATCCTGGGCGAAGACGCTGAGATCGGGCCGGACCTTGACCTCGCTGTTGGAGTTGGTCGGCGACGCGTATTCCGTGAGCGAGATTGGCTGTCCAGCCTTGAACGTGTACGTATATGGCGTCGGACCCCGATCGACATAGGAGTTGTACGGCAGGCTCTCGTCGGCCGTAAAGCCGGTCTTGAGGCGATGTGCGCCGGCCAGGTACGTCATCGAAAAGCGCTGCTTGAACGGGCGCTGGCCGGTTCGGAACAGGCTCGGTCCGTTGCCGTTGAACGGGAACGGCAGCGCCGTATCGCGGTACAGACGGTTGGTCGGGATGCCGGCGCACGCGTTGTCATACGTGCTCGCCCACGAGTTGAAGAGCAGCGCGCCGCCTTCGAACAGCAGCCGGCTCGTCGCGGTGTTGTTCCATGTCCCCATGAACAGCTGCGGGTGGTTGCAGTATGGGTTACCCGACTCCATCGAGGCCACGCCGGCGTTCAGGTACGCGAAGTTGTTCGGCTGATTGTTCCGCTGCCACTCGTAGAACCCGTTCACCTTGTTCTTCTGATTGATCTGGTACGTCACGCGGACATCATCCGAGCGGAGATCTTCGGACGCGTCAGCCGGGTCGAACGGGCGACCGTTGGTCCCATCGGCCGGCGTGAAGAACTGATCGTTGAGCACGGTATCGTGGAACAAGTTCGCGATGCGCTCGACGCGGCCCCAGCGGCGGTGAGCCGTCATGAACCACACCTTGTCCTTGACAATCGGCCCGGCGAATACCGCATTCACGTCATACACCGAACGGGTTCCGCTGTTCGTGATCGCCCCTGCGGCTCGGAGGGCATCGCTCATGTTGTCGGCCTGCAGGTTGTGGTTGGTGCCGCTCGCGAACAGCGTGCCGCTGAAGCGATTGCCGCCCTCGCGCGGAATCACATTGAGCACGACGCCGTTGCTGGTGTACTCGGCGGATGTGCTGCCGGTCGGCGTGTCGACGACGATCTCCTGCGACGTCAGCGCGTTCACGAAGAACGTGCGTCCGCTGCCTTCGCCTTCGAACCAGTTGAACGACATGCCGTCGAGCAGCATCTTGGTGTCGCCCTGCTTCGATCCGTGCAGCGACGCGCGCGAGCTCGTTTCGCCCTTGCTGCCGCCGACATCCTGCGCGTTGGTCGGCGACTGCAGCGCCGGCGTGAGCGCGTAGAAGCTGAGCAGCGTTTTCGCGCTCGGCACCGCGTCGAGCAGCGCTTTCGGCAGCACCGTCTGGCGGCTCACCGTCTGTGTGTCGACGAGCGGCGACGCGCCCGACACCGTCACCGTCTCTTCGATCGCGCCGATGCGAAGCTGAACGTTCACCGTCGCGTTGAAGCTTGGCGGCAGCTCGATGCCTTCCCGCCTGAAAGATGAAAAACCGGTGAGCGTGAACGTTACGGTGTACGTGCCGGGAATGAGCTCGATGATGCGGTACTCGCCGCGTGCGTCGGTGACCGCGCTTCGGACCTTCTCAATGAGGACCGGGCTCGACGCTTCGACCGTCACGCCTGGCAGCACCGCGCCGGAGGTGTCGGTGACGACGCCTGCAATGGTGGCGGAGCTGGTGCCCTGGCTCCACGCCGAGGATGGATGGTGGATGATGAACGCGAGGACCAGGAAACCTAGGCTCGGAATGCGATACATGGGTCACTCCTCTCCACGTAAGCGCGATCGCCGAAGATGCCGGTCCGACGGACGACGAGGGTTAACGGCGCACCATACGCTCCGTGTCCTGGACTTGTCAATGCCGGAAGTCACGTCGGCGGAGTTGGGTAAAGTGGCTGGGATTCAGCGCTGCAATTGAGAAGGATCCCGGATCTTCTGTCCGCGGCCAGTCAGCAGCGCCGCGAAGCGAAAACTCTCCTCGAGCACCCGCGGGCGCTCTCGGTCATGCCATCAATCGCGCCCAATGCGCAGTGTCGGTGTACTGCTGGAACATCACTGCCTTCTCGCCGTGAAACCGGTACACGTGGCAGAACGGGGAGTCGAGCGGCGCGCCGCCGTTCTTCATGGTGCCGCCATAGCGACCGAGCACCACGACGTGGTCGCCGCCGTCAATGAACGTGCTGTTGAGCCATTTGACGACGAGCGGCTCTCCCGCATCCTTCATCGTCTCGTTGTGACTCAAGCATGGTCCACGTGTGCGACCTCGCACAGAATCGGATCGAAGCTGGCAAGCGCGGCGGCGCGTGTCATGTGCGGGCGTGCGTCCGGATTGCGAAGCATCGCTTCGAAGGCGTCGCGACTGCTCCACTGCGCATAGTTGACGACGTGTCGGCCGTCAAGACTGGTGTGAATATTGGCGGAGATGAACCCCGGCAGTTGGCGCATCGTGTGCACTGTCGCTTCGATCAGCACCTTGGCGAGCTCCTGTTGATGATCGGGCGCGACGGAAAAGACGTTGATCAAGGTGAAGATCCCGGCTCCCGCGCGAATCGTTGATGTGTCAGTTGCCATGCGAGCCTCCGGTGCAGTAAGCTTATCAGTGTCCTGATATATATATCAGGACACTGATAATAAGGCAAGCGTGGAATGAGCACGTCCGATCGGATCACGGATCTTGTGGGATACCAACTGAAGCGTGCCCAGCAGGCGCTGCGCACGGCGATGGACGAGGGCCTGCGAGCCCACGGGCTGACAACCCCGCAATACGCCGCGTTGACCCACCTCGAAGCCGACGAACCACTCTCCGGGGCGGAGCTGGCGCGTCGCTGCTTTGTCACGGCGCAGACGATGAATGCGATTCTCGTCGGCCTGGAGCGAGCTCGGTTGGTGGAGCGAGCGCCGCACGCCAATCATGGCCGTGTCATTGAGGCGCGGCTGACAAAGCGGGGCCGCGCTAAAGTCCAGGGCGCGCACGCAACGGTTTTCGGGATTGAGGATCGAATGCTGTCCGAGATCACGCCCGCGGGGCGTCGAGCACTGAACCAGACCTTGCGTCGATTCGTCGAGAACCTGACGACGTCTGAGGAGCGGCGCGTATCGAAACTGCCCGATGAAACCGGAGGTGACAGTCGGGCCTACTCGTCAAATAACTCCCTGAAGAACTCCTGAATCGCGACCGATGACCGCGCGTCGGTTTGCGCGTCATACAACACGCCTGGCTGCTGACCGGTAGCGGTCTCGTGTGTGAAACCATGCATCGCGTTCCCGTAGACAATCAACTGATAGTCCGCGCCCGCGTTCTTCATCTCCTCGACAAACGTCGTGACCTGCGACATCGGCACGTGCGGGTCGAGCGCGCCATGGCAGACCAGAATGCGTGCGCGAATCGATGACGGTTCGCCAGGACTGGTCGTTTCGAGACTGCCGTGGACATTCACGACGCCGCTGATCGTCGAGCCGCTGCGTGCGTACTCGAGGACGATCATTCCACCGAGACAATAGCCGACGGCGGCGATGCGGCCGTCAGCTTCCGCTCGCGATAACAGGATCTCGATCGCCGACTGCACGCGGCGGACCAACGCCGTGCGGTTGTTCCGAAGTTCGCCGATGTGGCGCATGATCCGTTCGCGGTTCCCCGTCACGCCTTCGCCGTACAAGTCGCACGCAAACACCAGAAACCCCGACTCGGCGAACCGCCGCGCCCGTCCCCGCGCGTGATCGTCGACGCCGGCACCGCCGTGCACGACGAGAACGCCCGGCCGTTTGCCGGCACGGTCGGCATCGATCGCAAGAAAGCCGTTGAGTCGCGCGTCGCCATCGCGGTAGACGATTGGTTCGGTCTCCAGTCTCATGGTGTCCTCGCTGTGATGAATTTCCAATGGCGGGGCGAGACATCCACGCGCATGTGGGCCTTGAAGTCCGCCATCGTGTCTGCCACTTCGTCACTGGTGACGGTGCCGGACAAGCCGCGACGCCACGTCCTGACCTCAAGTGTGCCGAGGGTCGCGTACTCGCCGCGTGCCAACTCGGCGGCCGAGGAGGCCGTCAATCACGGCGTCGGTCGCCATCATTCCTGCTTATAAATCGTTGATGTGTCAACGGTGAACTTGCGGTACCCCGAGAACTCCGCCACACCACGAAGCCGCAGGCGCTTCACCAGCAGTACGCGCGCGCTCGCGGTCCAGGTGACCTCTTCGGGCAGCCAGATCTCGCTGTTCACCTTGCGGCGCTGGAACGTGGCGATCGTGCCTTTGTGCACGCGAGCCAAGAACCCCAGCCCGAACGAGAGATCGTCGATCGCTTCGATCTCGGCTCGGACCAGCTCGTAGTCCGATTCGCTGATCCAGGCGCGCGCCTTGAAGTGCCGCATCACATCTCCATCGTCGGTCTGCGGCTTTATCCCCTTTTTCGGCGCCAGCGTGGCGACGATCGTATCGTGACCCTCGATGGATTCGCGCCCCACCATGTGGATGTCGTAGATGCGGAACAGATCGTCCACGGCCGCGCTGTACTGGCGGCGCTCCTTCTCGCGCTGCCGCGTTTCCTTTTGCCGCTCCGCGATTGTCGAGACGCTCCTGGCGTAGGATTCGACTGCTCTCCGACGCTTGCCGTCCTCTAGCGCCAGCTTCCTCGGTGGCACAGGCTTCCCGTCCTCTTCGATCAAGCGGCGATAGCGGTCTTCTCCAGGAAGTCCCGGGTAGACCTCGAATACCTTCACCGATTGGTTTTGTGGCCGCCCCGACCCATCCAGCTTCTGTTCGGTGCGCTTCTCGATGAACATGTAGCCGCTCTGCCGCTCGTCGTCGGTCGCGAGATGGGTCTTGACCTGAGCAGCGAACGTCTCATAGTCCGGCAGGGGGGGATCTTGCGCGGCTGGAGTTGCCAGACAGAGAACGAGCAGACTGAGGACAATCGGGCGCACACACGATTATCGCACCGCCGGCGACATCCTCGCGCCGCCCGAAGATCCAAGACGACCGCGTCCTGGCTCACATGGGGATTCTCATTCGCTCATCGTCCGATCCTGCTGCCTTGCCTCCGATCGTCGCGCGGCTGGTTACGTCGGTAGATCCCGACCAACCGGTTATTGACATGAAGCACGAGGACGTGCTCCCCGTCGTCGCCGAAGTCGTACGCGTGGAGATCCAGCGGTGCGACCCCGAGCCTCATAACACCCCTCGTGTAGTCCGGCGAAAGCCGGACACCCCGTACGTCAGGCGTCGACCAACGCACTCACGGCCGAGCGCTCTTCGGGCGTCAGTTGCCAGGCCGCCGCCGTCGCGTTGGCGCGCACCTGCTCCACCGACGTCACGCCGGCGATCACCGATGCGACCGCGGTCGATGCCAGCAGCCACGCGAACGCCAGCTCCAGCAGCGTGTGCCTGCGCGACTCCGCGTAGACGGCCAGCCGCTCGGCAGTAGCCAGCGCCGCCTCGGTCAAGCGGCCCGACATCGGCCCCGACGCAAGCCGCGTGTCGGGCGGCTTCGCTTTGCCGAGTCGGTACTTGCCGGTCAGCAGCCCGTTCGCCAGCGGAAAGAACGGCAGGAACGCGATGCTGAGCCGCTCGCATTCCGGTACGACGTCCTTCGCCGCAGCGCGATTGATCAGGCTCAGCTCGTTCTGCACGCTGGCGAAGTGCGGGGACTCTCCGGCGGCCTTGTCGGCCACGCGCAGCTGGTCCACCGAGAAGTTTGAGCAGCCGATCTCGCGCACCTTCCCCAGCCGCACGAGCTCCTGAAGCGCGCCGACCGTCTCCGCGACCGGCACGTCCGGGTCCGGGCGATGGAGCTGATACAGGTCGATACGATCGGTATTCAGCCGCCGCAGGCTGGCGTCGAGCGAGGCCGTGATGCTCGCCGGGCTACCCTTGCTGCATTTCGTCGCGATGATCGCCCGCTCGCGCCGCCCCTTCAGCGCGCTGCCGAGGAGCGTCTCGCTGTCTCCGTACGATTCCGCTGTGTCGAAGAAGTTGACGCCGGCGTCGAGCGCCGCGTGCACCACCTTCGCGGTCGCGGCCTCGTCCAGAAAGTGCGTGAAGATCGTCCAGCCGAAATTGTTGCAGCCGACGCCGACGACCGAGACGTCGAGCGATCCGATTCTCCGAGTGAGCATGGTCCGGATCTTACCGGTACGTCGCCGGATTCCCCCCTGCGATGTCCATGTATGCGGAACCGCTGCGCGATGAGCGAAAGTGTCTGGGATCGACGATCAGAAACCCGATCGCGAACTGGAATCTAAATCGAAGCGTGGGAGGCAGTTAAGTGCTTGGCTGGGAGGCAGGGATTCGAACCCCGATACCGTGGTCCAGAGCCACGTGTCCTACCGTTGGACGACCTCCCAGTGCCAGTCGCGGCGCGATTATGCGGCGAGAACTTCTGATTATAGTCGCCGCGCCCAGCACTGGGCAAACGCCTAGCGCATCTGCTCGGTCCGCTCCGCGTTCTCCGTCCCGTCGCCCTCGTTCAAGGACGACGTGTTGGCGCCGGGATCGGACTGCTGCTCCTGCTTCCGCCGGTGGCTGGCCATCCCGCCTTTGCGTCCGGCCTCGCGCGCCTCTTCGCTCGTCCACTCGTGCGCCGTGCCCTTCTGGTGGGCCGCCTTGCCGCCCTTGCTCGCGATGTCGCGCTGCTTGCTCCGGTCCATCGACGCAAATCCGCGATCCTCTTTTGCCACCGTTACCTCCCCGGACTCTCAAGCCCAGATGCCCCTATGTCCTGTTTCCTCGTCGGTCGTTGCTTTGCGTGCCCGACGCTGCCACCGGGCTGCGGGCGCGCGTGCCCGCAAATGCACCGGGCTGCAACGGATGTGCCATCAAATCACTTGTAAACCTCGACAAGACAATGATTTAGGAATGGGGCTTCTGCGGGATGGTCCACGCCTTGGGGAAGGCGAGTGAAGATCTATGGTCGCGGGGTCCTAAGTCGCTGGACCATAGTGATTTGACGGTTGGGAAGAGAACGGCCGCTACTGTCGCGCGACGGACGCAGCGACCCGAACGGCGGCTGTCAGTCGGATATGGACGAGCTCACGGCCGAGAAGCGCGAGCACCTCAAAGAGGCCGGGGCTCACGGACTTTCCCGTCACAGCGACACGGACCGCATGAATGAGAGTCGCCGCCTTCACACCTCGAACCTCTGCCGTCGATCGCAGCGTCGACTCGGTCGAGACCACGTCGAAGTCAACGAGACGCGACAGCGCCGCGTCGAGCGCCGCCAGGTGCTCGTCCATGCCTTCGACGCGCAGGTGCTTGGCCACCGCCGCCTCGTCGTAGTCGACGTGCTCGACGAAAAAGAACGCCGACTGCGCGGCGAAGTCGTCGAGCCGCTTTGCGCGCGACTTGAACAACTCGAGGACCGAAAAGAACCAGGCATGCCGACTGGTGAGCAGATCGTCGCGCCAGAGCCCCGCGGCTTCAAACGACGGCCGCACACGGCGCGCGAGCTCGCCGGGCGCGAGCCGCTGAATGTGCTGCTGATTGAACCAATCCAGCTTCTCGGGGTTGAACACGGCATTGCCGCCGCCGATGCCTTCGAGCGCGAATGCCTCCACGAGCTCGTCACGCGAGAACAGCTCGATGTCATTGCCCGGCGACCAGCCGAGCAACGCGAGGAAGTTGACCATTGCCTCGGGCACATAGCCTTGCCGCGCGTACTCCATCACCGACGTCGCGCCGTGGCGCTTGCTGAGGCGCTTCTTGTCTGGACCTAGAATCAGGGGGACGTGGGCGAATTGGGGGAGAAACACAGGGTTCGCGGGGTTCGCAAGGTTCGCGGGGTTCCCGAGGGCCGCGACGGCGCGGTAAAGGAGAATCTGCTTCGGTGTGTTCGAGATGTGATCGTCGCCGCGGACGACGTGGGTGATGCCCATGTCGATGTCGTCGGATACCACCGATAGGTGGTATGTAGGATGGCCGTCGGACCTGAGGATGACGAAGTCCTCGATGTTGGCGCCGTCGAATGCGATGGGGCCGTGAACCAGGTCGTCGAACTGCATCGCACCTGGCGGGACCCTGAAGCGAATCGCGCGCGGCTGCCCAGCGCGCTCGCGCGCGGCAATCTCAGTCGCCGACAGGGCGCAGCAGGTGCGATCGTACTTCCAGCCCTCGCCCGCACCCTCGGTGCTTAGTCCGTGGGTGACCGCCCCTTGGGCCCCCCGGAGCGCTTCGCGCCTTGCCTTGAGCTCCTCCGGCGTGCAGTAGCAGAAGTACGCGTGACCCTCCTGGACCAGGCGGTCAGCCAGCCGGCGATAGCGATCGAGCCGCTCGGACTGAAAGTACGGCGCGTAGGGACCGCCGATCTTCGGCCCCTCGTCCCAATCGAGCCCGAGCCAGCGCATCCCGTCCAGGATGCCCTCCACCATTTCCGGCGACGATCGGTCGACGTCGGTGTCCTCGATGCGGAGCACGAAGACGCCGCCGTGCCGGCGCGCGAAGAGCCAGTTGAACAGCGCGGTCCGTGCGCCGCCGACATGAAGATAGCCGGTCGGGGAGGGGGCGAATCGAACGCGGGGAGCCATCGAAATGGTGAATCAATACTACTGGAGACTGGTGGGCCATGACACCGTTCCAGTTGGCGGGCGAACAGCGCACCCGGGGTTGTGTCTGGATTCGTGCTCGGCGCTTTTGCGTTCATCGCCAACAAGCTCGTCGCCCCGCGGGCGAGACCGGTCCTGCGCTGACTGGAGGGACGGTGGCGATCACTCGCGCGTGGGTGGATAGTTAGCGCCGGACCTGCTGGGAATACAAGCGGTGGCTGGCGAGGCTGAGCCTGCGAACCGTCGCTCGCACGAGTGTGCGCGCGAGCGAAGGTTTGGCGGTGAGGCAGGGATTTGAACCCTGGATACAGGTTTTAGCCCGTATAACGGTTTAGCAAACCGCCGCCTTCGGCCACTCGGCCACCTCACCGCAGACGCTAAGTGTACGTGAAATCAGCACTTGCCGGATCCAGCTTTTTCGCTCGAACCTACAACGGTCTTTCAAACCGTCGCTCTCGTCAAATTCGACCGACAAACCGCCTGATTTTCACGATGAGAACCGACGGACTTTGGGCACACTCGCAAAATGACATTGAGATTCCGGGCCGCGCTGCTGGCGCGCCTTGTGCGTCGGTGGGCAGGTCTCCAGTGCCTCGGAGAACGAGTGCCGATGATCACCGCAGCGAGGGTCCCGAACCAGACGGTGTCGGCAGTTGAGCCGCTGCTGACGCTTCAGGCCTGCATCTGTCTATCGACCTAGACACATCTCGCGGTCATCGGCTATCCTGATCTCGTGACCACGAAGGACCTTCGCGCATCCTGAGGTCCTTCGGTTGCGTCGAGAGCCGGCAACGAGGCTCGCATCTACGCATCGAATGCGGTCGCTGCGTTACGACCGTACCAGTTCATACGGGTGAAGACATCGGGCCCGGTCTGCTGCGCCGTATCGAGCGCGACCTGGAGCCGTGCCTCGGAAAGGGATGGTTGAAGAAGCCGTGAAATCTTATCGCGTGGCTTACGAGCGAGACGAGTCGGGCTGGTGGGTCGCCACCGTGCGCGGTATCCGCGGGTGCCACACACAGGGTCGCACCGTCGACGAGGCTCGACGCCGCATCCGAGAGGCGCTGGAACTGTTCGTCGACAATGCGCGCGGGGCCCCGATTGTGGACGACGTGAAGCTACCGAGTGCCGCGACGAAGGCAATTCGCGCTTATGCGACTCTTCGCAAGAAGGCCGACGAAGAAGACCGGCGGGCCGCCCGCGCCGCTCGACGCGCCGTCCACGTCTTGCGAACCGGAAAACTGAGAATGAGCGCGCGCGATGCTGCTCGTCTCCTTGGGCTGTCACATCAGCGCGTACACCAGCTCACGCAAGAAGAAGGAAGCCGATAGAATCTTACGAGAGTGAGTTCAGGCTGGCATGAACACGTCCAGGCTCTCACATGCTCGCGCCAACTCCTGTCTGAACGCGTGGCGACGCGAGTACTTCTCGCGGAGATCCGTGGCCCATTTCAGGAGCTTGGACGCGCGGTGTTTGGGCGCAAAGGCGACGCACGACGCGACGAGCAGTGCGGCGTGGCCGTAGTGCTGTCTTCTGGAGTTGCCGAGGATCCCCTCAGTTCGCTTCTCCGCCGCGATGCGCATCGCGTCGATGGCGGCGTCGCCTTCCGGGTCGGTCAGCGCGATGCTGGGGCGCACGCTGTGGATCAGCGCCACGATGGATGGTGTCCTCAGTCTTGGCTTGTGCTCCTCGTCCGGTACCGCGAAGGACTCCAGCGAATCTCGGCTTGTCGCCTCGAGTTCCGTCACAAACGCGCCGCCGATTGCCCCGTTCGACAACAACGTGGCCAGCAACGGGAACAGCGAGTGTCCGGGATGGTCGGGATTGGACCAGCCCAGACCCGGAGACTTCGACAGCAACGTCGCGGCCCCGGTTATGTCGCCAAGGAGCACGCGTAGTAGCCCCACCTGCCGCCCGGCCATCTTGGGACAACGAGCCACCGCCCTCGTGGCCTTCGT
>DASZFS010000208.1:0-3043 GCA_035939575.1 Vicinamibacterales bacterium | reverse complement strand
TGCTGAGCGACAATTACATCTCCCCATCGGCGACGATGACATCGCCCCATCCTGAGCAGCGGCGGTGATCGGTCAGAGGCATCTTGCCCGGAGGTCGGGCAGGAGGCTTCTTGAGACTTGTCAGCGACGCGCAAGTGAGGCGATTGATGGAAGAGATGAGCAAGGACGGACAGATAGGACGGGCCGCGATGAAAGCGGACATGGACCGCAAGACGGCGCGGCGGTACGTGGCGGCGGCGAAGCTGCCGTCGGAGATGAAGGAGGCGCGGACGTGGCGGACGCGGCCAGATCCGTTCGCGGAAGACTGGCCGGCGGTGACGGAGCTACTGGCGACAACGCCCGGTCTTCAAGCGCTGACGGTGCTCGAGTTGCTGACGCTGAAGCAGCCCGGGCGCTACGACGAGACGCATCTGAGGACGCTGCAGCGTCGGGTCCGGCGGTGGCGCGCGGAGCACGGCCCGGCGCGCGAGGTCTGGTTCACGCAGGCGCACCGCCCCGGCGAGGCGGCGCAGACGGACTTCACGTCGACGGCGGAGCTGGGCGTGACGCTCGCGGGGCAGGTGTTCGCGCACCTGCTGTGCGTGACAGTGCTGCCGTACTCGAATTGGCAGTGGGCGACGGTGTGCGCGTCGGAGTCGCTAGCGGCGCTGCGCCGGGGCGTGCAGGCGGCGGTGTTCCAGCTCGGGCGCGTGCCGCGGTTCCATCAGACCGATCACTCGACAGCGGCCACGCACCAGATCGCCCGCGACGCCGCGGACCGCACGTTCAATGAGGAGTACAAGGCGGTGATGCGGCACCTCGGGATGGAGCCGCGGACCACGGCGGTCGGTGCGAAGGAGCAAAATGGCGACGTCGAGGCGAGCAATGGGGCGCTCAAGCGCCGGCTCGAGCAAGCGCTGCTCGTGCGCGGCAGCCGCGACTTTTCCGACCAGGCCGAGTATGAGCGCTTCATCGTCGGCGTCACGCGCAAGGCAAACGCGGGCCGCGGCCCGCGCGTGGCCGAGGACATCGAGGCGATGCGGCCGCTCGTCGTCGAGCGGCTGCCCGAGTACACCGAGCTCGTCGTGCCCGTCGCTGGGACCAGCACGATCCGAGTCAAGGGCTGCGGGTACTCCGTGCCCTCGCGCCTGATCGGCGAGCGCGTGCGGGTGCACGTCTACGAGCACCGGCTTGAGGTCTACTACGCCGACTCGCTCGAGCTCGCGTGCGACCGCCTGCGCAACGGTGCCACCCGCATCGACTACCGGCACGTGATCTGGTCCCTGGTGCGCAAGCCGGGTGCCTTCGCCCGCTACGTGTACCGCGACGAGATGTTCCCGACGGTCACGTTTCGGCGGGCGTACGACGTTATCTGCGGAGCGCTCTCCACGGGGATCAAGGCCGACGTCGAGTACCTGCGCATCCTGTTCCTGGCCGCGAGCACGATCGAGGACGACGTCGAGCGTGCGCTCACGGCGCTGCTCGCCGAAGGCGCGGCCGTCACTGCGGACGCGGTCAAGGCGCGGTGCGCGCCGCCCTCGGCGCCGGCGGTGCCCGCGCTCGAAGCCCCCGCGGTGGACCTCGCCGCCTACGACTCGCTCCTAGGCCGGGTGGCGTCATGACCGCTCTCGCCGTCACGGCCGGCAAGCCGAGCGCCCTCGACGCGCTCCTCGTCCTCTTGCGCGCGCTCAAGCTCCCCGCGTTCGCCCGCTACTCCGAGGAGATCGCCTCCAAGGCCACCCGCGAGGGTTGGACCTTCGGCCAGTACCTTCAGCACCTCGCCGAGCTCGAGGTCGAGGAGCGCCGCGTCCGCCGCATCGACCGCGCCCTGCGTGACTCCGATCTGCCGTCGGAGAAGACGCTCGCAACGCTCGACCGCGCGCGCCTGCCGAACAAGGTGACGAAGCAGCTTCCGGCCCTGTGCGACGGCGGCTTCGTCGAGCGCGGCGACAATCTCCTCGTCTTCGGGCTGCCCGGCCGAGGCAAGACCCACGTCGTCGCCGCCATCGGCCACGAGCTCGTCCGCCGTGGTTACCGCGTCCTCTTCACGCCGACCTTCGCCCTCGTCCAGCGGCTCCTCGCCGCCAAGCGCGACCTGCGCCTCGAGCGCGAGCTCGTCTCGCTCGACACCTACCACGCCGTGATCCTCGACGATATCGGCTACGTCCAGCAGAGCCGCGACGAGATCGAGGTGCTCTTCACCTTCCTCGCCGAGCGCTACGAGCGCAAAAGCGTCCTCATCACCAGCAACCTCGTTTTCAGCGACTGGATCCGCATCTTCAAGGACCCCATGACCACCGCGGCCGCCATCGACCGCCTCATCCACCACGCCGTCATCCTTGAGATGACCGGCCCCAGCATCCGCAACGAGGAAGCCCTCAAGAGAGGTGACGTCACCCCAGCGACAACTACGACAACTACGAATCAGCCGACGACAACTACCCCAACGACGAATGGGGCGATGTAATTGACGCCTTTGGGTGAATGTAGTTGACGTTCAGCAGTTCGCCGTGCCGTGGCACTGGCCCCTGACCATGCGGATGCCCTCAACAACCTCGGAAACATATTACTGGAGCAAGGCCGTCTAGACGAAGCAACCGACGCGTACGAACGAGTGTTGGCCGTTCGTCCTAACCACGCTGACGCTCATTCGAATGTCGGGGCAGTGCTTCGTCGACGCGGCAAGCTCTCCGAGGCCGAAGCTCACTTTCGGCGAGCGATCGAGATCAACCCAGATCACGGAATCGCGCACCACAACCTGGGCAGCGTCGTCCGTGACCAGGGCCGATCGGACGAGGCCCTGGAGTGGTTCCAGCGCGCGCTGATCCTGCGTCCTTACGACGGCGAGTCGTATCGACGTGTGGGAGCGACTCTGTACTCGGTCGGGCGGATTGCGGAGGCCTCGACCATCTACGAGCGGTGGGCGGTGTTGGAACCAAACAACCCGCTCGCCCGGCACATGCTCGCGGCATGTTCTGGGCGAGAGGTTCCGACGCGCGCCTCCGATGCATTCGTCCAGATGACGTTCGATGCTTTCGCCGACAGCTTCGACGGAGTTCTCGAG
>DASZFS010000207.1:0-5914 GCA_035939575.1 Vicinamibacterales bacterium | reverse complement strand
ATCAGAGAATCGGCGACGAATGTCGAAGGGCGCTTGAAACGCACTTCCACGTCCCGCTCACCCCGCGCGCTGATTGACTCCACATCGTCAAATGCCGATCTCAGCGTCCGCGGTAGCGCGTCGTTCAGAATTCCCGCGACCGTCTGCGTGTCTACGGGAGAGCCGTCGTGAAACCGGACTCCATCGCGGAGCGTCAGCGTCAGGCGCAGGCCGTCGTCGGACAGCGCCCATCCCTTCGCGAGCGATGGCTCGAGGCGGCCTGACTGGTTGACTCGAAGCAGTGTCTCAGAGGCAAGGTTGGTGATCATTCCTTGCAGACCGCGCTCGGCGCTCTGAGTTGGGGCGTTGCTGATCCCCATTCGCAGGGTGATGTTCGTAGAGACAGGATGAGACGGCCCGGCGGAAGTGCTGCACCGGGCCGTTGAGAGAAAGACGAGTGCTCCAAGAGCGAGGCAGGTTCTAACGCGCGCGTTCCGAGCGCGCGCCGCCCGCACGGCTACTTCTTGTCCATCGGCGGCTGATCGATCAGCGTATCGCACCCGAATCCCTGCTTCTTGCTGCCCGCGCCCTTGATGATCTGGATCTTCATTGTATCTCTCTCCTAGGCGGCGCTGGCGACGTGATGTGCCAGCGCGATGACTGCCGATTGGAAGCTCGGCTTGTGACATGTCGGCATATTCATGTCACCAAGCTCGGTGTGCGACGCCACCAGGCATCCCCCCGCGCACACCGGAATGAATGCGCAATCGCCGCACTCGTCCCAGGGATGCAGCCGCTCGAACCGCTCGCGCGCGCTCTCGCGCCACGACTCGCGGCGATCGTCAATGTGTCCTGTCGACTGGCTCTTCTCGCCGGTAAATCCCGGGCACGCATACAGGGACCCGTCCGGGCCGATCGTGTGCGCGTGCTTCATGTGCACGTGGCAGGGACCGCCCGGCACGCCGCTCGCTGTCGGAAACCCCCGCCGCTGCGTTTCCTGGCGCAGGAACCCGAGCTTGTCGTCCAGCTCGCCGCACGAGTTGCACGCCGTGGCGGTGCCGGCGCCCTTGCCCGCCGACGTCATGCAGGTTCCGCCGAGTGGTTTGTTGTCGTGTCCCACCGGAATCAACGGCAGGAGCTTCTTACCCTGGGGCGCCGCGTCCGCGGCGACCATGGCCGCATTGCGGATGACCGGCTTGAAGTTCACCTTCGATAGCTTGGCCGCGAAGTCCTGCTGGCTGAGAAACTCCAGCAGCGCGGGATAGCTGTCGACGGACGTCTCGTCGAAGTTGCCGCCAATCGCGATCGGCACCCGATCGGCGACGGCGCGCATATTGTCGATAATCCGGTCGAACGTTCCCTGCCCGCCGCGCAGCGGACGCATCCGGTTGTGCGTGTCGCGATCGCCGTCGAGCGTGATCTTCACGCCCTTGAGCCCCCACGGCAGCAGGCGGTCGACGACTTCGCGCGTCAGCAGCAGCCCGTTGGTGATGATGCTCGTCCCCATGTGCACACCGCGCGCCTGGGTTGCCTGCCACGCCCGCTCCGCGATCTCGTACATCACCGGCAGATTCAGGAGCGGCTCGCCTCCGAAGAACATCACCACGAGTCGCTCCGGCCGCACGCGATCGAGCTCGCGCTCGATCCACGTCGCGACGCGCGCGGCGGTCTCCATCGACATCTTGTCGGCGAACTTGTTGTAGTCGCCGTGATCGCCCTGAAAGCAGTAGTCGCACGCGAAGTTGCACTGAAGCGTGGTGAGGACGGTGATGTGCAGCTCTGTCTTGTCCTCGCTGACCGTCGTGAAGAACCGATCCAGCGCGGCGCGGTCCGCGGCGCGATCGGCGACGAGGAACCCGTGCTCCTGCAGAAGGTCGAGCGCATGCCGGACGTCGTCGCCAGGGCTGTCAGGGCCGATCTCGGGGCATCGATCGAGCAGGGCCGCGACGTCGCTCGACACGACCAGCTGCGCATCGGTCAGCGTGTTCATGAGGAACACGTCTCCGGCGCCCCCAACGTCACCCGACGATGGGGCGAGCGGCACACGGAGATTAAACATGGAAGGCTGCATTCACGCACCCAGACCATCCGCGAACAGTTGTTTGCGGTGGGGAAAATCTCGAACCAGTCCTAGAGCGGACCGTTGCTCAGACGTGGTGTGTGGTTGTGCAACGGGTGTTCCAGATCTGCCCGGAAGTGCACGTCATCACAATTTCCGAACAAATTCTGTCAGTCGCGCGATCAGGCTGTCGAAAGAGTCAATCGCGGGCAGCGATCGAAACGGACAACCAGTTGTCCACCGATGAGTTATGGGCGCGGGCAGAGCGGGGAATGTGGCCCGATTGCGTGGAGTTTTAGTGCGCTTGGGAGAAAGGACAATGACTTGGCCACGCGGCCAAGTTGTTGACTGAAATCAGGCGCCGCCAGTTCGTTTGCGTAATTGTCTTATTCCGAGCCTGTCTATTTTGTATTTTAAAGTACTCAAAGGTATTCCGAGGTACTCTGCCGTGGCGGTTACGTTGCCACCGTTCCGCTCGAGCGCGCGCATGATGAAGCTCCGCTCGAACGTGTTCGTCGCGTCCTCGAACAGGCTGCTCGTTCTCGCGCCATGCGGCTCGAGTTGGGCCAATTGGAACTCCAGCGGCAAGTCCTCTTCGCCGATGTAGTCCTTGTCGCTCATGGCGACAAGGCGCTCGATCAGATTCTCCAGCTCCCGGATGTTGCCCGGCCACCAGTGCTTCTTCAGCACGGTCATCGTCGGCTCGGTAATCTGGTTGATGCGTTTGCGGAAACGGACGCTGTACCGCTTCAGAAAGAACTCAACGAGCTGGGGGATGTCCTCCGAGCGTTCCCTGAGCGGCGGCATCTTGATGGGGATGACGTTGATCCGATAGTAGAGATCCTCGCGGAACCTGCCCTCCTTGACGGCCTTCTCGAGATCCGCGTTGGTGGCCGCAATGAGCCGGAAGTCCGTCTTGATCGGCTTGGTGCCGCCCACGCGCTCGATCTCGCCCTCCTGGATGGCGCGCAGCAGCTTGGCCTGCAGGTCGAGCCGCAGGTCGCCGATCTCGTCGAGGAACAACGTGCCGTTCGACGCGAGCTCGAACTTCCCGAGCTGCTGACGGTGAGCGCCGGTGAACGCGCCGCGCTCGTGCCCGAAGAGCGCGCTCTCGGCGAGCTCTCTCGGGATGGCCGCCAGGTTTACGGCGATGAAGGGCGCTTCGGGGTCCGCCCCCTGACGGTGAATGAGCCGCGCCAGCAGCTCCTTGCCGGTGCCGCTCTCGCCCAGGATGAGCACGGTCGCCGACAGCTTCCCGATTTTCTGAACGAGATCGACGATATCGCGCGCGATCTTGCTCGGTCCGACGATGAACTCGCGCTCGGTCTGGTCGGCAACCTGCGCGGAGAGGGTGAGCACCTGGCGGTTCAGGTCCTGGTGCTCGCTGGCGTTGCGGACCAGCCCCCGCAGCTGGTCGTAGTCGAAATCCTTCGTGACGTAGTGATAGGCCCCGTGCTTCATCGCCTGCACGGCGGTCTCGATGTCGTTGATCGCCGAGATCATCAGGACTTCGATGAGGCTGTAGTTCTCCTTGACGATGCGCAGGACCTCGAAGCCGCTCACGCCTGGCAGCCGCACGTCGAGCAGAATCAGATCGACGTCATCGCGGTTCAGGATCTGAAGAGCCGCCTCGCCGCTTGCGACGCGCAGGACCCGGTACTCTCGCTTGAGAATCGCCGTGAGCGTGTCGCGCATCCCTTCATCGTCATCGACGATGAGGACCGTTTTCGGTTTCTGGCTCATCGTTTGGGGTGCGACGGGAGGTATTGTCTCAGGCGGTTGACACTGTTGCAAGCCGTCGATAAGGTACGAGGTTTGGTGGCTCTCCTCTGGTTCGTCGCCCTCGCCGCGGTTGCCGCCGCAGGCTCCACGTGGGCCAAAGCGCGCCGGCTGGCGAAGCGCCTCGAGCGCCTCACCGAGTCCTATTGGGAGCTGCGCTACGAGCAGAGCCAGCTTCGCGCGCGCCTCAACCGGTTGGATCCCGAGGAGTCACCAGCCGCGAGCGAGGCCGCTCGCCCCGCCGGCACCACGGCGTTTGTCCCGCTCTCCTCGCTCAAACGGTAGTCCATGGCACATGAATACGACGTCGTCGTGATCGGCGCGGGGACCGGTGGGTACGTTGCCGCCATCCGCGCGGCACAGCTCGGGCTGAAGACCGCGGTGGTCGAAAAGGAGAAATCCCTCGGAGGTACTTGTCTCAACTGGGGTTGCATCCCCACCAAGGCGCTGCTGGAACACGCGCATGCGCTGAAAGTCATCAAGGGGGCGAAAGAGTGGGGTGTGACTGGTGTGACCGCCCCCTCGATCGACATGGTGCAGGTGCACGCGCGCAAAGACCGGATCGTCACGGGCCTGACCAAGGGCGTGGAGTTCCTGTTCAAGAAGAACAAGATCGACTGGATCAAGGGGACGGCCCGCTTGACCCGCGCCAGCGCGTCCCCGTCCCCATTGACCGTTGACGTGTTCGAGGGAGACAAACAGACGCTGGTTGCGCGTAAAGACGTGATCGTTGCAACTGGATCGTCGCCACGGAGCGTGCCAGGCGTCGAAATCGACCACAAGCGGATCATCACGAGCGATGAAGCGATCCACCTGAAGGACATCCCGAAGACGCTGGTCATCATGGGATGCGGCGCGGTGGGCGTTGAGTTCGCGTCAATTTTCAACCGCTTCGGCAGTGATGTGACCCTCTTGGAGCTGTTGCCTCGTCTCGTGCCGATCGAGGACAACGCGGTCTCGATGGAGCTCGAGAAGTCGTTCCGCAAGCAGGGCATCACCGCGCACACCGGCGCCCGCGTCACGTCCGCCAAGGCCAGCGCGGACGGCGTCGACGTCGACGTCCAGCTGCCGGACGGTCAGGCGAAGAAGATTCATGCTGACCTCCTGCTCGTCGCCACCGGCCGAGGTCCCGTCACCACGGGCCTCAATGCTGAGGGCGTCGGGCTGCGGATGGAGAAGGGCTACATCAGGGTCGACGCGGCGTATCGAACGAGCGTTCCGGGCATCTCGGCCATCGGGGACGTCATCACGCTCGGCGGGCCGGATCCGCATCCGCAGCTGGCACACGTGTCGTCGGCGGAGGGCATCATCGCCGCCGAGCGCATCGCGGGTCAGGAGGTCCGGCCGGTCAACTACGATCACGTGCCGGGCTGCACGTACTGCGATCCTGAGATTGGCAGCGTGGGCCTGACCGAAGCGGAGGCGAACAAACGGGGCTACGACGTACGCATCGGCACGTTCCCGTTCGGCGTGCTGGGCCGCGCAAAAATGGCTGGCGAGACCGAGGGGTTCGTGAAGATCGTGGCCGATAAGAAATACGACGAAGTGCTCGGCATCCATATGATCGGGCTGCGGTCCACCGAGCTCGTCGCGGAGGCGACGGTCGCGCTCCGGCTGGAATGCACGGTCGAAGAACTGATTCGCACCATGCACGCGCATCCGACCATGGCCGAGGCCGTCGGCGAGGCCGCACATGCTGCACATGGGGCCGCAATACATTTGTAATTGCGGATTGCGGATTAATGTTGATTGAGGATTTAGATGACTGACGTGGTAATGCCTCAGATGGGCGAGTCGATTGCCGAGGGCACGATCGTCCGCTGGATCAAGAAAGTCGGAGACCAAGTCGATCGCGACGAGCCGTTGTTCGAGATCTCGACCGACAAAGTGGACGCTGAGATTCCGTCGCCGGCGGCGGGCGTCGTATCCGAGATCCGCGTGAAGGAAGGCGAGACGGTTCCGGTGAACAGCGTCGTCGCGGTCATCGGGGCGGCGGGTGAAGCAGTGGCCGCGCCGACGGCGCCGGCCGCGGTCCCGCCTTCGGCCGCTCCGCCGCCAACGTCACCCGCACCGAGTACGGGGACGGCGACGCCACTG
>DASZFS010000206.1:0-4417 GCA_035939575.1 Vicinamibacterales bacterium | reverse complement strand
CGGGGCAGCGTCGACGTCATCGCGCTTGACAATGGTGCCGTGACCGGAGCCGAGCCCACGGCCGTGGCTGCGCCCGAGAATACGCTCACACCGTTCGGCTTTTCCGTGTATCCGGACGGGACCGCGGTCGTGACCCTGGCTCACACCAGCGAAGCCGGACTCTTCCGGAACGGCGCGTTTACGGCGATCACGGCCGTGGGACAGACGGCCGACTGCTGGACGACACGAGTCGGAAAGTACGTGTTCACGGCGAATACAGGCAGCAAGACCATTAGTCGATTGATCGGCACCGGGAACAATGTCTTCGTGGACAGTCCCGTCGCCGCGAGCATTGCGACCGGAGGAGCACCGGCGGATCTCGACACCGACGCGGGTGTTCTGGGCGTCATTGACCATGGCGCCGGACAGTCTCACTTGTCTCTGTTCAGGTACAACGAATTCGGAGAACTCGTGGCAAGCGGTGCACCGATCACGTTGGGTGTGGCGAACGCCAACGGCGTGGCCATCATGTCGCCACCCGACGTGGACGAGCTCTGAACGCTTAGAAACCAGGGCAAGATGGACGCGATGGGGAACGATATGATGGGGAAGGATGCGACGGGAAAGAGGGAGATAAACATATGGTGACTGTGGCGCTGTGGGTTCGGCTCGAGGCAAGACCAGGGAAAGAGGCCGAGGTCGTAGGCTTTCTTCATGCAGGACTCCCGCTCGTGCAAGCGGAGCCGGCCACGACGGCGTGGTTCGCCCTTCGACTCGGGCCGTCGACGTTCGGCATTTTCGATGCGTTTCCCGACGACGCCGGTCGAAGCGCGCACTTATCAGGGCGCGTCGCGGCGGCATTGATGGAGAAGGCGTCTGACCTGCTGGCGCAACCACCCACGATCGAGAAGATCGACGTGCTGGCCGCCAAGCTGCCCGGTTAGACGCGCCAGCCTGCGGACAGTCGGTGGTGCCGACGTCGTCACCGCCGACTGTTTGCCCTGCGAACCCATCGGTGGGAATAAACCGTCCTAACGTGGAGATGATCGAAGGCAAAGGCGGCTTGAGGATCGACGTGTAATGGCAGAGCAATCGGCGGGGACCGCCGACGAGGGCGTGTGGGCGACATTCGAAGCGGAGGCCCTTCCCCACGTGGATCGGCTCTTTCGTCTGGCGATGTGGTTCGAACGCGACCGGTCCCAGGCGGAAGACTTGGTCCAGGAAACGATGCTACAAGCGCTGAAATCGTTCCACCGCTTCGAGGCCGGCACGAACTGTCGCGCCTGGCTCGCGACGATTCTCCAGCACGTGCGGAGCAACCGACTCCGCGCACGCGACCGGTCCCCCCTGGTCGAGGATCCCGACGACCGTGTGGCTCAGATGACTCCCTTTCAGGCACCGGTACCGGAGCAGCTGTCGGACGAGGACGTTCTGGCTGCACTCAAGCGGATTCCGGTTCAGTGTCAAGAGGTGATCGTGCTGTGTGACGTCGAGGAACTGACGTATAAGGAGATTGCCGAAGCCCTCGCCATTCCGATCGGGACCGTGATGTCGCGGCTCCACCGTGGCCGCGCGTTCCTGCGGTCCGAGCTGGGCACTTCGCCGGTGGCGTTCAGCCGTCCGCGTGTGGTCAAGTGAGACAGCCTGCCATGGAATGCCGTGACGTTCGTGAACTGGCTGATTCGTTTCTGGCGGAGGAGCTCCTCACCGAAACGAATCACGAGATCCTGCGCCACATCGACACGTGTCCGATGTGCCGCGAGGATCTCGCGGCGCGGCGCGCATTGCGCGTGGCCGTACAGCGGGCCTTTCGCAACGCGCGGGATCTCGGCCCAAGCGATGACTTCATGGCGCGCCTGCGCACGACGCTCGAGGACGCGTCACGCAAGGTTCCCGCTCGTCGCCGCATCAGGTTCCAGGCGTGGTGGACATTGGCGGCGACGATCCTGCTGGTCGCCGCCCTCGGTCTGGCGTATCGGGGCCGCGATTGGATCGCGACGACGGGAGCACTCGCCCGCGCGGCGGTGGGCGACCACCTCAACTGCGCGCTGCAGTTCCGCCTGGCCGAGAAACCGATCACACTCGAAGAAGCGGCGAAGCGATACGACATTGCGTATCGCGTTCTGGAAACGCTCCCGCCGAATGACGTCATCACGGGAGCCGGAACAACCGCCCATGTTCTCGAGCGCCACTCCTGCGTCTATGGCGGGCAGCGGTTCGCCCACATCGTGCTGGACTACGGCGGGACACGCGTGTCGTTGCTCGTGACCGAAGCCGATGGCAGCGGTCCGCCTACCCTTCCTGGCGAAATGCTTCCGCATGTAACCACGCCGGACCGTGTCGATGCTATGTCAGTCGTGTCTTTTCGAGCAGCACGCCACATGGTGTTCGTCGTTGGAGACCTCCCACAAGCCGACCTAGTGAAACTGGCCGATGCTGTCGCGGGGCCCCTGTATCGCGGGCTGGTGGGCGTGTGAGATGCTTTGTTGTGGTTCCGGTATGAGAAACGAGTGCCGGCCAGAATCCCCCGATGACGCGAGATTGATTCGCCGGGCATAACGCCGTGATCGGACGTGGACGTGGAACAGGGTCGCGTTAGGGTGAACGATGCGACCGCAACGCCGCTCGGGAACATCAAAGCCCTGGCGTTCGACGCGTATGGCACCCTCTTCGATGTATTCTCGGTCACCGCGCGATGTGAGCAACTGTTTCCGGGAAGTGGCGCCTCGCTGACTCAACTCTGGCGTGGCAAGCAACTACAGTACAGCCTCCTGCGCAGCCTGATGGGTCGGTACGAGGATTTCTGGCAGGTCACGGAAGATGCGCTTCTGTATGCCTCGGAAAGTCTGAAGCTGGAACTGACCGCTGCAACACAACGGCACCTGATGGATGCCTACTTGAATCTCGCGGTGTTTCCAGACGTGGTCCCAGGGTTGGCGGCACTGAAGAAACGAGGATTGCGTCTGGCCATCCTCTCGAACGGCGCGCCCAAGATGCTCGAGGCCGCTGTGAAGAACGCGGGTATTGACACCGCGTTTGATGCGATCATCAGCGCCGACGAACTCAACATCTTCAAGCCGAGTCCGCGAGTCTACCGCTCCGCGCGTACGCGATTACGGGTCGCCGCGGACGCGCTCGGGTTTGTCTCGTCAAACTGCTGGGATATCAGCGGCGCGGCGTCTGCGGGGCTCACGACGTTCTGGATTCAGCGTTCCCCCGGCGAACCCGCCGACCGCCTCGGCTTTCCCGCGACGCACGTGATCACGTCGCTTGACGACTTGTCGGGCCTCTTCGGGTAAGAACACATGCGTATCTATCTTGCGTGCACCGTTCGTGGCGAACGCAGCGGCGTGCTGGCGGGTCGGGCGATCTGTCAACGGCTGCAGCAGCTCGGACACGAAGTCCTCACGACCCATTTGCTGGCAGAGGATGTGGAATCGGCGGAAGCGCAGCTGACCGAACAGCAAGTCTATCGGCGCGATATTGACTGGCTCTCGCAATGCGACGTCCTGGTCGCCGAGGCCTCCGGGTCCAGCTATGGGGTGGGCTTCGAGGTGGGCTATCTGATTGGCCGCGCGCGCGAGACAGGGCAGCGGGTGTGGTTGGTCTACGATGCGGCCCGCCGCCATGCGGTCTCCCGCCTGATTAGTGGCAACTGCGACGACGCGTGTACGACGTTCGCGTACGATTCGATCGAAGACCTGACGGCGTTCATCGATCAGCAGGCCGGGACAGCGTAATTGAGTCCGGCGAAGGACAGACCCCTTTGCGCGGTCCTTTAGCAGGAGGCGGCGATGCCACCGACGTTTACAGCGACGATCGAACCCGTGAACCAGACCACGTCGAAGGCTACGGTCCGAACACACACAGTCCTGGTTGACCGCAGTGTCGCAAAGGGCGGTCTCGATCTCGGACCGGCTGGAGGCGAGTACCTGTTGGTAGCACTGGGCGGGTGTTTTACCAGCCACTTCCTGGCGGCGATTCGTGCTCGTGAGGCGGCGATCACCAACGTGCGGGTCGCGGTGACGGGTGCATTGGCTGGCACGCCGGAACGGTTCACCGCGTTCACCATGGATGTCTCAGCCGAGAGTCCGGATGCCGAGCTCACCCGGAAACTGATCACGATTGCCGGGCGTGCGTGTCAAGTCGTGAACACGCTCCGTCGCGTGGCGACGATTGGCATTACATATCAAGGTGCGCCGATTGAATTGGACGAAGCAGCGCCCATCAGCTCTCCGTCGCATGTCTGATGAGAGTTGGATTCGTATCGGTCCTGAACGGACCCATTCACCAGGTGAGGCCGAAGGGCCCGTGTCATTTCACGTTGCGATGTCGGCGGCATCAAATGGAGCAGGCCATGTTCGACAGTTATCGCAATAACTACGAAAACGTGAGGATGAAGCGGGAAGAAGGAATCCTCGAGGTGGCGTTGCACTCA
>DASZFS010000205.1:0-5986 GCA_035939575.1 Vicinamibacterales bacterium | reverse complement strand
TCCGCCGCGGGCGCCACGCTCGAGGTCCGACGATGGCTCGAGCGTCCATCCCAGCTCGGGTTGGTCGGCGAGGGCCCGCGACCGACGAGCACCGCGCAGAGCGGCGCCGTGGTGTCGTCAACCGAAGCCGCGGCGTCTGCGTCATCGTCTGCGAAGGCGCTGCGCGCTGAAGAATTCAGGAGGGAGCTTCAGATACTGGAGCCGGCCCGCCGCGCTTTTGCCCGGGGCGATTTCGCCGCCGTTATCAGGGCGGCGGATGAGCATCAGCGCACTTTTCCTTTTGGCGGGTTGGCCGAAGAGCGGGACGCGATGAGGGCGCGTGCGCTGTTTCGTCAAGGTCGCAGCGCCGACGGCCGGCTCGCGGCCGCTGCGTTTCGCAGGAACTTCCCCAACAGCGCCGTCCTCGGCGATATCGAAAAATGAATGTGGCGAGGACCGCGAATCGCCAGAACGCGGCACTCCGCAAGGTCGTAGGGCCGATGTCGCTGTTGTCCATCACCGCCTGTAGCGGAGGGGCGCTCGATGCCGGCTATGACCAGCCGCACGGCCCCCTGCCCGTCGATGAACGGAACGCAATCATCGTCGAAAACGACGGCGGTCACGACAACTGGCAGGGCGAGTTCGCCGTCGCATTCTCGGCGGTCGGGCGCTTGACGCTCGCGGGATTCATCGTGAATCCGAGCGCTCAATGGCCAGACATCGTGGCGAACCTCAAGGACTGGAATGGTCTCGTAGGTGCGGCGCGTGCAAGCGGCATCAGCCTACCTTCTCCGGTTTCGAGCGTGGCGCCACCCCTTCGCGCACCGCCGAGCGGTGTGTTGGAGGACACGATGCCAAACCGCTCCGTCGGCGCGCAATTCATCGTCGCGACTGCACACCGATTGGGTCGCAGCTACCGCCCGATCGTCGTGGCGACGGGGGGACAGCTGACGGACGTCGCGGACGCTTACCTAATCGACCACACGATGGCGGATCTGGTCGTGGTGGCTTCGTCACTCGGCCAGACGAGTGGTTCTACCGCGACGATGGGCTCTCCGAATGGAGACTTGGATCCGTGGGCAGACGCGATCGTCGCGGCCCGTTATCAATATATCCAAGTAAACGCCTACTATGACCAGGCCCAGGATGTTCCCGATTCACGGGTGTCTCAATTGCCAAAGAATCCCTTTGGTCAATGGATGGCCGCCCAGCGCCCGATGCTCCTGCCCGGGTTGACTCCGTGCGATCAAATTAGCGTGATAGCCGCGGTGTTGCCGACGTTCGCGCAGGGTGTCACACGGATGACGAGGTCAGGAACCGCCCCGATAACGGGAGGAACGGTACCCAGCCTGTCGAGCGATGGCACCGGTAACGTGTGGGTCGTTTCTGCTGGCGATTCCGCCTCGGCTACGAACGCATTTTGGCAGGCGCTTACATCTCTCCAATGAACCGGTCCAGGTACACTCGCCCCCCTGGGCCGTGCGGCATCCGGAGCCTCGGATACCTGGTGGCGTGGCTGGCCTTGGCTGGCTGTACCTCGCCTGGATCGACCTCCCGTGGCGACGGCGAAGGAGGCCAGAGCGGATCGTCGGCGAGCTCCGCCGGGACGGCGGGTCAATCCGGTTCTGGCGGCCAGTCGACCGGCGTGGCCGGCAGCCAGACCGCAGGAGCGGGCGGCCAGGCCAGCGGGATGGAGATGGATGCGGGCCACGCCGCTGACGGCGCGACCTCCGAGACGGTTCTGGATACGGCGTCCGGTGACTCGTTGGGCAGCGAGGCGCCGCCGAGCGTCCCCGGTGACGGTTCGCTGGCGGACGCGAACCTCAAATACTTCGGCCGCTGGGACTCAAGCAATGCTTCCCAGCGCATCAGCTACTGGGGCGGAGCGTATATCAGGGTCGCATTCACGGGAACAACCTTGCAAATGAAGGTGGGCAGCACGAACAACTATTACGCTTCCATCGATGGTGGGTCGTTCATCAAGGTGTCCAACGCGAACGGGACGGTAAACCTGACGCCCACGCCGCTGACGCACGGAGCCCACGTGGCGGTAGTCTCAGGGGGCAAGGACTACGGATACGAGTTCTCCTTCAAAGGGTTCGTGCTCGACGTCGGTGCGACGACGACGGCTCCGCCCGTTCACTCCAGCGTCATCGAATTCATCGGCGACTCGATCACCTCTGGATATACCGACACCCTGGCCGATATCTCGGACTATGCGTGGGTCTCGGCTGAGAGACTCAACGTCGAGCACACGCAGATCGCTTATCCGGGCATCGCTCTCGTCACCAACTACGGCCTCAACAGCGACAAGACCGGAATGGAGCAGGACTACCTCAAGCTCAAGCCCCTGGGCTACGCCACCAACCCTGATTGGCCGGCTTCCGCCTATACGCCCGCGTTGATTGTAATCAATCTGGGGACCAATGATCGTTCCACGAACGTCCCTTCGGCGACCTTCCAGGCGTCCTACACGACGTTCTTGGCCACCCTTCGCGCCCGCTTTCCTGCCGCGGAAATATTCGCTATGAGGTGCTTCAACGGGTCCTTGGCCACCGAGACCGAGATGGCGGTCACCGTCCGGATGACCGCTGGCGATGACAAGGTCCATTATGTCGACACGACAGGGTGGCTGAACACCTCGGACTACAACGACGGCACTCATCCGAGTGACGTAGGCCACGTCAAGATCACTGGCCTACTGTTGCCGATCCTGACGCCGTACCTTTGAAATCGCGCTTGCCGCGGTCGCAAACCCCGGCAGCGTTCTCTCATCGTCGCGTCAAGCTGTCAGTCCTGGTAGGGGGCCTGTGCAGTAGTTCGGATCGCCGAAGGAATTGTTCTGAAGCGGTACCCCCATGGCTTGCGAGACGGTGGCCAAAAGGTTGTTGTGGAAGGTACCGACCGGAAACTTCACGTAGCGACCAGTCTTGAGGTACCCGCCGGCGCTTCCAGCCAAGAGGAACGGAACACGAACATGCGAATGAATGTTCCCGATGCCGAGCTCATTGCACCAAAGAATCAAGGTGTTGTCGATGAGCGTCCCAGCGCCTTCCGGAACCGCTTTGAGCGCGCTGATGAGATAGGCGAGCTGCTGCGCGTACCAGTTGTCGACCTTGATGAGGCCGGGCATCCCCTGTGCGTCGCTCTGGTGAGACATCTCGTGGTGAGACATGTTCACGCCGGCCCAGGTCATGACGACGTCGCTGCGAGAGGGCGCCGCCATCAGGCTCGCGACCCGGGTGATGTCGCAGCTGAAGGCGCCAACCACGAGATCAAGGTGCGCCTTGATGATCCCCGGAAAATCGACGTCGTCCGCCGCGTTGATGACCTCGTGGCCGGCATTGTTCGGGTCGTACGGCATGAAATCGACCGGCTTGCTTCCGCTGACCGTCGGCCGCGCCGGCGCCGTCGTGCACGAGCCAGCGGCGTTCGCTTGCAGCCTCGTCTCGATGTCCCGCACGTACGCGGCGTGCGCTTGCACTTTCATTTGATCGGCGCCAGAGAGCGTGGCAGACAATCCGTCGAGCTGCTTGGAGACCTCGTCGAGGATGCTGGTTTGAAGCACGCGGCGGCGGAGCGACGCCGGGTCGTTCATCACGGACGCGAAGATCCGGTCGAAGGCCGCCTGCGGATCGGCTTCCGGCGAGACCGGTTGCCCGGGGCCGCTGAAGGACATCCGAGAGAAGACGCTGCCGGCGATGTTCTTCCCGGCCAGCTCCAGTGAGGCCAGCTTCGTGGACTTGCCGATCGTGTTCGCGACGTACTGGTCCACGGAGATACCGGATGACCACCCGCCGCTCGTCATCCCCATCGCCGCCGCGCCCGTGAGCAGCTTCATGCCGCTCAACATGCATCCGAAGCCCACACCGTGTGGATCTCCGGAAGCGTCTATCGACGCCTTGTTGTCGAGATTGTCGAGGACGAGCAGATCGTTCTTGTGGGGTTCGAGCGGCGCCAGGATCTGGCCCAACGTGAAGGTCGACTGGTCGGCGGGCCCGAAGAACTCCGCGGGGATCGTGCCGTTCGGCGTGAAGAACACGAAGAGTCGTTTGGGGAATGCTGGAGCCGCCGCGCGCGCGGTGGATCCTCGAAGAACGTCGCTCAGCAAAGGCAACGCAAAAGACGCGCCGCCAGCGCCCCGGAGGAACGTGCGGCGGGAGTACCGGCTCATGGCGACGTCCGATAGCGAAACGCATCGCTGGTGGCGATCGCCACGGGCAGCGTGCGCATGTCCGCCTGGCTGGAGGAGAGCTGCTTTTGGATGGTTTGGAGGGTGCACATGTCCGCGGCCGTCTCGGTCCGGCCGGTCGCGAACCGGAACCACTGCGTCGCCACGCAGTTGGCGACTTGTTGGCTCGCGGAGAGCTTCGTCATGAGAGCCACGGCGCCATCATACGGGCCGTCGACGTCGGTCCCCGTGACCATCCCGCTCGCGTCCACGGTCGAGGGACCGTCGACTGTCCGCCACTGACCGATGGGATCGTAGTGCTCGAAGCCGAAACCCAAGGGATCCATGAGGGCGTGGCAGGCGGCGCAACTGCTCCCCGTCATTTCGTGCTGCTTGAATCGATCGCGCGTCGAGCTCGTCTGATCGACCTTCGGCGGCATGATGACGAGGTTGTTCGGGGGGGGCGCGACGGTTTGACAGAGGAGCTGCTCTCGAACGAACTTGCCGCGCTGGACTGGAGACGTCTGATCGGGACCGGCGTTAGCCGCCAAGAAGGTCCCTTGTGTCAGGAGTCCCGCGCGCTGAGTCGGATCAAGCATGAGCTTGGCGAAGCTCGTCGACGCCGGCGCCGTCGCGCCGTAGTACTGGGCGACGGCCTGATCCGCGAACGTATACGGCGCCGACAGCAACGTGGCGAGGTGGCCGTCGCTCCAGAACACGTTCTCGACGAACGCCTGACTCTCGGCGAACAAGGAGCCGGCCAACGTGGGCGACCAGGTCGGAAACATCATGGCCGCCTTGGGGACTACGAGCGCGTGATCGAGCTGAAGCCATTCGCGATGAAAGGCGGCGACTGCGTCGTGGGCCCTGTTGTCTTGCAACATGCGGCGTGCCTGGTCCCCGACCTGGGTGGGCGTCGACAGCGCGCCCGCGTCGGCCGCCGCGAAGAGCGTATCGTCCGGCATCGAGCCCCAAATGAAGTAGGACAAGCGCGTCGCCAGCTCATAGGGCGTCACGGGGACGGGCGCGGCGCCTGCCGCGAGAGCAGGGGCGGGCTCGACGCGATAGATGAAGTGCGGCGACTGCAACATCATCTCGATCACGACCGAGATGCCATCCGCGTAGGTGCCACCCATTCGTCCGGTCGAGTAGAGGGCGAGGAACCGCGTCGTCTCGTCGGACGTGATGGGACGACGGAAGGCACGCTTGCCGAACGTGACGATGAACTGCCGAGCGCAGGAGTCCTCGCCGGTCGTGGTCACGTCACACGGATTGAGCGCGCTCAACCGGGTCACCGCGGTCGCCGCCATGGCTTGGGCGGCGCTGGCATAGCTCTCGGCGAGGAGGTGCGAGACGACGAGCGCGTCGGCGTTGTTGCTAAATCCGCCGCCCTGCTCATCCGGCGGAAAACCGTCGGCGTACCGCGTGGTTTCGCCGAGCAGATCGCGGATGGTGTTGTTGTACTCGAATTGGTTCAGCCGGCGGAGCGGTGCGCGCCCTGGGGTGATTTGGCCCGCGCACGAGCTGCTCTGGACCGCCCCCGTGCCCGAGGGGCCCGGCCCGTTGCCGGCAGAGCCGCCAGCGCCGCCAGGAGCGAGCGTTCCAGGAGCCGTGATCCGTCCGGTGCAGGCGATGCCGCCGAGGCATACTAGAGCCGCGACGAAGGACTGGACGACGAACGGCGCGCGGGTGTCGGAAGATCGCAACATTTTCCGCATCATCAAGAAGTGGGATAGCCCGGGTGCCCTGTACCGGACTGATCCCGCCGGCATCACTCTCTCGCTACTCGAGTAATAGCGTCGAGCGCGGCCACTTTGTGATCCGAGGTCGTGCTTT
>DASZFS010000204.1:0-14543 GCA_035939575.1 Vicinamibacterales bacterium | reverse complement strand
TCCCCGCGCACGCGCGGCAGGTCAGGAGTGGCGCGACGGACCGCCAGCGGAGGGCGCGGCGGTGACGGCCGCTTGATGAGCGGCTCGTCGTCGATGGCCGGTCCGCCAAAGAGCGGCAGCTCGCCCGATGGCGCGGACGCGCGGGACGCCGAGGACGCGCCGAGGACGCGATCCGCCCGTGGCGTCAGATCACTCCGCGACGCGGCCGCCGCGACCGGCGCGGCCGCCGCGTCGACGAGGGACAGGTCGTCAAGCGGGCTCATCTTCCGGACGTCGCCGCGGAGCGGAAGCTCGGGCAGAAACGCCGCCAGCGTGAGCGAGAAATCGTAGCCGCAGTTGCGGCATCGCTCCATGTCCTCGAACCCCAGGTAGCCGCACTTGGGACACTTCACGGAAGCCGCCGTTCTGCGCCCGCCAGCGGCGGCGGCATGGGAGTCAGCGCGAGTAGCTGCTGTTGAACAGCCGCGCGTAGACGGTCGGCCTCCGCCTTCTGCGGGTCGGTCGGACGGACCTGATCGAGGACGGAGAGCGCCTCGTGCAGCCGCCCTCCGGCGATCAATGCGCGTCCGCGGGCCAGCGCCATCTCCCCGCGCTGGGGCAGCGGCAGCGACAGATCCTGGGGGATGGACGCGCCTGGTGCCGCGGAAGACGGCTCCGCCGACGTGAAGAAGGGAAACGCGAGTTGCCAGTCGGGTTCGCCCGCAAGCAGGCCATATCCTGCGACGGCGAGGAGCGCCATCGCCCCTGCGATCCCCAGTATTCCTGCCGCGCGGCGCCGCTGCCGCGGCGCGCCCACTTCCCGATCCTGCAGACCGGCGTTCCGGCGCGCTCGGGGCGCAAGCGTCTCCGCAGGCGGCGTGGCGGCGGGTGACGCGAGGTCGAGCCGCTCGAGCACAGTCAGCGCCTCATCGAGCGGGGCGCCGCCTTCGATGGCGGCCTGCAGGAGGCGGCGGGCCTCGGCGCCCTCGCCGCGATGAAACGCGGCAACGCCGTTGTGCAGCAGCTCCTCGGACTGGCGCTGCTGCTCGGCCAGCGCGCTCCGCGCGCGCTCGATGTAGGCTCGGACTCGCGCGTGATTGCGATCGAGGAAGAGCGCGCGCGTCCAGACGGCGATCGCGCGCTCGTAGTGCGCCTCGAAGTAGTGATCCAGGCCGGCGAGCAGCAGCTGCTCGACTTTTGCGTCGCCGTCGGATCCGGACGCCGCGCCGACATCGTCGCTCGCGTGAGCACTTCGACGCTGGATCTCTGACAAAACAGGCGGATTATAGCACCCGGATTTCACATTTCGCCGGTCGGACTTAAGATGGGCCATCCAATTCCATGGCGCTCATCGAATGCATCCCGAACGTCAGCGAGGGCCGGCGCGCTCACGTCATTGATGGGATAGCCGATGCCATCCGATCGGTGTCCGGCGTCCGTCTGCTCGACCACTCGGCCGACCCGTCCCACAACCGATCGGTGTTCACGCTGGCGGGCGACGCGGCGGGCATCGAATCCGCCGTCATGGCGATCTTCGAGCGCGCCGTCAGCGCGATCGATCTACGCACGCACCGGGGCGAGCATCCACGGCTCGGCGCCGTGGACGTCGTGCCGTTCGTGCCGATCGAGGGCGTGACGATGGCCGACTGCGTGGCGCTCGCGAGGCGCGTCGGTGCGGCTGTTGCGGATCGCTTCGGCGTGCCGATCTACCTTTACGAGGAGGCCTCGAACAACCCCGCCCGCCGCAACCTCGAGGACATCCGGCGCGGCGAATTCGAGGGCCTTGCCGCCAAGATGCGGACCGAAGGCTGGCAGCCGGACTTCGGCCCGGGCGCGCCGCATCCGTCCGCGGGCGCGTCGGTCATCGGCGCTCGAATGGCGCTCATTGCCTACAACATCAACCTGGCGACCGATCGGCTCGACGTGGCCAAGAAGATCGCGGCCGCGATTCGGTACAGCAGCGGCGGCTATCGGTTCGTGAAGGCGGCGGGGTTCAAGCTGGAGGATCGCGGGATCGTGCAGGTATCGATGAACCTGACCAACTACGACAAGACGCCGATCTTCCGCGTCTTCGAGACCGTGAGGCGCGAAGCCGCGCGGTACGGGGTCGCGATCCTGGAGAGCGAGATCGTGGGACTCGTGCCCGCTGCGGCACTGCTCCCGGCGGCGGAATACTACCTGCAGATCGAAGGCTTCAAACCCGATCAGGTGCTCGAAAACAGACTTAGAAGTTAGAAGTTAGAACGGGCTGACGGTAGAGAGTCTTCAGCCCGCCGTCGAGTCTTCAGCCCGCAGCAGAGTCTTCAGCCCGTCGTCTCATACAGCCTCTGTTTCTTCGTCCGCGCGGCGCGACGGCGCGATGCCGAACGTCTTCATCTTCCGGTACAGGTTGCTCCGCTCGACACCGAGGACATCCGCGGTCTTCGACATGTTGCCCTGCTGCTCCGCCAGCGTCCGCAGGATCAGGTTGCGCTCGAAGCGGTCGCGGGCCTCGTGAAGCGTGAGGCGGTCGCCGCCTGGATCGTAGGGCAAGGGCGGTCTCGAGATGCCCGGCTGCTCGAGAAAGCTCAGGTCCGCGGCGGCAATGCGATCGCCTGGAACCATGATCATCAGCCGCTCGATGACGTTGCGCAGCTCGCGCACGTTGCCCGGCCAGGGATACTGCTCCAGCGCCAGCTTCGCGCCGGGCTCGAATGTCTTCAATCGCCGGCCGTCTTCGCGCGCGAATTCCGCCATGAAGTGGTCGGCCAGCAGCGAAATGTCCTCTTGCCGGTCTCTGAGCGGCGGCACGAAGATCGGGATGACGTTGAGGCGGAAATACAGGTCCTCCCGAAACTGACCGCCGCGGATTTCCGACTGCAGATCCTTGTTCGTGGCCGCCAGCACGCGGGCGTCCACCTTGATTCGCGTTGCCCCACCCACCGCCTCGAGCGTCTGCTCCTGCAGCACGCGAAGCACCTTGGCCTGCGTCTTGACGCTCATGTCGCCGATTTCGTCGAGGAAGATCGTCCCGCCGTCGGCGGCCTCGAACTTGCCCCGCCGGTCCGCGACCGCGCCGGTGAACGCGCCGCGCACGTGGCCGAACAGCTCGCTCTCGATGAGCTCCTCTGGAATCGCCGCGCAGTTGACCTCGACGAATACGTTGTTGCGCCGGCGGCTCAGCTGGTGAATCGTCCGGGCGACCAGCTCCTTGCCGGTTCCGTTCTCGCCGTAGATCAGCACGCGGCCGTTCGTTGGCGCCGCCATCGCGACCTGCTCGCGCAGCTGCCGCATCGCGTAGCTCCCGCCCACCATCGTGTGCGCGCGGTCGACCTTCGCGCGCAGCGCGCGATTCTCCTGCTCGAGGCGGCGCTGATGCAGCGCATTGCGAATGACGAGGACGGTCTTCTCGAGAGAGAGCGGTTTCTCGACGAAGTCGAACGCGCCCAGCTTGATCGCGCGCACCGCCGACTCGATGTTGCCGTGGCCTGAGATGAGCACGACCTGGGAGTCGATCTGCCGCTCCCGCAGGCGGGCCAGCGTCGCCAGGCCGTCCATGCCCGGCAGCCACACGTCCAGCACGACCAGATCGACCGCGCCGCGGGTGAGTCGCTCCAGGCACGCCTCACCGCTCGACACGGCGTCGACAGCATATCCCTCGTCCCGCAGCACCCCGCTCAGAGCGGACCGCACGCCGGGCTCGTCGTCGACGATCAGGATGGTCGGGTTCGCCACCAGCCACCAGCCATTAACAGGGTAACTCGATCGTAAAGCGCGTTCCGCACGGCGCGTTGTCACCGACCTCGATGCTCCCCCCATGTTCCGCGATGATCCGCCGGACGATCGCCAGCCCCAGCCCGCTGCCCCGCCGCTTCGTCGAGTAGTACGGCAGGAACAGTTTCTCACGCTCGGCCGCCGGGATGCCGGGGCCGTTGTCAGACACCATGGTGCGGATGACGGCGTTGGACGGATCCATCTGGGTCTCGACCTGGATGGTGCCCGATCGTTCCATCGCCTCGATGGCGTTGTCGATGAGGTTGATGATCACGCGACGGATCTGTTCCGGATCCAGCCGCACGAGGGGGCTGTCTCCCGCGATGTGCTGGTCGATGCGAACGTCCGAAAAAATGCCGTCGTACAGCGCGACGGTGTCTCGAATCAACTGGCCGAGATCGGTCGGCACGGTGCGCGGCGACGGCATCCGAGCGAATTGCGAGAACTCGTCCACGAGCCCCTTCAGCGACTCGACCTCGCCCACGATCGTCGACGTGCATTCGTCCACCAGCGCCCGGGCCTGGGGCGACGCGCCGGAGAAGTGACGGCGCAACCGCTCCGCGGACAACTGGATTGGCGTCAGCGGGTTCTTGATTTCGTGCGCGAGCCGGCGGGCCACCTCGCGCCACGCCGCGACCTTCTGGGCTCTGATGAGCGGCGTGACGTCGTCGAGCACCACCGCCACGCCGTCGGGCGCGCCGTTGTCCCCGGGGAGCGCGGTCGCGACGACGGCGAGGTGCCGTTCCTGGCCTTCGTACGGGATTGCCAGGTCGTGCGTCGCCGGCTCGGACTTGCCACGCGCGGCCGACGCGACGAGCTTGGCCAGCGGTTGCAGGTCCGCGCGATCGAACACGCTGCGCGCGGGCTGGCCGATGATCTGCCGGTCGAGGCTCAGGAGCCGTGCGGCGGCGCCATTGACGGTCGTGATCGCGCCAGCGGCGTCAATCGACACGACGCCGGTCGAAATCCGCTCGAGAATCGTCTCGATATACCGCCGCCGACCCTCGACCTCGAGGTGCTTGCGCTCGAGCGCGATGGTGCCGCGCTCCACGCGCCGCCGGCTCGTCGCCAGCTCGCTCGCCATCGTATTGAATGCTTCGACGAGCGATCCGAACTCATCGTTGCTCTGCGGCTCGACCCGCTGATCCAGCCGTCCGGCGCCAATCTCGCGCGCCGCGGCGGCCAGCGCCTGCACGGGCCGAGTGATGCGCTTCGCCATGTACAGGCCCATCCACGTGGATCCGACAAGGATGAGAAGCGTGGTCATCAGGAAAAACGAGAGGTACACGCCCGTGAGCGGGCGCTTCAGCACCCGCAGCTGGTTGTAGTTCTCGAAGGCCTGCGTCATCCGGCGGGAGCGCGCCGTGAGATCGCCCGTCAGGTAGTCGGTCGCGACGACGACGCCGGTCGCCCGGCCGCCCGGCGCCCTGACGACTGCCGCGGCCTGCAGCAACTCGCCGCCGTCGGTCAGCGTCTCCGCGGATCCCACAGGCGATGACGCGGTCAGCGCCCGGGAGGCGAGACGATCGGCCGCCGCGCCGGAGACGCCTGGCAGCGTCGCCGCCGCGACGGTGACGACCGGCTCGACGCCGGTCTGGACCGTGGGCCCAGGCGGAATGCGATAGACCTGGACCATCTGCATGTGCTGCGCGTTGACGTTCGACGCAATCAGATCGTGAACCGGCCTGACGTCGCCGCTCGACAGGTCGAGCGCCGAGAGCGTCCGCGCGATCCGCGCCGCCTGATCGCCGACCAGGCTTTGGCGCTCCGCGTAATAGTCACCGGCAATTCTGTTCGCGGACGACAGGATCTCGTCCATCGGCGCGTTGAACCAGCGGTCGACGCTCGTGCGAATCAACTCGCTGCCGACGAGCAACACCAGGACGGCCGGCACGAACGTCATGCCGAGCAGCAGGACGACGAGCTTCGCGCGAAATCGCGCGAACGGCAGCGCCCGACGCCGCTCGACGACCAGTTTGACCATGTTGCGCGCGAGCACGAACACGAGCGCCGCCAGCATCGTCAGGTCGGCGGCGGAGAGCGCGTAGAGGACGAACTCGCTGACGAAGTCGGGCGAGAAGCGCGAGGTGCCGTTGGCGACCGCCAGGAGCGCGACCAACAGGCCGAGCAGGCCGGCGATCCCGGCCAGTATCAGCCGAGGGTTGTCGCGGAACGGGCGCCGGCGCGGCTCAGCGTCCGCCGGCCCGCGTGCCGTCGGATTCGGCGAAACGGTGGTGACAGTCGCTGGCATATTGCACTGCTCGCGTCGATCGGCGTCGGATCATTCCTTGGGGTTCAGGAGATCCTTCAGCTCGTTCGCAAACTCGTTGATGTCGCGGAAATGACGATACACAGACGCAAAGCGGACATACGCCACCTTGTCGAGGCGCTTGAGCTCTTCCATCACGAACCGGCCGATATCGGCGGTGGCGATCTCTTTCTCCGGGCGTTCCTGCAGCGTCGCCTCGACGCGATCCGCGACGGCCTCGAGCGCGGCTACGCTGACGGGCCGCTTCTCGCACGCCTTCAGCAGGCCGGCGATGAGCTTCTGGCGCTCGAAGCGTTCGCGCGTGCCGTCCTTCTTCACGACCATATACGGAATCTCGTCGATTCGCTCGTAGCTCGTGAAGCGCTTGCCGCACTCGAGGCACTCGCGGCGGCGGCGGATGACCTCACCTTCTTTGGACTCGCGTGAGTCGACGACTTTGTCGCCGAGGTGCGAGCAGTAGGGACACTTCATACAGTCTCAGGTCTCAAGGCTCGACGCCCAACCCCGACGGGGCCTGCGACTGGTCCGCCAGCTGGCGCATGCCGGCGACGTTCAGCCCCTCCTGGGCCGCGAACAGGAGGCCGAGGAGCACGGCCGGGCCGATTGTGAAGAGGTGCAGCACGATCGCCGCTCCGACCGCTGCGTCGTCGGACGCCCCGAAGAACGCGACCGCTCCGTAGCGGAACGCCGCATGAAAGCCGCCGACGGCTCCCGGCGTCGGCACCGCGACGCCAAGGACGAGGAGCGCCAGCATCAGAAACGTTCCGCTGAAGGGCAACTCGATTTGGAACGCCACGGCGCCGGCCCAGATGCCGGCCGCGATCGAGAGCCACAACGGCACTGACCAGGCGAGCGCCACGATCAGCCGGCCGGGACGGCGGATGACGCCGAGCCCGCGCGCAAATTTCTCCGCAATGCGCGCGATGAGGCCCGCGAGCGTCGACGGCAGCACGCGCTCGAGGCGCTCCATCGCCTCGCGAAGCCGCTCGGGATTTCCAGCCAGCACGAACAGCACGACGAGCGCCGCCATCGAGCCCGCCGCGGCCGTGGCCGCGGCCCACTTCAGGCCGGTCACCATGCCGGGATTCGTCCGCCCGAGGTCGCGCCCGAACACAAAGACGTACGAGGTGAGCAGGCCAACGACGGTCAGCACATCCAGCAGGCGTTCGAGAATGATCGTGGCGAACGCGCCCGTGGCGGTCATCTGATCCGCACCTTTGGCGTGGCGGGCGAGAAAATACGGGCGAATGACCTCACCCGCTCGCGCCGGCAGCAGGCTGTTCGCGGCAAAGCCGACCGCCGTCGCGCGGAACGCGCTGGCAAACGTCGTCGGGCCCAGCGGTTCGAGCAGATAGCGCCATCGCAGCGAGCGGATCGCGAGGTTGCCAACCATCGTGCCAAGCGACAATGCCAGCCATTCCGGCCGCGCGCGCACAATGTCCGTCACCACCCGCCAGAGATCGACGTTGCGGAGAAAGAGCGCGATGAGGCCGACGGCCACCGCGAGCACGATGACGTTGCGGACGTACGTTCGCATCTGTCTTGAGCGTCCCCTACTATAACGCCCCTACATGTTGTTGTTGTCAGCCGAAGCGTTCACCCTGTAAGATCCGAAACTTTCCCAACAGAGGAAAATAGTTGTCGCTCGCCCCGCCAGTGCTGCACACCACGATTGGCCGCCGTCGACCGGATCGACAGGGAAAAGTCCGCGACATCTACAATTTCGGCGACCGCCTCATCGTCGTCGCGACCGATCGGATCTCCGCGTTCGATTACATTTTGGGCTCAGGCATTCCCGACAAGGGCAAGGTCCTGACCCAGATTTCGTCTTTCTGGTTCAACCGGACGCGGGCCATCGTCCCCAATCATGTCATCGCGACCGACCCCGCCGACTTTCCTCCCGAGGCGCGGGAGGCCGCGGCGCTTCTCCAGGGGCGCTCGATGCTCGTGACGCGCACCGAGCCGCTGCCGATCGAGTGTGTGGCGCGTGGGTACCTGTCGGGCTCCGGTTGGAAGGACTACACGGCGACTGGCGAGCTTTGCGGGCACAAGCTCCCGCCGGGGCTCCGCGAGTCCGATCGGCTTCCGCATCCGCTGTTCACCCCGGCAACGAAGGCGCAAAGCGGACACGACATCAACATCAGCGAGGACGACGCGGCGCGAATGATCGGTCGTCCTGTCCTGAACAAGGTCCGCGACTTGACGCTCCGGCTCTACGCGGAAGGGTCGACCCACGCGGAATCGTGCGGGATCATCGTGGCCGACACCAAGTTCGAGTTCGGCCTGCTCGCGAACGGCGACGTCATGTTGATCGACGAGATGCTGACGCCTGACTCGTCGCGCTTCTGGCCGCGCGACACCTACGCTCCGGGCGGACCGCAACCCAGCTTCGACAAGCAGTTCGTCCGTGACTACCTCGAAGGGATCCGCTGGAACAAGCAGCCTCCAGTTCCGTCGCTGCCCGACGAGGTCGTCTCCCGCACGCGCGACAAGTACATCGAGGCGTTCCGACGCCTCACCGGGCAGGAGCTCCAGTGATCGCCGACAGGCTCGAGAAGCTGGTCGAGGAGATGGTGGACAGAGGCGTCCAGTTCGACGACGCCGTACACGAGTTCGAGAAGCGCTTCATCACGCGCGTCCTCGGCCAGTGCGCCGGCAGCCTGACCAAGACTGCCTGCGCGCTCCGGATGCACCGCAACACCCTGACCCGCAAGATGGGGGAATACAAGATCAAGCGGCGGGTCGGGTAGCACGCCCTATCTGCTCTCCTGCACCGTACTCGTCGTCGACGGCTTCTTGCCGTTGATGTACTTCTCGTACCACGCGAGGTAGCGCTCGTAGCGATCGCGGACGTAGCTCGGGCGCGTGATGCCGTGGAACTCGTTCGGGTAGATCACGAGCTGCGTCTCGACGCCGAGGCTGCGGAGCGCCTGATACATCTGCTGGCCGCCCTGCACCGGCACATTGAAATCGCGTTCGCCGCCCAGGAAGAGCGTCGGCGTCTTGATGCGGTCGGCGTGCAGGAACGGATAAGACAGCTTCTGGTAAGCCTCCCAGGCCTTCGCGTCCCACGGCGGGCCGATTTCGTAGTCGTATTGGATGATGTACTGATCGGTTCCGTAGAACGAAACGGTGAACGCGGTCCCGGCGCCGCTCGTGCCCGCCTTGAATCGCGTGTCGCTGGCGATCATGTAGTCAGTGAGGATGCCGCCGTAGCTCCACCCGCCGACCCCGAGCCTGTTGGGATCGGCAACCCCCATTCTGATGACCTGGTCGACCATTGCCTCCAGGTCGTCGACCTCGTGGTGCCCCCAGTCGGCGGCGATCGCCTTCGAGTACTTCGATCCGCGCCCGGCGCTGCCGCGATAGTTCACCGCGAGCACCGCATAGCCATTGGCCGCGAACCACTGCCGCTCGAACGCGAACGAGTGCTGATCCTGCGCGTTCGGGCCACCGTGAATCCGCAGCAGCATCGGGATCTTCGTACCGGTGACGTACCCCGCGGGCTTCGTCAACAGCCCGTGCACCTCCGTGCCGTCCTTGCTCTTCGCGGTCACTTCTTCAGTGGTGCCGAGTTGAAGCTCAGCGAACAGCGCGTCGTTCTGATGCGTGAGGGGTTGGAACTTCATTTTGCCGCCGACGACGCTGGCGGAATAGATCTCGTTGGAGTGGTTGTCGTCGCCCGAGATCACGACCGCGCACGATTCGGCGCTGTGACGCTGCCCGAGAACGATGGGCCTGTCGGTGATCGGGACTGCGCTTCCCGAGTCGAGCGGAATGCGTGCGCCGTACGCGGACATATCATCGGTCACGATGGCGTAGATATTCCTGCCGTCCTCGCCCCATCGGGGCTGTGACACGCCGCGGTCGAGAGCCTCGCTCGCCGCAACGCGCTGCGGCGGCGTGGAACCATCGGCTGCAACGATCGTGAGATGTTCCATTCCGTAGGCGCTGTACTTCTTGTCCTCACCCTCGAGGAACGCGACCCGCTTCCCGTCGGGGCTCCATTCCGGCTTCCCGCGCCCGCCGCGGCTCGTCAGCGGCGTGAGCGCCTTCTCCGTCGACCCGGCTTTTGCGTCGACCACGAACAGTTGGCTGGACGGCTCGCGGTCGGGATCCTCGTGGCGGTTGCTCATGAACGCGATGCGCGACCCGTCGGGCGACCACGATGGCGAGGACTCGTCGGCCTTGCCGGCTGTCAGCCGGATAAGTTGCTTAGACGCGATGTCGAACAGATAGATGTAGGTGTGCCGGCCCGAGAGCAGATAGCCCTGCACGTCCTGCTTGAACTTGTAGCGATCGATCACAATCGGCTTGGGCGCCTTGCGCGGAGCGGCGGGCGCGCCGGCGCCTTCCTCCGGCGCATCCGGATCGGGATCGCGAACGACCAACGCAAGGCGTGCCGAGTCGGGGGCCCACTCGTAGCCTTGCAGCCTGCCTTTCATGTCGGTGAGCTGAAAGGCCTCGCCGCCCGTCCGATCGAGCAGCCACATCTGCTCACCCTTGGCTTTGCCGGGCCGCTCCGACGTGAACGAGAGGTACCGGCCGTCCGGGCTGAAGCGTGGCGACGACTCGCCTTCGCCGCTGAACGTGATCTGCCGCTCGTTCTGCCCGTCGATGCCGACGGTCCAGATATGGCTTGCGCCGGGCTTGTCTTCCTTGACGTCGATCTGGTGGACGACGAAGGCGACGGATTTGCCGTCCGGAGCGCACTGCGGATCGCGAACGTCTTTCAGCTTCCCGAGATCGTCGAGGGATAGCGGGCGCTTCGCGCCCTGCGCCGACGCGACGCCGGTCGACGCGAGGACCGCAACCACACATGCGCAGAGCGCCCGTTTCATAGCGATCTCCCGGTCATACTGTATGGCTTCGGCGACGGCCCGACAAGTCCTCAGTGCGTCTTGAGACCGATGAATATCCCTCTGCTGTCCGTCTTGTAGACGCCGCTGGTCATGGCCTCGCCGATGTCAGTGCCCAGGCCATCGAACTGCTCCATCACGAGATCGAACCCGACACCCTGAATCGCCTGGATCAAATATTCCCGTTGAATCCAGAAAGAACGACGGTTGTCCCAGGAGCTCCACTTCGCGTGCTCCCGCTCGGCATGAGCTGCATCGCTCGCAAATTCGACGTACCAGCGCCCCTTGAGTGACTCGTTTTCGGTGATGGACGATAAATTGAACTTGCCAGCGCTCGTCTCATCGGATCTCGCATCCGCACCATCAGGCCCAGGGGCGACCGCAAAATGCGTGACAACCATGAGCAGCCGGGTCGTATTCTCAGCGAGCGTCTGCAGAAACTGCCTGGGTCGGTCAAGGTGGTACAAGAGACCGCCACAGAAGATCACGTCGAAGCTGCCGTACCGGGCGATATTCCAGACGTCGTCCTGCACAAATCGCAGGTTCGGCAAATTCGTATTGGTCTTCACGTAGCGGCACGCCGCGATGTTGGAGGCGCGGACCTCCAACCCGAGCACGTCGAATCCCATCCGGGCGAACTCGACAGCGTACCCGCCTTCCAGACAGCCGAGGTCGGCAAGGCGGATGTTGCCCCTGTCCTTGGGGAACACGACGTCGAGCACCCTTCTCGCCGAGACAAACTCGCCATGGGCCTCGATCGGCGTCGTGTCTGGCTTCGTGCGGACTCCGTCGTCCAGGCGAACGTTGTGGGCGGTGAATTCAACAGCCATACGATCCCGCCTTGGTGATGTGCGCGTCCGGGGCAGGCACAATACCACAACGACTCCGCGCGCTCCGGTCCCTACTTGTTGACCGCCGGAATGATGTACTGCGGGACGAGCTCGAGCGACCACCGATACCATTTCGAGAACTCGCCATAGCTCCCGCCGTTGAAGGCGACGACCATGTCCAGCTCGGGAATGACCATCACGATCTGGCCCCCGTTGCCGCCCGCTGAAAAGGACCGGTACGTGTGGCCGGGCGTCTTCAAGGGGTTGATGTGCCAGCCGTATCCGTACTGGTGGTTGAGATCCCCCTCGATCATCGGAGCAAAGTTTGAGTGCGAGGCTGTGGAGTCCTCTACCCACGCGCTCGAGACAACGCGCCGGGCGTTCCACAGGCCGCGGGAAAGATAGAGTTGGCCAAGCTTGATCTCGTCTCGAGGGCGCACGGCCAGGCCGCCGCCCAGGTAGGCCTCCCCGGTGGGCGTAAGGTTCATATGGTAGGTGCCAAACTGCAGCGGCCGCGCCAGGTATGCATCGAAGAACTCGGGCAACCAGGTACCGGTCGCGTTCTTCACCACGCCGCCGATGAGATTCATGCCCGCCGAACAGTAGATCGCCTTCTCGCCCCCTGGATCGCGCGCCACCGGGAGATCAAGCGTGTACTTGTACCAGTCGGGTTGTGAACGTTGCTCCTGCATGTTGTCCTCCTGACCTGGCGACGAGTCGTCATTGTCGTCGCAGGCAAGGCCGGAGGTCATCGTCATCAGATGCCGCAACGTGAGGCGGTCCTTCCGCGCATCCCAGTGGTCGAAGGGGCGGTACGCGGCGTACTGCTCGTAGACCGGCGTGTCGGGACCGATGTTCGCCCCGCGATCGCGGGCGATCCCGACGAGCACGGGTCCGTAGGTCTTGCTTGCGGAACGGGTGTCGTGCGTCAGGTGCCTGTCGTAGCCGTAGAAATACTCTTCGAACACCAGCTTGCCGTGCCGCGCCACGAGCAGGCTGTGAATGTTGACCGGATTGTCCTGCACGTCGGCCGTCAGAATCTTCTCCACAAGTTCGCGAAGCGGCCCACTGTCCATGCCTACGTCGGCAAGCGCGGCGGTCGGCCACCCGTCGTCAGCCGCCTGGGGCTTGTGGTACGCGTAAGGAGCGCCATCCCGCGCGCGCGGGAACAGCCCGGCCGCCGCATTCGCCGCGCGCCGGGTGAACTCGAGCGGTGGTTGGCCGCTCAGCGCGGGAAGCGAGAGCCGATCTCCCTGCGGTCCGTAGGCGCCGGTCATGCGATCGTCCGCGCGTTCCGCATTCGTCAACGTCACCCGGCCGTCGCTGGCGTCGACCCGATAGAGTCGTCTGCGGAAGTAGTTGTAGTCAGGGTTGCGGATGAACGCCGTCAGCGATCCGTCCCCAGCCCGCCGGATCGACAGGTAGAACGAGACGCGGTCGTCCAACGGATCGACGCGGCCAGTCCACACCCCGCGCGGCCCCTGTGAAAAATGAACCGGCGTCGCGTATCGGTTGTTGTTCGCCGTGCCGCCAGGCTGGATCCAATCGCCGGTGACGGCCACCCCCCTCGCGCTCACGCGGCCGCGGAATTCTCCGGTGTCGCCCGGCAGCGAGAACGCGATGGCATCCTCGCGACGCGCCTGCGCGTCGCCATCAGCCCTGTCGCGCCGGACCGGCACCTCGTATCCCGAGATCTTCGCCCGCCACTCCGGGCGGCGAGCGTCGATCGTCAGCTCGCCCCGGACCGAGGGGCCGAATACGTTCTCGCTGCCCCACACGCCCACCAGGGCGGCCGACGCCGGGGTTTGAGTCAGGCTGCCGGCTGAAAGGGGGACGAGGCACGCGGCTAGCGCCAGGCACAGGCGAGTCATCCTCAAAGTCTAGAGAATGGATGTCCTCCCGTCTTGGCAAAAGGAAACATTTGTGTCAATCGGAAACATTCATCTGCGGAATGACCGGCGGAACGCGCTCGGCGTCACACCCATGAATCGCTTGAACGCGTGCGTCAAATGGCTCTGGTCCTTGAATCCCGATTGCAAGGCAATCTCGGCGAGCGGAGCTTTCTCGCTCGTCAGGAGTTGGACTACGCGCTCCATGCGGCAGCGTCGCGCGTACTCGCCTGGCGAGCAGTGGAAGAACTGACGAAACCCGCGGGCGAGATGAATCGGATGCACGCCGGACTGATCGGCCACGTCGCTCACGCGAAGGCGCACATCGCGGGAATCTCGGATGGCATCCCGTGCCGTCACCAGCCACGCGGGTACCCGCCGGTCCGGCAGATCGGGCCATTGACCCGCCCGTCCCGCCAATTCCAATCCCAGCCCCTCCATGATCATCGGGCAGACGTCTCCCTTGCCGTGGAACTCGGCGTAGGCGGCCTGGATCGTCCGCGAAACAGCCTCGGAAGCGAACGCCACCGGTACGTGGATGGTCCGTTCGATGTGTGACGCGATTTCCGGCGCGACGGAGATGGCAAAGAACCGACCGTGACGACCTCTGAAGCGGTCCCGGTGCGTCGTCCCGGATGGGTTGAAGACGAGCGTGCCCGGCCCGCACGCGCCTTCGTCCGGAAGAGCGGCGGTCAGGTAGACGCCCTGAACCACCAGCACGAAATGCGCGCGCGCATGCGTGTGCCTCGGGACTTCGCGATGCACGATGCTCATTTCGGCGTATTCAAACGACGAGGTCTGCAGCTCCCGCCGCTCCTGTCCATAGAACACGCCCGGCCCGAGCAGCGGAACCGCCGGCACGCTTTGTCGTCCGCGACCATGCTTCATTCCATCCATCATCGCGGAACGCCGGGAGCACGACAACCAGGCGGCCAGGGGCCGCAGCGCCGGCTAGCACTCCCCC
>DASZFS010000203.1:0-2311 GCA_035939575.1 Vicinamibacterales bacterium | reverse complement strand
CCCCGGCGTCTTCCGCGGCGTCCTGCCCCTGCCGGCCCCGGTGCTCAGGGGGGTGGGCCCGTTCCTGGTCAACCCGCTCACCCGCGGCCGCGCGATCACGCTCACGTTCGGCCAGTTCACCTACGGCTGGGCGAACGCGCTAGGCGAGAAGGAAGCGAAGGAGCTCTACGACACGTTCCATGTCGCCGGCTCCGGGATCTCTCTCGTGCAGATGGGCAACGCGAACCTCAACCCGTGGACCGAGGCGAAGGTGAACACGACGAACCCCGGCCGCGGTCCGCTGCTGATCATCGACGGCGAGAAAGACCACACGGTGCCGTGGGCGATCGCGAACGCCGCCTACAAGCGGCAAAGGCGCAACCCTGCCGTGACGGAGATCTTGAAGATGCCGAACCGGGGCCACTCCCTCACGATCGACCATGGCTGGCGCGAGGTCGCCCAGACGGCGCTCGATTTCGTCAAGCGGTTCGCCTAATGAAGCCGCGGATCTTCCTCGGGTCGTCCGCGCAGCAGGAGAAGCTGCTGCAGGCGCTCACCCGGGGGCTTCAAGACATCGCCGACGTCGACGCGTGGACGACGGTCTTCAATCCGGGTGTCTCAACCCTCAACCGGCTCGTCGAGCTCACCCGCGAGGTGGATTTCGCCGCGTTCGTCTTCGCCCAGGACGACTGGACGACGAAGGGAGCGTCGCCTGAGGCAGCCTCCGGACAGGCTTCACCGCGCGACAACGTCGTTTTCGAAGCGGGCCTGTTCGGGGGTGCGCTCGGTATCGGCCGGACGTTCATCCTGCACGCGAACGGTGCCAAGCTCCCCACCGACCTGCTCGGTTTGACCTCGATCCGGTACGACCCGGACACCACGCCGGCCATCGTGCGCCAGATCAACCAGAAGCTGCGGAAAGCGATCGCGGCGGAAGGCCGGATCAGCCGCTTGGAGGGTGATTGGTGGCAACTGTCCCTCACCGCCAGAACCGAACTCGAGCCGTCTGCGGTCTCGCTGCTGACGATCAGCCGTGATCGCGCCGGCGCGCTCCAGGTCTCGGGGCGGTCATGGCAGGCCGACGGCACGCTGTCCGCGCGCTACTGGAGCGAGGCGTCGAAGGAACGCGTCGATCCGGCCGGCATCTTCTACTTCTGGAAGGGCGAACGTCCCCGTCATCCGAACGTTCCCCAACTCGAGGGGACCGGTGAGATCAAGCTCGAGAGCGTCGATCGCGCCGGCGGCTACTGGACGACGCGCTCGGACGGCGCCGACGCCTTCCATGCACGGACCTCCGGGATCTACCTCCGTGCCGACCCAGATGACGCGGCTGTGCTGGACGGCAACGCCGCCGCCGAGCGGGCGGCACTCATCGAACGGAGGCTCCAGGAGTGGAAGTCGCTCGCGAACTCCTGACCTCGCCATCGCGCCATTACGCCGGCGAAAGTAACCTGCGTCACTTCGACGAGGGAGGCTGCAACAGAAATGAACGTCCGTGATGTGATGACCGCGCGTCCGCGCTGCGCGGCGCCCGATACGCCGCTCAGCCAAGTCGCCGAGCTGATGGAGACCGAAGACATAGGGGCGATTCCCATCCTCGACGGGGACCGGCTCGTGGGAATGATCACCGATCGCGATATCGTCGTCCGAGCGGTCGCCAAAGAGAAGGATCCGCGAGGGATGCCGAGTCGGGATATTTCGTCGGGCGAGCTCGTCACGGTGGGGCCCGATCAAGATCTTTCAGACGCGCTTCACCTGATGGCACAGCATCAGGTACGGCGGCTGCCGGTCGTGGACCATAAGAATCGGCTCGTTGGCATGGTATCCCAGGCCGATATAGCGCTCGAAGCGAAGGACAAGTCCGTGGGCGAGATGGTCGCTGAGATCTCCAAGCCGCCCCAAGGGCCGCGGCAGATGTAGGCCACGCTGCCGCTCTCCATCCTCTTCGAGCTGCCCGACGCCCCCGGGGCAGGCCTCTGCCCGCCGGAAGCATGCTCCGTGATGGGCGCTGGCCGGACGAACAGGTCGAGCGCTTCCGCCGCGCCGCCGGTCCAGGCCACTGCTCACCCTGTCGTTACCGGCGGCATGCCCGGCTGGCAGATCACCCAGATCGCGCTGGGCGCCGCCCTGGTCGCCGCGGTGATCGCGGTGCTGCTGAACCGAACATGGACTGCGCGGCGTCTTGCCCACCCTGCTACCTGATCCCACGGGGGCGCATAGCGGGGAAGATCCACAGGGATGCAGCCAGGGCTTGATGCCATCAGCGCGCAGGATCTGCGAGACCGTGGCGGCCGGGATGAGCGCCACCGCGCCCCGAAGATAAGCTGCCTCC
>DASZFS010000202.1:0-9600 GCA_035939575.1 Vicinamibacterales bacterium | reverse complement strand
TCTTTGAAATCATTCGCTCGAAATCGCAGCATCGCGAGCTGGGCCACCCATCGAACCACCTTGTAGCAGAGCCGAGAAGAACACGAAGCCCTCCAGCAGCCGTCCGAAAGGTCGTATTCTACGCATCGAACACTGCCCCTACCGGACCATCGCACGGCTCTCGAGCGAAGACCGCATTTCTGCACCCTTCAGGCACGGGTCACGAGCTTCCGAAGCCGGTTGTTCAATTCATCGACGACAGGCTGACACGCACCCAGTTCGCCGCATAGTCAGGGTGCAAGGTCCTAGGTATTCGGAATGGGTTGTGCCGTTGTCGGGCCGCTGAGCGGGTCGACGTCACCAGTGTCGAGGTCGACTGAAACGCTCTGGAAGAGAAGCATCCGTGCGACAAGAGGAGCATCCGGGTGGCGACCGGAGAGTCTTCAGCTATTCGATTGTCTTCGAGCGAATCCTGGGCAGAAAACGGCGACGGCGACGAGACCGATCCGCCGTTTCGGAGAGACCGAAGGGCAAGAAGAGGGCAACGCGGTCGCCTGGGCGCTCCGTCGGGGGCGAAAGCCGTCGAATTCGTTACAGGCTGGCTCCTCAGGTTGGATTCGAACCAACAACCCTCCGGTTAACAGCCGGATGCTCTGCCATTGAGCTACTGAGGAACGTGGGGCGGGTCGCGCGAAAACCGAACCTTAATACTAGCGAATCCGCCGTTCCCCGCGCAACACCGCCCGTCGCTCACGCGAGTCAAGTGCCGTTGCGTGAGCTACGGCTCGGCGAGCCACGCAAAGGATGCCGCCGCCGTAGCGTCGTCAAAGCGACGCGACGGCGGGCATCTAGATTCGGGACTCTCCACGTCAGCGGACGCCCGCCTGACCGGACGGCCGCGCGCCGCTCCCAGGCACGCTGAAGGCGATGTACTCACCAGAATAGTTCCCACCGCTGACCGCGACGATGATGTACTGCTTGCCGTCCACCATGTAGGTCATTGGCGAGCCGCTCTGCGGCGCCGGCAACCACACCGCCCCGACTTGCCGGCCGGTCGTCTTGTCGTACGCCCGCAGCATCGCGCCGCGTGGATGTTCCGGCGTCGTGGTCACCTGCGGGTCGCCCATGACGACCAGCGTCTTGGTGACCATCAAGCCCACGCCCGACGTCCCGGCCTGGCCGGTCTTCGCAATCGTCAGCCCCTTGAGCGCTGGATGATTGCGAACCAGATCCGGCGTGTCGCCATGCGCGACCTGCCACAGGATCTCGCCACGATCGAGGCTGACGGCCGACAGAATGCCGTACGGCGGCTTCACGATCGGCAGTCCCTGAACCGACAGCCCCGCCGCGGCCGCGGCAGCCGTGGGCGCGTTCGCCGGCGTCGGAGCGGCCGGCGCGGTCGGCCTCGGCGGCGCGTCGGCGGCGCAACAATCACCAGGTCCCAGCACCTCGCGGAATTCCTGACCCGCGATTCCCGCGACATACCGAATGTCCGAGAAGCTCGGCGGCGGCGCGACCAGCGACCGCGACCCTGGCGTGTTGCCGGCTTGCGCGAACACGACGTGCATCTCCGGATCGAACGCGGAGCCAGGCCAGTTCGTTGCGGTACCCGCGCCAATCGCACCCAGCACACCGGTCGTGCTTCCAAGTACCGGCGGCGTAAATGGCGACGTCCCGACCTTGTAGCGCTTCAACACCTCGAGCGCCTGCGCCCGCAGCTCCGGCGTGAAGTCGATGAGATCGTCCGGCGCCTTCAAGTAGTTGCGCGCGTACGGCGGCGGCTTCGTAGGAAATGGCTGCGTCGGCGACGTCTTCTCGCCGGGCACGTCGGACTGCGCCACCGCTCGCTCCTCAATCGGCCACACCGGCTGTCCCGTCACGCGATCGAACACGTACAGGAACGCCTGCTTGCTTGGGACGGCGACCGCCTTGATCGCTCGCCCGTTCACGGTGATGTCGGCCAGCAGCGGCGCGGACGACATGTCGAAGTTCCAGAGCGGATGATGGACGAGCTGGAAATGCCACTTGCGCTGCCCGGTCCTCAGATCGACGCAGACAAGCGTCTCCGCGAACAGGTTGTTGCCTGGGCGGTGCCCCCCGTAGTAATCCGACGTTGGCGTCTCGACCGGCAGGTACACGAGCCCGAGATCCTCATCGACGGTGATCTGCGTCCACACACCGGTGTTGCCGTTGATGGCCCACGACTCGTTTTCCCAGGTGTCGTTGCCAAACTCACCCGGCCGCGGGATGGTGTTGAACGTCCACAGCAACTTGCCTGTCCGCGCGTCGAACGCGCGCACGAGGCCTTTCGTGTTGTTGTGCGTCGACACGGTCGCGCCTTCTCTCATCGACGATCCGACGATGATCACATCCTTGACAATAGTTGGCGTGGCATGGATCCCGATCTCACCGGTCTCCAGATCGATCTGCTCACCCTTGCCCTTCACCGCGCCCTGCTTCAGATCGACGATGCCGTCCTTCCCGAACGACGGAATCATCGCTCCGTTCTTCGCGTTCAGCGCAACAAGCCGATAACCCGTCGTCACGTAGATGACCCGGTCGTCGCCCTTGCCATCCGTCCAATACGAGACGCCTCGGCCGGAGAGCTGCCGCGGCGACACCGCAGCGCGGCGACCCTCGCGCAGGCTGTGGGTCCAGATCACTTCGCCCGTCTTCCCGTCGAGCGCCACGACCGATCGCCGGGTGCCGCCCGTCGTGTAGAGGACGCCCTTGATAGCGACCGGCGTCCCCTCCAGTTTGTATTCGGGCCGCGGGCCCAGGTTGTCGGTCTTGTAGCGCCAGGCGACCTCGAGGGTGTTGAAATTCGCCGCGTCAATCTGGGCCAGCGGGGAATAGCGGCTGCCCCGGTTGTCAGCGGTGTAGTGCGGCCAGTCGCCATTCCGCGTCGAGGGCTGGCCGGTCGACGGCGGCTGTGCGTGAACGACCGCGACGAAGCAAACGAAGGCGAGAATCAAACGGCGGGCGGTCTGCGACATCGTACCCATCCTTCCTACGACGTCCGGTGGACCTGTTGTCGGGGGGGATTATACCCGGTACGCGGTACCCGGTACTCGGTACTCGCAAGACAGGCGACAAGCATCAGGCGACAGGCGACAGGCGACGACTACCCAGTAGCGAGCTATTCCTCTCGTAACACCCGCATCGGATCCACCCGCGTCGCCGACCGGGCGGGCAGATAGCACGCCGCGAGCGCCACGAACCCGATGAGCCCCACCACGCCGCCCACGGTCAACGGATCGGACGGGCCTACGCCGAACAGCAGCGAAGACAGCACGCGGTTCATCGCAAATGCCACGGCCAGGCCGGCGGCGACGCCGATGGCCGTCAGGCTGAGGCCCTGCCGCAGGACCATCCGGAGCACCGACGCGCGGTTCGCGCCCAGCGCCATCCGGATCCCGATCTCCCGCCGCCGCTCGGTCACCATGTACGACAGCACGCCGTAGGCGCCTATCGCGGCAAGCAGCAGCGCCAGTCCCGCGAAGATGCCGAGCAGCTGCGCGAGCAGACGGGGACGTCCGATCGCGTCCGCAAACACATCGTCCATTGTCTGCAGCTTGACGATCGGCAGCGACGGATCGAGCCCCTCGACGGCCCGGTGAATCGACGCCGACACCGCCTGCGGCGCCACTGATGTGCGCAGGACGAGATTCATCGCGTAGGGAATTGAATTGGGAATCTTGTAGGCCTGTTCGACGTCGAAGTACAGCTCGGTGCCGGTCTTCTTGTCCACGCCGCCCTGCTTCACGTCCTTCAACACGCCGACGATGGTGAACCAAGGCATGCCCGCGGCCGACGGCCGCACGCGGCGACCGATGGGGCTCAGACCGCTGTAGAACGTCCGCGCCATCGTCTCGTTGATGAGCGCGACATAGGAACCGTCCGCGTCGGATGGGAGAAACGACCGGCCCTCGACGACCGGGATCCCCATCGTCTCGACGTACCGGCCCGTGACGTTCTGATAGTAGTCGACGTTCGCAAACGGACCGTTCGGCGGCGGCTTATAGCCCTCGATGTCTGTATCGTTCGCGTTCACGCGTCGCAACGGCGGGAGTCCGTCCATGGCCGCCACGGCCTGCGCGCCTGGGAAGCCCGACATCTCATCGATGAGCCGGCGATAGAAATCGATGACCTGTGACTGCTGCTGATACTTGGCCGCGGGAAGGCTCACCGCGAAGGTCACGAGACGCGATCGATTGAACCCCGAGTCCACGTTCGACAGGTTCATCACCGTCCGCAGCAGCAGGCCCGCGCCGATGACGAGCGCCACCGCGAGCGCGACCTCCGCGGTAACCAGCGCGCGACGGATCCGGTGACGACCTGCGCCTGCCGTCGTTCGCTGGCCGCCGTCCTTCAACGCCGCGGCGGTTGCGTCCGGCGCGATGTGCAGGAGCGGAGCGAAGCCGAACACCGCGCCGGTTGCCAGGCCAACGACGAACGTGAACACGAGGACGCCGGCATCGAGCGTCACGTCGGCCGATCGCGGCAGGCTGTCAGGATACGCGACGAGCAACGCGCGCACACCGACGACCGCGACGCCGAGGCCGAGGGCTGCACCGCCAAGCGACAGCACGCACCCTTCGACGAGAAACTGACGCAGCAACCGCATGCGTCCGGCGCCGAGCGCGGCGCGCACGGCGAATTCTTTGTGCCTCGATTCGGCTCGCGCCAGCAGCAGGTTCGCCAGGTTCGCGCAGGCGATGAGCAGCACGAAGACGACGGCACCCTGGAGCACGAGCACCGCCCTGCGCGCGCTGCCGATGACCTGCGTCTGCAGCAGGTCGAACCTGATCCGATGGTTCTTCGGATCCGGCGCGTGGATCCCGCCGCTCGCGTTGGCGGGACGCGCGACGAGCAATGACGGCAGCCAGTTGGCCAGGATCGTCTCGAGCTCCGCGCGCGCGGAGGCGATTGTTGCGCCGTCCCGCAACCGCCCGACGAGATACAAGTAGTGGCTGCCCCGATTCTGCCGGTTCGCGGGATCGAGGACGAGCGGCACCCACAGCTCAGCATGCTGATCGGCCACATCGAAACGCGGCGGCATGACGCCCACGACCGTCCGTTGCCGGCTGTTGATCTCCACCTGCTGGCCGACGAGGTCCGGTTTTCCTCCGAACGCGCTCTGCCAAACCTCATATGACAGCACGACCACGAGCGGTCCGCCCGGCCGGGTCTCGGATTCGTCGAACGTTCGTCCAAGCAACGGCGCCACCCCGAGCGTCTTGAACAGATCCGCTGACGCCTGCACGGTGGTCGCCTGCCGCGGCCGGTCGACGGTCGTCAAGTTCGCCTGCCCGGTCGCAAACGCACCGACCGAAGAGAACGACTGCACACGCTCGCGGAAATCGAGGAATTCGGGCGGCGACACCCAGAACTGGTCGAAGCCCATGGCGGGAAACTGGCTGGAAATGTAGATCAGACGATCCGGCCGCGGGTAACCCAGAGGACGCAAAATGACCGCGTTGACTACCGAGAAGATGGCTGTGTTCGCGCCTATACCGAGCGCGAGCGTCAGGACGGTGATGAGCGCGAACCCGGGGGACCGGAGCAGATTCCTGCCGGCGTGACGGACGTCGCGTAGGAAACCATCCACTTGTACCTTAGATGGTGGCGCGGGGTGAAGAGTTGACGCGCGGCCGGGCTGGTTGCAGGTTAACGGTCGCTGCTCAGCAACCAGCAAACCAGCAACCAGCGACCAGCAACCGGTTACTATCCGACCTTCGCCTCGACCGTAATCAGCATCGTCCCGCGATAGGCATTCGAAACAGGGCAACGACCTTCGGCTTCCTTGGCGACCTCGGCGAACTGCGCAGCGTCCAGACCCTTCAGGCCGTACGCGGTCACGGTCAGCGCGGAGGACAGGATCTTGATCCCCGCCTCGCCTTTGTCAGCGGTCACGGTCGCGCGCACGACCGTGCGATCTGCGGACGCTTGCTTGCGACCGAGCGTGCCGTTCAGCGCCATCGCGTAACACGCGGCGTGCGCCGCGGCCATCATCTCCTCAGGGCTCGTCTTCCCGGCTGGCTCGCCGATACGGCTCGCAAACGTGACGGGCAGCGAAAATGCGCCGCTCCCCGCCTTGGCCTCGCCCCTGCCCTCCATCACCGATCCTTGCCAGTCCACATCCACGTGCCGCTCGAACGTTGCCATAAGGTGTCCTCTTTTTCTTTAACTTCTAACTTCTAAGTTCTACCTTCTACCGTCTCCTCCCCGTCAGTCCGAGCTGCACACTCGTGCCCACGAGCCCGAGGAGAATCCAGGCGATCGGCACCCAGCCTCGACCGGGCGCGGGCGCGGTTGGATACAGAATCCACACGTCGCCAACCCGCGACGCCCGCTCCGTGCCCCGGGTCCCGAGCGCCAGCGCGCCGAGCAGCAGCGTCCACGCGCCACCAAACGCGGTCGCCACGACAATGACGTAGCGCTGCAGCAGCATCGAGCCAATCGCCCCGAACACCGCCAGCACGATCACGACGCCGGGCGGCGGATCGCCTGGCCGCAGATATCCCCAGCCGACGTGCGCGACGAGCGCGCCGAGGCCGGCGCCAACGAGCGCGATGCCGATGAAGTACGCGAACACCAGGACGAGCGCGCCGACTATCCCGCCCGCGAGCGCCGCCACGATCATCCCGGTCGTGTTGCTGGCCCCCATCGTCGAGCTCGCGAGCATGGCTCCGAAGATCAGGCCGTAGATGGCGAGCGTGATCTTGAAAAGCCGGTAGCCCGCGAAGCACGAAAGCGCGCCGCCGAGGACCAGGAGCACAGCCGCCGGCAGCTCGTAGGAGTGAGGGAGCATCACGTCGGCGTCAGACCTCGCGGCGTCCTTCGAGGGCCTTGTGCATCGTGATTTCGTCGGCGTACTCGATGTCGCTGCCGACCGGCACGCCCATCGCAATGCGCGTCACCTTGACACCGAGCGGCTTGAGCAGACGCGCAAGATAGAGGGCCGTCGCCTCGCCCTCGACGTTCGGGTTTGTCGCGAGGATGACCTCGCTCACGCCGCCGTTGATGCGCGCCAGCAGCGTCTTGATCTTCAAATCGTCAGGACCGATGCCCTGGAGCGGCGACAGCGCGCCCATCAGCACGTGATACATGCCTCTGAACTCGCGCGTTTTCTCAATCGCCGAGACGTTCTGGGCTTCCTCGACCACACAGATGACATGTGGATCGCGATTGCCATCGCTGCAGAACGCACACGGATCGGCGTCGGTGATGTTGTGGCAGAGGGAGCAGTACGTGACGCGCTCTTTGACGTCGCGAACCGCCTCAACGAGACGATCGGTGTGCTCGCGCGGCGTCTTCAGTAGATGGAACGCCAGGCGTTGCGCGCCCTTTGGCCCGATGCCGGGCAGGCGCTGCAGCTCTTCGATGAGGCGGACGAGGGGGTCGGGAAGCGACATTGAATCTACGATCGGCGACTGGGCGATGTGACCATCTTACAGTCCCGGGATCTTGAACCCTCCCATCATGCCACCCATGTTCTTCTGCATCTCCTCGTCCGCCTTCCGGTAGGCGTCGTTCAGCGCAGCGACGACGAGGTCCTGGAGCATCTCGACATCCTCTTTCGACACGACCTCCGGATCGACCTTCAGCGCCTGAACCTCTTTTGCGCCGTTCACCACGACCGTCACCATGCCTCCGCCGGCGTTGCCCTCGACGCGCGTGTCGGCCATCTGCTTCTGGAGGCGCTCCTGGACCTGCTGCGCCTGCTTCATCACCTGCTGCATTTGTTGGAAATTCATCAATTCACTCTCACTGCTCGGGTGCGGAGCACCCGGTCACATTTCCTCCACATCTCGAATCTCTGCAGGAAAGACCTCGAGCATGGCCTGCACGCCCGCGTCGGCGAGCGCCTGCTCGCGCAGCGCGTTCTTCTTGTCGGCCGCCGCCTTCGCGGCGTCCCCCGCATCCGCTCCCGGCACGCCGACCGCGGCCGGGGCCGCCCCGACGGTCACCTTGCGACCGGTCGCCTGCTGTGCGATCGACTCCAGCCACGATCGCTTCTCCTCAAACGCGTCCCTCAGGGTGCGCTGGTTGGGCAGGAACGTGAACGTCACGCGGTCGCCGTCCATCTCGATTTTCTGCGCCTGCGCGACGACGGTGTTGTAGAAGACCACCTTGTTCTTGCGGATCTCCGCGAGAAACGCGTCCTTGAGGTTCCGAGCCGGACTCGCGACGTCGGTACCAGGGGTTGCAGGGGAACCAGGGGTACCAAGTGTGCCGGGAACAGCAGGGGCGCCCGTGGCACCCGGCGCGCCCACCGTCGTGGGTGGAGACGGTTTGATGGGCGCCGGCGGCGCGGGTCGGGGCCGGGGTGGCTCGATCGCCGGGACACTTGCGCCGCGGCCGGGCGTGCTCGATCCGCCGGCCAGCAGATCCTCGATGGGTGTGAGCTTGCGCGTGTAGATCCACCGCAGCAGCGCCATCTCGAGGTGATACCGCGGCTGCGCGGCGGCCCGGATCTCGGACTCGGCGCGCGTCAGCAGATCGAACGCGCGCAGCAGATCCTCGCGTGAGAAGCGGGCGGCGAGCGTTTTCAGTCGATCGCGCTCGCCTTCTCCAGAGATCTCAGGGTCCGCGATTCGCGACGGATCGATCGACAGCACCAGCAGATCGCGCACGACGCGCGACAGCTCTCGGCACACGGCGCGGAGATCGTAGCCCTGCTCGACCGCGCGGCCCGCCAGCGTGAACGCCGCAGGCGCATCGTCAGCAGCGACGGCCTGAACCGCGTCGAGCAGGAGGTCTCGTCCGACCAGCCCGAGGACAGTCGCGACGTCGTCGGTCGCAATCGTCCGGCCCGTGAACGCGATGACCTGGTCCAGCTTGCTCTGAGCGTCGCGCATGCTGCCTTCCGCATCGCGCGCGATGAGCTGCAGCGGCTCGTCGCCGACCGCAATGCCCTCGGCATCGACGATGCGGCGCAGCTGGTCGGCAATGGCCTTCGCGCTGATCGTCCGGAACTCGTGCACCTGCGACCGCGACAGCACCGTCTCGGGAATCTTGTCCAGCTCGGTCGTCGCCATCATGAAGACGACATGCGGCGGCGGCTCCTCGATGGACTTCAGGAGCGCGTTGAACGACGAGTTCGAGAGCTGATGGACCTCATCGATGATGAAGATCTTGTATCGGTTGCGAACGGGCGCAATGGCAAGCCCGGAGATGATGACCTCTCGGACGTTGTCGACCTGGGTGTGCGTCGCGGCGTCGATCTCGAGGACGTCGATGTCGCGTCCCTCGGCGATCTCCTTACACGCGTCGCACGTTCCACACGGATCGGCGGTCGGCCCGTTCTCGCAGCTCAACGCCCGCGCCAGGATGCGCGCGGTCGTCGTCTTGCCGACGCCGCGCGGCCCCGCGAACACGAACGCCTGCGCCAGCCGGCCGCTCGCCAGCGCGTTCTTCAGCGTCCGCGTCACCGCCTGTTGTCCGACGACGTCGTCGAACTTCTGCGGTCTCCACTTGCGGGCAATTACTTGATAAGACATGGGGGAGTTGCGGACTGAACCGCGGCCCGGAGGTGCCTGCGGCACATTTCAGGATCCGGTGAGCGCTGCTGCCTTCCGGCCCTGACGCGGTTCGCGGACTGAAATTGCACAGGTT
>DASZFS010000201.1:0-3635 GCA_035939575.1 Vicinamibacterales bacterium | reverse complement strand
TCTCGCTCAGCGCTTCTTCAATGAGTTCTCTTTCGTTGGCTGCCAGCTTCTGCAGAAGGTAAAGCTTGTTTTCTGGTCTCCTTGTCAGCGCTCACTTGAAAACGCGTAAATCTTGACGGTTGTCGTCGTCGGTGTTCTTCGTTCTTCTCGTCTGAAGGACAGAGAGACGGGCTGTGGACGCTCGTGGGAATCTCGCGTTCTTCAGCGAGATTTCCAAGCAGCGGTGGGCGCGTTCTGTGCGTCCACGGCTGCGTCAGCGTCCACAGCCTCTTGTGCTGCTCAGGTCGTTGTGGAGGGACATCGCGTAAGCTGGCAGCGTGGCGATGAGGTGAGGGCCTGGAGCTTAGCCCCTCCAGACCCTCGATGGCCGCCTCGACGCTCCGACGGGCCGAGACGGCACAGCTTGTTGTGCCACGGTTTCCCCCGCGTGTCCAGTCGGAGTGCGCCACGGCTCCGACGTGGACGTACCCCTTCGCCAGAAAACCTGTCGCCTCTGCAACCGGTTCTTCGCGATCTGTGTCGCGTGTGATCGGGGGCACGCGTACTGCTCCGCGCCGTGTCGCCGCCTCGCGCGGCGCCGATCGATCGCGGCCGCCCGCCGGCGACATCGCCGGACGCCCGAAGGGCGCCTCGATCATCGCGATCACCAGCGGGCCTATCGCGCGCGCGTGAGGGATCAGACTTCCCACCGCCTGGCCCCGCGCCGCACACTGCCGCTGGACACGCCGACGGAGCCCTTGCCGACCGCGCCCCTGGCGGGCGCGTTGCGATGTATGGTCTGCGGCCGCGAAAGCACGTGGCTCCTTCCACCGCGCTGGCGAATCCGTCGCGTGTCCCCGGAGGTTCCCGATGATCACGCCCGAACAGCACGCGGAAATTCGCCGCCTCTATTTCGGCGAGCACTGGCGCGTCGGCACCATCGCCGCGGCCCTCGGCGTGCACCATGACACCGTCAGTGCGGCGATTGCCCAGGACACGCAGGCGCTGCGCCGCGGCCGCTGCGGCCCGACCTTGGCGGACCCGTATCTGCCCTTCATGCGGGACACCTTGGCCCAATATCCGCGACTCCGCGCCACCCGCCTCTTCGAGATGGTGCGCGCGCGGGGCTATCCCGGGTCGGTGGTGCAGTTGCGGCGCGTCGTGCGCACCCTGCGGCCGGAGGTAACGCCGACGGTCTATCGCCGGCTCGTCACACTGGCCGCGGAAGAAGCGCAAGTGGACTGGGGTGCGTTTGGGACCCTCCGCATCGGCCACGGCGTCCGGCCGCTCTCCGGATTCGTGATGGTGCTGTCCTATTCGCGGGCCATCTCGGCGCTGTTCACGCTCGATCAGACGCTCGAGAGTTTTCTGCGCGGCCATGTCGACGCGTTTCATCACGGGTTTCTCGGCGTGGCGCGGACGCTGGTCTACGACAACCTTCGCAGTGCCGTGCTCGAACGCCAGGGGAGTGCGATTCGGTTCCAGCCCCGGCTGCTCGAACTCGCCGGCCACTATCACTTTGCCCTGCGCCCCTGTACGCCGGGCCGCGGCAATGAGAAGGGCAAGATCGAGCGCCAAATTCAATACCTCCGCCACGCGTTCTTTGCGGCGCGGACGTTTCGCGATGTCGACGACCTCAATGCGCAGTTTCGCCGTTGGCGCGACGAGATTGCGCATCAGCGCCGCCATCCCGACCAGCCGGATCACACCGTCGCGGAGGTGTTGGCGCAGGAGCAGCCGCGGCTCCTGCCGCTGCCGGCGCACCCGTTCGCCACCGCCGTCATGCGGGTCGTCGCCTCCGGCAAAACGCCCTACGTGCACTTCGACCGGAATAGCTACTCGATTCCGCATGCGTATCGGCAGCAATCGCTCACCTTGATCGCGACGCCGACGACCGTGCGGCTGATCGTCGGGACGGACGAGGAAATCGCGTCGCACCCGCGGAGCTACGACACCGGCCAAACGATCGAGCAGGAGGACCATATCGCCGGGTTAATCGCGGCCGCGCGTCAGGCGAATCCCTCCACCGCGCGCGACCGCCTGCGCCTCGCCGTGCCCGCCATCGCGATCCTGCTGGAGCGGCTGGCGGCGCGCGGCGAATCCCTCCGCGGCCACACCGCGCGGTTGCTGGCGCTGCTCGACGACTACGGCCCGCACGAACTGACCGCCGCCGTGGCCCAGGCCCTCGAACGCGACGCGCTTGGCGCCGGGGCCATTGCGCACATTTTGGAAACCCGCCGCCGCCAGCGGGGCCAGAAACCGCCCATCCCTTTGGCGTTACCCGATCGGCCCGGCGTCCGGGATCTCGATCTGACGCCGCATTCCTTGGAGTCCTACGATGACCTCACCCGATTTGATCCCGACGACCCTGCCTGATCAGCTCCGGCACCTCGGCCTCGTCTACACCGCCGACGAGCTCAATGATCTCGTCGCCCGGGCGACCCAGAAACGCTGGAGCCCGATCGTCCTGCTCGAGCAGCTCGTCAAGGCCGAACTCGACGCGCAGGCACGCCAGCGCGTGGAGCGTCGGCTGAAAAACGCCCGCCTCCGCCGCTTCAAGCTGCTGGCCGACTTCGAGTGGGACTGGCCCAAACAGATTCATCGGCCCACGGTCGACCGCGTCTTCACGCTCGACTTCCTGGCCAAAGGCGAGAACGTCATCTTTGTCGCGCCGCACGGCCTGGGGAAGACCCTGTTCGCGAAGAATCTCGTCCATCAGGCGATCCTGGCCGGGCATTCCGCCCGCTTTCTGACGGCGTCGGAGCTCTTACTCGATCTCAATGGGCAGGAGACCGCCCGCGCGCTCGAGCGGCGCCTCCGCAGTTACGCCAAACCCGCGTTGCTCGCCGTCGATGAAATCGGCTATCTCGGCTACGATGCCCACGCGGCGGACCTGCTGTTTCAAGTGGTCAGCCGCCGCTACGAACACCGATCCCTGGTCGTGACGACGAATTTGCCGTTCAAGCAATGGAACATGGTGTTTCCGAACGCGGCCTGTGCCGTGGCGCTCATTGATCGGCTCACCCATCATGCGGAGATTATTCCCATCGAGGGCGAGAGTTATCGGCTGCGCGAAGCGGAACTCGCCCAGCAGGCGCGTCGCGCCCCGGCTGAAGGCAACGACAGGAAGCGCCCCTCGAAGGCCTGACCCGCTATGCCCCAACACCTGACGCATCTCGACGCCATTCGCGCCAACGCGGTCCTCCAGCAACGTCTGGCCAAGTACCTCGTCCTCCAGTGCGTCCGCAATTCGCAGCTGGAGGACCTGCATGCCGGGATCGCCCCATCGTCGGCCACCGGCGATTATGCGGACGTGACGGTCACCAGCCCGTTTGGCTCGATTCCGTGGCCCCGGGTTTCCCGTTTCAATGATGAGGAAATGAAACAGCTGATGATCGACATCGTCGATCGCACGTACCAATTTCTCCACACGCTCTTCGATGACCACACAGGTGGCGAGCTCCTCGGTTGGCTCGCCGAACACGATCCCGCTCCAAAATGGAACGCTCCCACGATAGCTTGAGGCGACGTGATCACGGACGGCTCGAGAGGACGATCAACCTCGGTTCACATTTGCGCGTTTTCCAATGAGCGCCAACACTCCTGGCTCGAGGCCGCTTGGACAGCCAGCTTTCATCGACCGCGAACGTCTCGGT
>DASZFS010000200.1:0-3766 GCA_035939575.1 Vicinamibacterales bacterium | reverse complement strand
TCCGATGCAGCGCCGTGCCGGTGGCGACACCCGGCGCCGCCACGCCCTGGACCTCGGCCGCAGGGAACAGGTTGTAGCGCGGCACGCGGTAGGGGATCGTGTTGTCCTTGAGCTGTGCCACCGTTCCGATCGGCACCATCTCGCCGGCCGTGTTGCGGGCCTTGAGGCGAGAGATGTCCTGCGTCGTGCGCCGGAACGCCCCGTCGCCTTGGACGACGACCTCGTAGCTCCGGCCGAGATAGTTGAAGTCGTTGACGTACTGCGAGCCGAGATAAACCTGGAGCGTGGAGAAGACATCGGTCGGCGTGAGGCCCACCTTTTCGGCCTTCAGGCGATCGATGTCGGCGTAAACCGACGGCGAGCCGGTGTTGAACAGCGTGAACACGCCGGCGAAGTCCGGGTCCTTGTTGGCCGCGGCGACGAGCGCGTGAGCGGCCTTGACGAGCGTTTCGGAGCCGAGCCCGGCGCGGTCTTCCAGCATCATCTTGAAGCCGCCGGCGCTGCCGAGGCCCTGGACCGGCGGTGGCGGGATGGTCAGGACAAAGGCATCCTTGATGACCGACAGGCGCTTGCGGAGATCGGCCAGGACCGTGTTCGCGTTCCCGCCCGGCAGCTCGTGATTATAGAGCGACGGCAAACCGGAGAAGATCGTTCCGGCGTTCGAGGCGACCGTGAAGGTCGTGGCATCGAGGCCGGCGAAGGGCGCCACATGCTCGATGCCCTTCGTCCCCAGGATGATGTCGATCCCGCGCCGGACGACCTTCTCGGTCCGGTCCAAGGTAGCACCCGGCGGCAGCTGGACAACGGAGATGAGATAGCCCTGGTCCTGTTCCGGGATGAACCCGGTGGGAGTATTCGCGAACTCGACGCCGGCGATCCCAATCAGCCCGACATAGACCACGAGGACGATGGCGACGCCGCGCACCAAGCGACGGGTCAGGCTCCCGTAGCCGGAGGAGAGCCGGTCGAAGCCGCGATTGAACCGATCGAACGCCCCGTGCAGGAGGCGTTGCGCGGGATTGGCGTGGGAGTCGTCGTGCACGTAGTGCGGCTTGAACAGCACGGCGCAGAGCGCGGGGCTGAGCGTCAGCGAGACAAAGCAGGAGATGACCGTCGAGGCCGAGATCGTCACCGCGAACTGGCGGAAGAACAAGCCGGAGATGCCGGACAGGAAGGCGGACGGCACGAAGACGGCGCAGAGCGTGAGCGCGATCGAGATCAGCGCCCCGCCGACTTCGTCCATCGTGCGATGGGCGGCCTCCAGCGGCGACATCCCGGCGCGCATGTTGCGCTCGACGTTCTCGACCACGACGATCGCGTCGTCGACCACGATGCCGACCGCGAGCACGAGGCCGAACAGGGACAGGTTGTTGAGCGAGATGCCGAACGCCGCGAGGACCGTGAAGGTCCCGACCAGCGAGACCGGGATCGCGATGACCGGAATGATCGTCGCGCGCCAGCTCTGCAGGAACACGAACACCACGCCGACGACCAGCAGGATCGCAACGAAGATCGTGAGGATGACCTCGTTGACCGACTTGGCGATGAAGATCGTCGGATCGTAGATGATGATGGAGTCGACCCCGGCCGGGAAATCCTTCTTCAGCTCCTGCACCGTCGCCAGGACCTCATGCTCGACCGCGAGCGAGTTGGCGCCGGGCTCCGCATAGACGAGCAGCGTCGAGGCATTGCTGTGGTCCATGTAGGTCGTGCTGCCGTAGTCGGCGGCGCCGACCTCCACCCGTCCGATGTCGCGGACACGGGTCACGCGCCCCCGGCTGTCGGATTTGACGATGATGTCGGCGAACTGGTCGGGCGTGGTCAGCCGGCCGAGCGTCTCGACATTGATCTGGTAGGCCTCGTCGCCCGGGGTTGGCGGCTGGTTCAGGATGCCGGCCGAGACCTGCAGGTTCTGCGCGCGGAGAGCCGAGAGCACCTCGCTGGCATTGATGTCGTGGGCCGCAGCCTTGTCCGGATCGAGCCAGATGCGCATGCCATATTCGCGCGCACCCTGGAACTGCACGTCGCCGACACCTTGCAGGCGGGCGAGCGCGTCCTTGATGTGCAGGGTCGCGTAGTTCGACAGGTAGAGCGTGTCGCGCGACTTGTCGGGCGAATAGAGATGGACGGCGAGCAGGATACTGGGCGTCGCCTTGCGGACTTGAACGCCCAGACGCTGCGCGTCCTCCGGCAGGCGCGGCAAGGCGTCCTGCACGCGGTTCTGGGTCAGCATCTGCGCGACGTTCAGGTCCATGCCGATGCGGAACGTCACGATGATGGTGAGATTGCCGTCGCCCGTCGATTGGCTGCTCAGGTAGAGCATGTTCTCGACGCCGTTGATCTGCTGCTCGAGCGGCGTCGCGACAGTGCGGGCCACCGTGTCGGCGGAGGCGCCCGGGATAGGAGGTCGTGACCTGCACCGTCGGCGGGACGATCTCCGGATACTGGGCGACCGGCAGGACTGCGAGCGCGCCGAGACCGAGCAAGGTGACAAAGATGCTGAGCACCGTCGCAAAGCGCGGGCGATCGATGAAGAAATGGGTGAGGCGCATTTTGGGGCTAGCCGTCGGCGGCGGCGAACTGGATCGCGCCGTCCTGCGGGGCGACCTTCGAGCCCGGTGCTGCGTAGGGGATGCCCTCGATGATCACCTTGTCGGTCGGTGCGAGGCCGGACCGGATCACGCGCAGGCCGCCGCGGATGTCGCCGATCTGGACTTGCTTGGGTGCCACCGTGCCATCCGGCGATACCGTCAGAACCATGTGCTCGGACTGGTCAGGGAGCACCGCTGAATCAGGCACCAGGAGCGTCGCGACCGGGGTGCCGACGACCAGGCGCACGCGGGCGAACTCGCCGGGTGTCAGGAGCAAATCGGTATTGGGAACGGTGGCGCGGGCATGGAGCGTGCCGCTCGACCGGTCGAGCACATTGTCCACGAAATCGAGCATGCCTCGTCGCGGGAATTCCGTCTCGTCGCCGAGAGCCACTTCGACCTTGTCGACGAGGGCACCCTTCTGCTTCGCGTGCTCTCGCGAGAACGCGAGGTAGTCGGACTCGCTCATGTCGAAGTTGAGGTAGATCGGATCGATCGAGACGAGCGTCGCGAGCAAGGTCGTAGGACTGGTCGCGGCCCGGCTGCCGGCAATCAGGTTGCCGACGGAGACCAGATGCGTGCCGATGCGCCCGGTGAAAGGTGCCGTGATGCGGCAGTGCTCGATGTCGAACTGAGCGTCCCGGATCTGAGCCTTAGCGTCGTCCACTGAAGCCTGTGCGGCCCGCTCATCCGCCGCGCGCCGGTCGACGTTCTGGGCCGTCCCGGCATCGGTGCGCTTCAGCGCCTGGGCGCGTGCGAGCTCGCGGTTGGCGAGCTCGAGCCGCGCGGTGGCACTTTCGAGCTGGGCAGTGGCATGGGCCAGTCTTATTTCGTAGGGAACCGGGTCGATGACGAAGAGCAGTTCGCCCTTGTGGACGATGTCGCCGTCCTTGAAATGGATTTCCGTCAGCGTGCCGCCGACCTGGGCGCGCAGCTCGACCTGGTCAACTGCCGAGAATTGGCCGAGGAAGCCCAGCTGCGCATCAAGCTCGCGTTCGAGCGGCTTGCTCACCACGACTTGCGGCGGTGCCGGGGGCGGCGGATGTCCGGCGACCTCGCCTTCCCACTGGGAATAGGCCAGCCACGCTACGCCGGCCGCCGCGATCGCGATTCCGGCGCCGACCCACAGTTTGGCCGGCGACCGTCTTACGGTTCGCCCGCTTTGCTTTCCGGCC
>DASZFS010000199.1:0-5384 GCA_035939575.1 Vicinamibacterales bacterium | reverse complement strand
CTTTTGGGGGAACTGAATTGCTTCCGGCATCGTGAACCTCCCAAGGGCTTCGAACTGTTACCGTGAACCCTTGAGAAGCTCAAATAATGGTCGGGATGGCCGGATTCGAACCGGCGACCCCCTGACCCCCAGTCAGGTGCGCTATCCAGGCTGCGCTACATCCCGATTCATTTCAGCGTTTCCTGCGTGCGGCGCGCTTGCTCGGCTGCGACCGTCCTCGCGCCGCCTTCGCGCGCGACAGGGGTAGCGCCCTCGACTTCCGCGCCGGCGGCGCTGGGGGCGCCGCCAGGTGAAAGTCGTCGTGGAAGTCATCGCCGTTCGACACCCGCGCGAGCAGATCGAGAATCGACTGCAGCCCGCGCTTCACAACCGTGAGCCGCTCGCGCGCGTTCTGCCCGATCAGCTCGTCAATCGCCGGCGCATCGGCCCCGACCGGCGCCGTCTCCTCTTCCAGCTTGCGCCGCACACCCGCCAGCGTCAAGCCGTCGACGAGCACCAGGTGCTTGATTCGCAGCACCTGCTGCACATCCGTGCGCCGGTACACCCGAGGCCCGCCGGCGTTCTTCGACACGCCCAGATCCGGAAACTCGACCTCCCACGACCGCAGCACGTACGGCTGCACCTTGACCAGATCGCACACCTCGGCCGCCTTGAACAGCGCGCGCTTGGGAATCTCGATCTGAGCGGAAACCTCCGGCATGCGGCCCGAAAAGTATAGCAGCTACGACCGCCGGCGTACATCACACACCGGAATGGCCGAACCCGCCGCCGGCGCGCGACGTCGACGGCAGCGTGGACACCTCCTCCCACGACACGCGCACGACCGGCGCGACGACGAGCTGCGCGATCCGCATGCCGCGCGAGATGACAAACGGCTCGCGGCCCAGGTTGATGAGCGGCACGCGAACCTCGCCGCGGTAGTCCGCGTCAATGGTCGCCGGCGTGTTGGGCAGGCTGATGCCGTGCTTGACCGCGAGCCCTGACCGCGGCCGCACCTGCCCTTCGAAGCCATCGGCAATGGCGACCTCGAGCCCGGTCGGCACGAGGACAACCGATCCAGGCGCCAGCAGCACATCATCCGGGACCGCGGCATGCAAGTCCATGCCCGCCGCGCCATCGGTCATGTACGCCGGAAGCGGCAGCCCCTCGGCATGAGCAAGGCGCTTGATCTGCAATGTCAGTGTGATCGGCACGCCCGCATGGTATCGCAGACGCTTCAGTCCGCGGGCCACGCGAGTGCGACGTCGAGGTCGTCGCGCGACACGTCGTGCAGGATCAGCTGCCCGCCCGGCGGAGGCTCGCCTTCGCTCCACAAGTGTGCCGCGAGCGCCCGTTCGGCCTGCGCACGCCAGAAACCCCCGTCAGCACGCAGGTCCCGCTGGGTCAGCCGCTTGACACGCGCGACGGCCTCGTCAGCGATTGTCACGACGACGGCCGTTTGCGCGCCATCGGGATGCCGCACGAGAAAGCGATGGCCGGCATCCTCGCCCCCGCGCTCTTCGTCCGCGCGGCTGATCTCAAACCCGTTCAACGTCAGCGTCGCGACAGACGGCCGAGCCTGAGCGGGCGCTGGGGTCCGCGCGTCGCGCAGCATCGCAGCGACCGCTCCCCGCAGCCGGTCCGGCGTCATGGGCTTGCGCAGAAAGTCGCCGGCGCCGAGCTTCATGGCATCCACGGCGAGTTCCACCGACGCGAACGCGCTGACCATCAGCACGCGCGCGTCCGGCGCGCGCGTCTTCAGCCGGCGGAGCGTTTCGAGGCCGTCGAGGCCCGGCATTCTCTGGTCGAGGAGGACCGCGTCGTGCGCGCGGCCGTCGCCGAAGCGCGCCAGGCCGTCCTCCCCGCTGGCGGCTTCATCCACGGCATAGCCGCTGACCTCGAGCGTCAGCCGCATCATCTGACGGATGTGCGGCTCGTCGTCGATGATCAGCAGCCTCATGCGCGAGCCTCCTGCGCGATCGGAACGGTGAACGTGAACGTCGACCCCTTTCCCGCTTCTGACTGCACGCTCAGCCGCCCGCCGTGGGCTTCGACGATCCGCCGCGAGATCGCGAGACCCAGCCCCGCGCCACCAGCCGATGCGCCGGGCACCTGCACGAACGGCTCGAAGACCCGCGGGAGGAACTCCCGCGGGATTCCCACGCCGGTGTCAGCCACGGCAATGGCCACCTCGCCGTCGCGCGACACCGCCGTGACGCTGATCGTCCCATCCGCCGCTGTCGCGCGCATGGCGTTGCTGATGAGATTCGCGATCACCCGCTCGATCTGCCCGCGGTCAGCCGCCACCACCGGCAAGTCGGGGGCGGCGTCGACCACCAGGCGTATGCCACGCGCCTCGACCTGGAAGCGCAGTGACTCCACGGCGTCTCGGACGAGCGTCGAGGCGCGAACCGCCGCGCGCGCCGGCGTCTGATCGCCGGACTCGATCTTGGACAGGTCGAGCAGCTCGCGCATCAACCGATCGAGCCGCGCCGTGTCCTCGCGGCAGACCGTCAGGATCTCGAGCTGCCGATCGGTCAGCGGTGCCGCTCCGTCCTCGAGCAGCAGATGGATGCCCATCTGGACGCTCGTCAGCGGCGCCCGCAGCTCGTGGGACGCCGCCGCGATGAACTCCGACTTCAAACGGCTGATCTCGTTCAGGTGCGTGATGTCCTCGAGCAGCGTGACGACACCGACGAGCCGGTTATCGACGTCGCGCATCGGTGTCGCTCGCACGCTGAACGCGCGCGGCGATCCATCGACCGCCCACGGCAGCACGGCTGACGCGCTCTCCGACGCGACCGGCGCCTGCGACCGGAGGACGTCGCTGACCGCCTGGGCGACCCGAACATCATGCGCGACGTCGCCAATCGGCTTGCCGAGGACCTCCGCACGCGCGCCGAAAAGCCGCTCGCCGGCCGGGTTGATGCGGATGAGGCGCGCATTCCCATCGGTCACGAGCACCGGGTCGAAAATGGAGTCGATCGCGGCCTCGGTCGTCTGCTGCGCGACGAGCAGGCGGCCAAGATCCGATCGCCGCAGCTCGCGGATCCGCTCGGCCATCCGGTTGAAACCGGTCGCGAGCGTCCCGATTTCGTCGGCCGACCGCACCGGCACGGTCGTATCCAGTTCCCCTCCCGCCATGCGCGTGGTGGCAGCCGTCAGCTGCCGCACGGGATCGAGAATGGCGCGCGACAGGCTCAGTTCCACGCCGACCCCCGCAACCATGAGCGCGACCACCAGCCCGAGCGTGATCAGGAACCCCCGCCTCGCGCTCTGCGACGCGGCGCCGGCTTTGCGCCGCATGGCCTCTTGGTTGATGCGCAGAAGCGCGTCGCACGATGCGCGCACGCTGGTGAACCGCGGCTCGAGCGCGCTGAAGTACAGCGCGGGCAGCGGGGTCGACGATTGGAAGAACTCGTCGAGCCGCCGAAAGTAGTCGTCGCGTCCGGACCGGATCGCGTTGACCACGTCGGCCTCCCCCACTTCCGTGATGTTGGCCGCTGCCTTCGTCAGGGCTTCGTCGAACCGTGAGCGATGCGTCGCCGCCTGCGCCCGCGCGCGTCCGGCCTCGCCGAGGAGCGCAAAGAGCGCCGCCGAGTCAATTCGCTCGAGGCTCTCTTTCATGTCCTGCGCGGCGACCACCGAATCGTAGTTCTCGGCGATGATCCGCCCGGCCACCGCGCTCATCTGATTGAGCGTCCGGGCGCTCCAGGCGCCGAGCACGCCGAGCGCCACCACGAACCCCAGGTATCCGACCATCAACTTCGCGCGCAGGCTCATCGTCACCCATCCAGTGAATCGTCGTCTGCGCCCGACGGCCCGCCGTCTACCGGTACGATCTGGACGGTCGCGTTGCGCACCTCGCGGAGGAACCGGTCGACGATTGAGCCGTGCAGGAGCAGGTCCCAACGCGATCGGGCGGACTGGCCGAAGATGACGTGCGTGATCCCTTCCCGCTTGGCGAAGTCGACCAGCGCATCCGCGACGCGCGATCCCCTGAGCTTCACCACCTTCGCGCCAACCTGCTGCGCGAACCGGATGTTGTCGGCCAGCGCGACGTGGTCGTGTGGATTGATCCGTCCGGGTTCCTCCTTCGGTGTCTCGACGTAGACGGCGTACCAGTCGGTCGCCAATCGGCCGGCGATCCGCGACCCGACCCGCAGCAGCGTCCGCGCGCTCCCGCGCGACGCCATCGCGACCATGACCTTCTCGGGAATCACCGGCCGCTCGAGGCCCTCGCGGTCCCGGTACGCTTGTGCCTTTCCGGCCTGGTCCGAGGCGAGCTGCCGCAGCGCGAGCTCGCGCAGCGCCGTGAGGTTGCCCTTCCGGAAGAAGTGGCTCAGGGCCTGCTCGACTTTGGCGGCGTCGTAGATCTTGCCCTGACGCAGCCGCGCGCGCAGCGTCTCCACGGACACGTCGACATTGACGACCTCGTCCGCGCGCTTCAGCACCCAATCCGGGATCGTCTCGCGCACGCGGACGCCCGTGGTCGATGCGATGACGTCGTTGAGGCCCTCGATGTGCTGGATGTTGACGGCCGTGATGACGTTGATGCCCGCATCGAGCAGATCCAGCACGTCCTCGTACCGCTTCTCATGCGCCGATCCCGGCGCGTTGGTGTGCGCGAGCTCGTCCACGACCGCTATCCCTGGCGCGCGGGCTTTCACGGCCGCCAGGTCCATCTCCTTCAGCGTCACGCCGCGATACGCGATCTCACGCAGCGGCACCTGCTCCAGATCGCCGATGCGCGCAAGCGTTTCGGCGCGGCCATGCGCTTCGATGAAGCCGATGACGACATCGAGACCCTGGCGCCGCAGTTCCAGCGCGTCCTCCAGCATGCGATAGGTCTTGCCGACGCCTGGCGCAGCGCCGATGTACACACGAAGCCGCGCCTGGCCCTCGGCCTTGACCCGGGCCAGCAGCGACTCGGCCGCGGAGGGAGTCGTCTCCGACACTCGACGTTACCGCGCCAACGGATAGCGATCGTCCAGCGCCAGATTCACCTCCAGAACGTTCACGACCGGTTCCCCGAGGAATCCAAGCTGCCGTCCTGTCGTGTGCTCCGCGACGATGCGGCGGATCTCGTCCTGCGCAACGCGCCGTTCCCGGGCCACCCTCGGCACCTGGAATGCCGCCGCCGCCGGGGAAATGTGTGGATCGAGCCCGGACGCCGACGAGGTCACCAGATCGACCGGTACAGGCATCGACGGATTCTCCGCCCTCGCGGCATCGACGGCGGTCTTCACCGACTCGACGAGCTTGCGGTTGGTCGGTCCCAGGTTCGTGCCGCCCGAGTTCGCCGCGTCGTATCCCGTGCCCGCGGCCGACGGACGCGATCGGAAATAGCCGGCCGACGAAAACGCCTGGCCGATGATCCGCGAGCCGACGACCTTGCCGTTGCG
>DASZFS010000198.1:0-8565 GCA_035939575.1 Vicinamibacterales bacterium | reverse complement strand
AGGAAGGCCGCGAAATGATCGCCGTCGCCGTTGCGTCCGAGGCACTGATGGCGAAGCTCCAGGAAAACGGCGACCGGCTCTCGAAGCTCGCCGATCCACGGACGATCTCGATGGACGACGCGCTGGCCGAGAAGCTCATCGCGGCGTCCACGCCGGTTTACTACATCACGGGAACCATCCACTCACCCGAGACCGGATCGCCCACCGCGCTCATGGAGCTTGCCTACAGGCTCGCGGTCGACGACCACGAATACATCAAGTCGATCCGCAACAACCTCATCACGCTCATCACGCCCATTGTGGAGGTGGACGGGCGCGACAAGATGGTCGATGTCTACAAGTGGCACCTCGCGCACCCCGGGCAGAACTGGCCGAACCTCGTGTACTGGGGCAAGTACGTCGCTCATGACAATAACCGCGATGCGATGGGCGTCACGCTGAAGCTGACCGAGAATGTGATCAACGCCTACATGCAATGGCACCCGCAGGTGCTCCACGACCTGCACGAGTCCGTGCCGTATCTCTACGACAACACCGTCGGCGACGGTCCGTACAACGCCTGGATCGACCCCATCCTCGCGGACGAGTGGCAGATGATCGGTTGGAACAACGTGTCGGAGATGACGAAGTTCGGGATGCCAGGCGTGTTCACGCACGGCAACTTCGATACCTGGTCTCCCGGCTACCTGATGTTCATCGCCGCGCTGCACAACGGCATCAGCCGCCTCTACGAGACATTCGGAAACGGCGGTGCCGATACGGTGGAACGCGAGCTCCGCCCCGACGAGTACGCGCGCACCTGGTACAAGCAGAACCCGCCGCTCCCGAAAACGGTCTGGTCGCAGCGTAACAACAACAACTACGAGGAGACCGGCCTGCTCACCTCGCTGCACTACTTCGCGGGTAACGGCCGCCTCTTCCTTCGCAACTTCTATCTCAAGAGCAAGCGTTCGATCCTCAAGGCAAAGACCGAGGGACCTGCAGGTTATGTGTTCCCCGCCGACGAGGGCCGGACCGGCGCACAGGCTGAATTGCTGCGGACACTGCAGAAGCAGGGGGTCGAGATCTCGCGCGCAACCGCCGCGTTTACGGTGACGGCGCCGGCGAAGAAACCCGCCGCGCGCCCCGTCACAACAACCGATGGAACCGCCGCGAGCGTTTCAGACGAGCGGGCGCAGAGCGGGCCGAGCGCGGTGAACGGGCTCGACGGGCGGGATGCAGCCGTGCCCCGCCAGGCCCAGAGCCGCCCCGAGGACGACCGGGCATCGAAGCCTTCGACAAACCGGAATCAACCGGCGCCGCGCACCTTCCCCGCCGGCTCGTACATCGTCCGCATGGACCAGCCCTACAGCCGCATCGCCGATTCGCTGCTCGATTACCAGTACTGGAGCCCGAACGATCCGCAGCGGACGCCGTACGATGACACCGGCTGGACCTTCCCGGAGCTCTTCAACGTACAGGCCGTTCGCGTCACCGATGTCAAGCTGCTCGACGTCCCCATCGAGAAAATCAGCGCGCCGGTGCGCCCGAAGGGCGAAGTGACGGGCAGCGTAACGAATACGGGAACGGTGTTCCTGGTCAATCACAGCGCCGATACCGCGCTGGCGACGCTGCGATACAAGCTCAAGGACGCGTCGTTCGACGCCGCGGAGGAGCCCTTCGAAGCGGCCGGCCAGAAATTCGGCCGCGGCAGCTTCATCATCAAGGGCGCCAGCTCCACCGAGCTGAAGAACGCCGTCGAGGAGCTCGGCATGAGCGCAACGGCAGTGATGTCGGCGCCGTCCGTGAAGGCCCATCCGGTTCGGACGCCGCGTATCGCGATCCTCCACACCTGGCAGACAACCCAGACGGAGGGCTGGTGGCGCCAGGCGTTCGACCTCGCGCACGTTCCGTATTCCTACATCAGCACGCAGGCCGTGGCCGCCGACGACAACCTCAACGCGAGGTTCGACGCCGTCGTCTTTCCACCGGTCGGGCGGGGGGTCGAAGGCATTGTGAACGGCCTGCCGATGTTCGGCAACGCCCTGCCATGGAAGAAGACGGCCGAAACCCCGAATCTGGGGTCTGAAGATGAGACCGATGATATGCGGCCGGGGCTCGGGTGGGCCGGGGTGCAGCACCTTCAGGATTTCGTCCGCAAAGGCGGCCTGTTGATTGCGTCAATGGACACAGCGGACCTCGCCGTCTCCAGCGGCTTGACGCCGGGGCTGTCGACCACGCCGCGCCAGCGCCTCCGCATCGTCGGCAGCGCCGTGCGATCGAAACTAGTGGATGACGCGAGCCCGATTGCGTACGGATACAGCGACAACCTCGCCATCTGGTGCGACAACGGGCCAATCTTCAACATCTCGAGCATCGTCGGCGGAAGGGGCGGCCGTCGCCTCGGTCCCGACGACGGCGGGAACCGGCCGACAGGGCGCGGGACGCCTGACGATCCGGATACGCCTCAAGGCCGCGTAGGACCCCCCGAGGCCGACGTCCCGCGCGAGGCGCGCGTGGACGTCTGGCAGGCCGTGCCGCTCACTGAGGAGCAATTGCGGAACGGGGTCAGCGTGATCCCGCCTGCCGCGAGGCCGCGCGTCATCCTGCGGTACGCGGACACGCGAGAGCTGCTCGTGTCAGGGCTGGTCGAGAACGGCGGTGAGATCGCGCAGCATGCAGCGGTCGTCGACGTGCCACTCGGCAAGGGCCACGTCGTCGCATTCTCGAACAACCCCGTCTGGCGCGGCGAGACGCAAGGGAGCTATTTCCTGGTACTCAACGCGCTGCTGAACTTCGACAGTCTTGACGCCGGCAGGAAGTTGGACCCCCGTTAAAGTTCCGTCGACTTGACCCGCTCGGTGTGAGGTGCCCGATGGTGCGAGTAGCTTCGTTGCTCGTGGCCGCGTTTCTCGTGTCGGAGTCGGCATTCTCACAGCAGACGGTGGTCATCCAGGCGTCGCCCGGCGCCCCTGCGCAACCGGCACCCGCTCGCGACACGACCGCAAAAACCGGCACCGCTCGTATCCGCGGCCATGTGGTCGCCGCTGAAAACGGCGCGCCGCTTCGCCGGGCCCAGGTACGCGCCACGTCAAGTGAGTTCCGTGAGAACCGCGTCACGGCCACTGACGAGAAAGGCGCGTTCGAGTTCAAGGACCTGCCTGCGGGCCGGTACAACATCAGCGCGAGCAAGGGCAGCTTCGTTTCCCTGCAATACGGGCAGACGCGAGCGTTCGAGGGCGGCAAGCCGCTCGAGGTCCCCGACGGCCAGACGGTCGAGAAGATCGATTTCGTCCTGCCGCGCGGCAGCGTCATCACCGGCCGCGTCGTCGACGAGTACGGCGAACCGGCTGCTGATGTGCAGGTGGCGTCGATGCGATCGCAATTCGTGCAGGGGCGCCGCCGCCTCGTGCCGACCGGCCGGTTCGCGTCAACGAACGACATCGGTGAATTCAGGTTGTTCGGGCTGCCGCCCGGTCAGTACTACCTCTCGGCCATGATGCGGAATTTCTCGTTCGGCGATTCCGACGAACGCACCGGATACGCCCAGACGTACTACCCCGGCACCGCGAGTCCAGCCGAGGCGCAGCGCATCAAAGTGGACCTCGGCCAGTCGGTGAGCGACGTCAACATGACGCTCATCACGGAGCGTACCTCGAGGATCTCTGGATCCGTGGCTGACTCGCAAGGCCGGCCGGTCGCGATGGGCAATGTGATGGCAATGCCGCGCGGTGGGAGCGGTATGTTCTTTGGGCCGTCGGCCAACGCACAGATCAAACCCGATGGGACGTTCACGATCTCCGGAGTTGCACCCGGAGACTACTCGCTGCGCGCCAACGTCGGCTTCTCGGCCAGCGGGGACGTTGAATTCGCAGTGGCCGACGTGACCGCCAGCGGGGACGACATCAGCGGCGTCCACCTGATGACCTCGAAGATGGTGACCGCAACCGGCCGGGTGGTCGCTCAGGACGCCGCGGCGGCGCAATTGCTTCGATTGCCAATCCGCCTGTTCACCACGGCGGTGAATCCGGACGACTCGATGATGATGATGGGTGGCGGCGGGGGAGTCGTAAAGGACGACTTCACATTCGAGCTGAAGGTGTCGCCAGGCAAGTTCCGGCTCACCGCTCAACCCGCGCCGGGTTGGGCGCTGAGAGCCGTACGCCACAATGGAATCGACGTCACCGACTCAGGCCTGGAGTTCACGGCCGGGGGCGATGCGAGCGGCATCGAGGTGGAGCTGACAAACCACCCGTCCGACCTCTCGGGTCTTGTGACCAACTCCCGCGGGGAGCTCGCCAGGGACTACACGGTCATGGTGTTCTCGCAGGACCGCGACCAATGGAGCGGCAATTCCCGCTACCGCGGTGGTGGTCGTCCTGACCAGGACGGCCGCTTCGAGATTCGCGCGCTGCCCGCCGGCAAGTACTACGCCATCGCGCTCGACTACGTCGACTCCGGCGAAGCTGGCGATCCGGAATTGCTCGAGCGCATTCACACGAAGGCGACGGCGTTCTCCATCAACGACGGGGAAACGAAGACACTGGATCTCAAGCTGCAGACCGCGTCCTGACGTTTCACTTCTCACTTCTCACTTCTCAAACAGCGTCCGCCTTCCAGTACATCACGTCCTCGGGAGCGATCCGGGGAGCGAGACGGACCGCGTCGGTCAGCGCGCGGATCATCATCACATCCGTCGCCGCGTCGGCGCTCAACACGGTCAGCTGAGGTGGACGGAGCGTGGACGGCAGCCACGCTCGTATGGCTGGCCGCTTTTCAGCCGGATCGCGGGCGACGAGGCCCTGCAGAATCGCCCCGATGCGTGCCCCGGAGGGATCCCGATCGCCGCAGCTTTCGATCGTCCACGCGCTGTCCTTCACGCTGATGACGACGTACGCCGCGGCAGAGGCGCCCTCTTCCGCGATGAACCATCGAAGCTCGCGCGCGCCCGCCGGCGCCAGGCCGGCGAGCAGACGTTTCTTCGCGATCGCGTAGTGCGCCAGATCGCGATCGCGCCTGAGATGAAACCGGAACGGTCCGGATCGCGCCGCGTCCATCGCGACGACATCCGGCAGATCCCGGTCGTCACCGGCGCGCACCATTGTGGCGGGAGCGCCGTGGCGCTCGTCCTCGACGACGCGGAGCGACAGTTCCGGGAGCAGGATCGGGTCGAAGCCGAGGCGGAGATAAAAGACGGGATCGATCTCGGAGAACAGCAGCGCGAGGTCGGCGCCCTCGCGCGTCGCCTTCTCCACCACGCGGGTGATGAGCTCGGTGGCGACGCCCCGCCCACGGTAGGCAGGCAGCGTGAAGACCGCGCCGATGCTTGCGACGCGGATTGACCGGCCATCGAGAGTTGCGCTGAAATCGTATAACTTGGCCACGGCAAGCAGCTGCTCGCCCTCAACCAGGGCCCACCGGGTCAGGTGACGCCGCCCCCACGGCGTGGCCAATTGGGCCGTGAACCACCGCCCGTACGCCGCCCGGCTGAGGCCATCGTGCCAGTGTGGATACGTCGCGTCGAGCGTTTGCTCCAGAAGGACGCCGGTCGCCTGTGTCAGGATTGCCATCGGGTCGTCTGGGGCCGGACCCCGGACAATTCTAGACGTCAATTTTAAACGTCTGCCCAGCTGAGCTGGTCTAACCTGATGATGAAGCAAGTTCTCGTCTTGGCACTGGCCTGCACGGCGGCCGCTGCTGCGGCCGGCCCAGCGCCGCCCGACGACCGCACGGTGACCCATGTATTGAATCGCGTCGCGTTCGGACCTCGAAGCGGCGACGTCGAGCGCGTGCGCGCCATGGGAATCCAGCGCTATCTCGACGAGCAACTTCGCCCGGACCGGATTCGCGACGACGAAGTCGCCAGGCGGCTCGCAGGCCTGACGACCATCGGCATGAGCACGCACGACATCTCGGTACAGTTCGAACAGCCGCTGATGGAGGCGCGCCGCGACCAGAAGCAGAAGCAGGCAGACGATCCAGATGCGCCGAAGATGCCCTCCCCCATCCAGCAGCGCGCTAACAGCATCGTCGTCGAGCTGAGCGAGCAGAAGCTGCTGCGCGCCGTCTACAGCGAGCGTCAGCTTCAGGAGGTCCTCACCGATTTCTGGTTCAACCACTTCAACGTTGACGCCCGCAAGGGTCGCGATCGCTTCATGCTGACCGAGTACGAGCGCGAGGTGATCCGCCCGCACGTGCTCGGCTCGTTCCGCGATCTGCTCGAAGCAACGGCGAAAAGCCCCGCGATGCTCTTCTACCTTGACAACTGGATGAGCGTCGATCCAAACGGCGTGCACCCGATCGTGACGCCGCCGCGCATCGCGCGCGGCCCGTTTGGGGGCCGCGTCGTTGTTCCAGGCGCCGTGCGCCAGCCACCGCAGGGCAAGAACGCCCCGAAAGGGCTGAACGAGAACTATGGCCGCGAGCTGCTCGAGCTGCACACGCTCGGCGTCGACGGCGGTTATACGCAGAAGGACGTGACCGAGGTCGCGCGGGCGTTCACCGGCTGGACAATCGAAAACCCGCGGAACGGCGGGCGCTTCGTCTTCCGCCCGCAGTTGCACGACATGGGGCAAAAAGTCGTGCTCGGGCACGTGATCAAGCCGGGAGGCGGCGAATCGGACGGCGAGCAGGTCCTGGACATTCTCGCAAAGCACCCGTCCACGGCGCGCTTCATCGCGACGAAGCTCGCTCGGCGGTTCGTCAGCGACGCACCGCCGGCCGCGCTGGTGGATCGCGCCGCCGCGCGCTTCCGTGAGACGAGCGGCGACCTGCGGGAGGTGACGCGGACGATCCTGCTGTCGCCGGAATTCCTCTCGACAGACGCGATCAATGCCAAGGCCAAGACTCCGTTCGAGTTTCTTGCCAGCGCGCTGCGGACCGCGGGCACTGATGTCCAGGACGCACGGCCGTTCGTCCGCACGATGCAGGAGCTGGGCATGCCGCTCTACCAGTGCCAGCCGCCGACCGGGTACAAGGACACCGCCGACGCGTGGATCAACACGGGCGCGCTCGTCGCGAGGATGAACGTCGCGGTCAAGCTCTCGGCAGGAGACACGACACTTGCGCAGACGATCGGCTCACCGGAGTTTCAACGGCGTTGAACGTGACGGTTGGCATTCAGGGTTAGAGGTTTGTCATGCTTTCCAGACGCGTATTTCTGAAGGACGGCGCGTTCGCGCTGGTCACGCTCGGCTTCGCGCCCTCGTTTCTCGCCCGGACAGCGTTCGCCGCCGCCCCAACGGCGCGCGCGAAACGCCTCATCGCGATCTTTCAGCGCGGCGCCGTGGACGGCCTGAGTGTGATCGTTCCGTTCGGCGAGGCCGACTACTACCGGCTGCGGCCGAGCATCGCGATCCCCCGGCCGAACGGCGCCGCGGACGGCGCGGTCGATCTCGACGGCTTCTTCGGCTTCAACCCGCGGCTGCAGCCCCTCAAGCCGTTCTGGGATGCCCGCGATCTCGCCATCGTCCACGCCTGCGGCTCGCCTGACAGCACGCGCTCCCACTTCGACGCGCAGGACTACATGGAAAGCGGCACACCCGGCGTGAAGAGCACGTCGGACGGATGGCTCAACCGGTATCTTCAGAGCCGCCGGGAAGAGAACGCAACGCTGTTCCGCGCCGTCTCGCTGACGCAGCAGCTGCCGCGCATGCTGCAGGGCCCGGCCCCCGCGCTGGCGATCAACCAGATCGCGCAGTTCGGCGTGCGTGGAGCCGGCGGCGACGCGTTTGAGGCTGCCTACGCGAGCTCGTCGGATCGCGTCATGAACGGCACCGGCCGGGAGGCGTTCGACGCGATGCGGATGCTTCGCGACGCCGACCCGACGCGCTATCAACCCGAGCACGGCGCCGACTACCCCCGGAGTCCCTTCGGCCAGGCGCTCAAGCAGATCGCCCAGCTGACCAAGAGCGACCTGGGCCTCGAAGTGGCGTTCGCCGACGTGGGTGGCTGGGACACGCACGTCAACCAGGGCGCCACACAGGGACAGCTGGCCGGGCGGCTCGATGACTTCGCCCGCTCGATCGCCGCGCTGGTCACGGATCTCGGCGATCGCATGGCCGATGTGGCCGTGTTGACGATGTCGGAGTTCGGCCGCGCGCTGCAGGAAAACGGCAACCGCGGCACCGACCACGGCCACGGCAACGCGATGATGATTCTTGGCGGTGGCGTGCGCGGAGGCAAAGTGTACGGCCGGTGGCCCGGGCTCGCTGCCGACAAGCGGTACGAGGGCCGTGATCTCGCCATCACCACAGACTTCCGCGACGTCTTCGCCGAAATCGTCGTCCGTCATCTGGGCCTGGCGGACGCGCGGCCCGTCTTCCCGGGGTTCGTGCCGAGCCCGTCACGGTTCCCCGGTCTGTTCGCGTAGAGATCGCGCGCGCGTGAGCCGTCCGTCAACGGCCGGATTCAGAGCGATGAGCGTGGGCTGAAGACTCATGGTCCGCGTGCAGTTGTGAGGTGGCCTGAAGACTCATGGTCGCGTGCAGTTGCCTACGCCCTCAATTTCTGACGATCCTGTCCAACTCTTGAGAACTTTGATCTTGGGGCGAGGCAACTGCACGCGGCCATGAGTCTTCAGGCCGC
>DASZFS010000197.1:0-16564 GCA_035939575.1 Vicinamibacterales bacterium | reverse complement strand
GGGAGATCGGTTGAGAGTTCGAGGAGCTTCGCCGTGTGCACCCGCGAGTGGCGGCCGAAGCCCATCGGGCCGCGAAGGACCGTGGCGCCCGCGAGATGGGCTTCTCTGGCGCGACGGACGATCGCTTCATACAGCGGCCGGTCGCGGCCAGGTTCCTTGTCGCTCTCGCCGATGAAGATGCGCAGCAACACGCCGTTCTCGGGCAGTTTCATCGTGCGTACTCCTGTCGCGGCACTGGTCGGCACCGTCGCGATGATGTTGCGGGCGGTAAGCGAAGCTGCTGTCTGGAACCGGCCGGCGCGGTACAGCAGCACATGCGCGCGCTCGAGAGTGATGACGCCCTCGCGGAAGACCGGCTCGACTTTCGCGAGGAGCGCCTCGATACGCGCCGGTTCATCGACGACTTCGACGATGACAGGCAATTCCTGCGAGACGGACCACCTGTGTTCTTCGAGCACCGAGCCCTCCGGGCGCAGGCCATAAAAGCCTTTGAGCACTGTCGCGCCCTGGAGACCCTCGCGATGCGCCGTCTCGACGATCCACTCGTAGAGCGGCGACACGCCGTGCCGGATGAAGTTGGACAGCTGAAAGCGACAGAGAACCTGCTCGGCTTCAATCTTCATGGCGCGAGCTCATGTCAGCCAGGTCTTCGCCACCACGATGCCCGCCCGGACGGCCACCAGCCCCAGGAAGAGGCTTGCGAACATATTGGTGGTCGCGGTCAACCAGGAGCCGTCGTCGAACAACGCGTGGGTCTCGAATGCGAAGGTCGAGAAGGTTGTGTACGCTCCGAGGAATCCGACGCCGAGCGCCACACGCATCGACTCCGAATTCGGCAGCGCCTTCTGCGTGACGATGGTGCCGAGAACGCCCAGCAGAAACGAGCCGCTGATGTTGATCACAAAGGTGCCAAGTGGAAATCGCGTCTCGAACATGGCACCAACGAGACGCGCCACAACGAAACGGGCGTTGGCGCCGATGAACCCGCCAAGTCCCACCAGGACGTACGGCATCAGCGCGGCCATCAACGGTGTCACATTGCGCTCCTGTGCCTGACGTCGCAGGCCGTCTCAAATTATCCTGGGACCGTGACCGGACTATGAACCTAGCAGCCGATCAAGAAGTTCGTGTACGCCCGCCTTGCCAGTCCGTGCCGCATCGGCGGGATCGGGAGCCCGGGCAATGAGGAAGGCGATCTCGAAGAGGCTCGCGAGCAGGATGTGGGAAAAGATGTCCACCATATCCTCTCGAATGCGCCCGGTGAGCGCGATTGCTCTGAGTCCGGCCTTCAAGCGCCCGAAGCCATGGCGGCTGTCGATTTCGCGCCACTTCTGCCATCCGACGACGGAGTGAGCGTCGATGAGAACGATTTGCCGCACTTCCTCGTCGCGCGCCAGATCCAGGAACGCATCGAATCCGGCGTGAAGAGCCTCGACGGGGTCCTTGATGTTGGCGGTCACGCGGGCCGTCGCGCGGGCGATGTCCTCTTCGACTGCGTCGAGAACGGCTGTAAAGAGCGCCTCTTTGTTTTGAAAATGATGGTAGAGAGCGCCGCGGCTGACGCCGGACTCTTCGAGGACCGCTTCCGTCGACGTCCCCTCATACCCGGCCGCAGAAAATAATCGCCGCGCCGTTGCGGTGATGCGTTCCCGGGTCGACGCGCCTCTTTCCGGCTTTTCGCTGACGATCATTGACAGACCGACTGACGGTCTGTTATGGTTCCAAACGGACCGACAGTCGGTCTATTGTTGGACTAGACAGCGGAAATGTCAAGAATGCCGGAAATTTCGAAAAAGGACGGTCACATGCGCGGTCTCTTGATGTGTGCAAGCGTTGCCCTGGCCGGGCTCCTGGTGCCGGCACCCGCGGTCGCCGCCACGTCGCCCACTGACGACGCCGCTGCAGTCGCGGCACTGGACACCGAATACCAGGCAGCGGTCAAACGCAACGACGCTGCCGTGATGGACCGGATCCTGTTGGACGACTTTGTCCTTGTGACAGGGCGTGGTCAAACGTTTGCGAAGGCAGACCTGATCAGATCTGCACGCGAGAAAGTCTCCGTCTATGAGCATCAGGAGGAGATCGAGCATTCGCAGAAGGTCCGCGTCTGGGGCGACACCGCCGTCGTCACGGCGCTGCTGTGGGTGAAAGGCGTGACCAGCAACCAGCCGTTTGAGCGGAAGCTCTGGTTCAGTGACACCTACGTGCGAACGCGGGACGGCTGGAGGTACGCATTCGGTCAAGCATCGCTGCCAGTACCCTAGCTGCTGGTCATTCGTTCCGCAATGCCACGACCGGATCGACGCGGGTTGCGCGCCGCGCCGGCACGTAGCTCGCGAATAACGCGACCGCAGCGAGGAGCACCGGAACCGCCGAGAACGTTACGGCATCGGTCGCGCTTGTTCCGAACAGCAGACTCGTCATGACGCGCGTCAGCGCCGCGGCGCCGGCGAGCCCGGCCACGATTCCCGCGCCCGCGACTTCCATCCCCCGCCGGACGACCATCCCGATGATCGTCCGACGCTGTGCGCCGAGCGCTATCCGCACGCCGATATCGTGCGTCCCCTGCGCCACCAGGTGCGACATCACCCCGTAGACGCCGACCACCGCCAGGATCAGCGCGAACAACGCGAACGCTCCCAGCATAAGAGTGGAAAAGCGCTGCCGCGCGAGCGAATCCTTCATCCGATCGGGCATCGTCCTGACGTCGTAGACGGGAACCGTCGGATCGAGATCGTGAATCGCCTGCACGATCGCCGCCGCTGTCGATGACGGATCCGACGGCGTCCGCGCGACTTGATACTGTAGCAAGCCGAACGACGGCTGGTAGACGACGATCCGGCCGTCGACGTCTAGCCCGTACTGCTTCACCGTGCCGACGACCCCGACGACAGTCATGCGGCGTTCGGGATCGTCCCAGAGCTGCTTTCCGACCGCTTCTTCGCCGGGCCAGAAACGGCGCGCGAATTTCTCGTCCACCAGCGCGACGCGATGCGCGTTCGGCATGCCGTCGGCATTGGTAAAGAACCGCCCTTTCACCAGCGGAATGCCCATCGCCCGGAAATAGTCCGGCGTGGCCGCACGGCGATCGACCTGCAGTTCCTGTCCGGGCTGTGGCGTGAAGCCTTCCACGTTGATGCTGCCCCACCCATTTGACGACGTGAACGGCAGCGACGTCACCGCGCCGCGAGCCGTGACGCCCGGCACGCGGGCGATCCGTTCGGCGAGCTGGAGATAGAACGCGACGGCGGCATCGCGATTGGGGAACTGGCGGCCGTCGTTGCCCACGCGCATGGAGATCACATGATCGGGATTGAAGCCCGGGGCCACGTCCCGAAGGCGCACGAAACTCCGGATCAGAAGGCCCGCCCCGACGAGCAGCACCAGGGAGAATGCCAGCTCCGAGACGACAAGCAGGCTGCGCATCGGCGGCCTCGATGAGCCGAGGCCGACGTCGCCATTCCCGTTTCGTCCCCCGCTCTTGAGTGAGGCGTTCAGATCCACATGCGCGGCGCGCCATGCAGGCGCCAGCCCGAAGAGTACCCCGGTCAGAATCGACACGCCGGCGGTGAATGCGAGCACCGCGGCGTCGATGCCGATCGCGTCCAGCCGCGGGATGTTCCCCGGGTTGATCGCGTGGACGATCGACAGGCTGGCCTTCGCGATCAGCAGTCCGGCCGCGCCGCCCGCAAGGCCGAGCAGGATGCTCTCCGTGAGAAGCTGCCGCACGAGCGCCTGCCAGCTCGCGCCGAGCGCCACCCGAACGGCGAGCTCTTTCTGACGGGCGGACGCACGCGCCAGCAGGAGGTTCGCGACGTTCGCACACGCGATGAGCAGGACGAGCGCCACGGATCCGAACAGCACGAGCAGAGCGCGGCGGACGTCGCCGACGACTTGCTCAACGAGCGGCACGACGCTGATCGTGAACGTCCTGTCGCGTTTGTCCTTCTCGCGAATGCGGGCGGCAATGACGCTTACGTCCCCCTGTGCCTGTGCCATCGTCACACCCGGCTTCAGGCGGGCCATGAGGTTGTAGTTTTCGTCGCCGCGGCGGCTGGCGGCGTCCGCGCCGAGCGGGAGCGGCAGAAACAGATCCAGCTTCTGAAGGTTATCCGCCGTCGGCATGACCTCGTCGTTCAACAGGAAGTCGGGCCGCAGGACGCCTGCCACCGTGAATTGATTCTTGTTCTCACCCCCGCCGATCTGCCCCAGCCCGAACAGCGTGATGCTCTTCCCGACGACGCTCGGATCGGCGTCGAACAGCCGACGCCAGAAGTCGTAGCTCAGAATGGCGACTGGCGGCCTGCCGGGCCTGTCCTCGTCGGGCAGCAGCAGCCGGCCGTACAGCGGCTTGGCGCCCAGCAGGTCGAACAGCGAGGACGACGTGAGCAGCGCTTCGACTCGTTCCGGTTGATCGTGTCCGACCAGCGTCGCTGCGCGTCCCTGCGAGATCGACATCGCTTCGAAGGAGCGGTTTTCATTCTGCAGATCGATGAACTGCCCCGGCGACGGCCAGTCCCGTGGAATGTTGATGCCCGGAGCCCGGAGCCAGAGGGCCGCGAGGCGATCCGGATCCGGGTACGGCAGCGGCTTCAGCAGGAGCGCGTTGACGACGCTGAAGATCGCGGTGCAGGCGCCGATGCCGAGAGCGAGCGATAGGACGGCAACGGCGGCGAAGCCGGGATTCCGCCGGAGCATGCGAACGGCGTACCGCAGATCCTGACGAAGGTCGTCGAGCCACAGCAACATATCGGCGTCGCGCGTGCGCTCTTGCGCGAGCGTCACGTTGCCAAAACGCCGCGTCGCTTCGGCGCGGGCGTCCCGGGCGCTCATGCCACGCCGGACGTTCTCCTCGGTGCGCTGCTCGAGATGGAAGCGCGCTTCCTCGTTGAAATCGTCGCTGACAGTCGAGCCGAGCAGCGTGTTCTGGAGACGGCGAATCCAGCCCATGGTGACGCGCGCCTACGCAAAGCGAAGAACCTTGCCAACGGCTTCCGTCAGGCGATCCCACTTCGCCTGTTCTTCATGCAGTCGTTTCTGGCCGGCTCGCGTCAGGCGATACATGCGGGCGCGTCGATTGTTGGCGGTGGTCTGCCATTCGGCGGCGATCCACCCCGCGTGCTCCATCCGGTGAAGTGCGGGATAGAGCGACCCTTCTTCAACGCGGAGCGCATCGTCGGCGATCTGCTGGATCCGCGCGGCGATCCCGTAACCGTGCTGTGGGCTGCGACTCAGGACCTTGAGCACGAGGAGATCGAGTGTCCCCTGCAGGGCATCCGGCTTCTTCGCCTGCGTAGCGTGCCTGGAAGTACGGAAAGACAACCCCATGCCTATTTCAGCAACGCCTTCACAGCGTCCGGCATTTCGAAGATGGAATCCGCAAGCGGCTCGTAGCTCACCGACGTGACGGTGAACGTCTGCATATGATCGCCAGTGCGAGTAATCATTTTCGTCGCCACCAACGGCCCGCCGAAGCTCTTGTACGCCTGAAATAGCAGGGCCGTCGTCACCGCAGACGAAGAGGCATCCGATTGATAACGGTAGCCGGCGAGTAGTCCGGTCTGGACGTCGTAGAACTGATTATTGTCCTTGCCCCAATGAGTCGTACCGTGAAGCCAATAGCAGGAGCGGCCGTCAAAATCGGTGACGCCAGCGAATTCGAGCTTCTGAAAATAGTCCGGCTGATGCAGCGCATATTGCAAGTCGGCATCCCTGCGCACCGCTTCAACCGGAGTGTCTCTATCGAGGCTCGCTCCCTGCGGAGTGACTGACCATGACACGCGGCCGTCGAATCCAGAGATGATTTCGTGGCCGTCGGGCCGGGTGACTTTGAAGAGCGACTTGAACGGTTTCGCGTAAGAAATGAACGTCGCTTTGCCCGTCATGCCGGTCGCTTCTATCTCACCGCGCCGGGTTTCCGAGACGACGTTGCGTATGGCTGCCACACCGCCCAGCGCGTTCTGATATCTTTCGAGCACCGCGTCGGCCGTCTTGAGCTGACCCGGTTGTGGCTCAACGAGCGCGCAGCCGGCGAACAGGACTGCGATGATCGTCATGACCCGCAGGGCGGCCGCGAATAACCTAGCGCGCAACATAGACACCTCCCAGGCGCTCGCGACCGAAAACCGTGTGACGACGTCAGGCCCCCACCATGACCTAGAAGTCTAGGGTAGTCGCACCATCGTGGACAGTCAAGCAGAGCCGGCGCGCTCCCAACCTGCGTGCTTCGCCGAGTAGATCGTGTCGGCGAACCGGAGATCGACGACCAGCGGCAGGTGGTCGCTCCTTGCGGTCCACTCCTTCCCGTCAAGGACGTCAACGCGGATCAGGTTCGCGACCCAGCTGAAAGGTACGAAGCAGAAGTCGATGTGCCACAGGTTGGACGCCTTCCACAGGTGACGGTAAGTGGGATGTGATTCATGGCCGTGCTGGACACGGTGAAACGCGTGGTACGCGCTGACGAGGCCAAGATCCGCGAGCGCGTCGACGATTCGCGAATGCCCATTGTTGGTCCGTCGCTTTCTGGCAAGACTTGTTCCGCTGTTCAGATCGCCCATCACCACAGCGGGACCCGCGCGCAGGATGCTGCGGTACGCATCTACCGTCTGCAGCACGTCATCGACGTAGCGTGGTCCCTGCGACCAGATGCCGAGCGCGATGAATGATGCAGGCCCCGTGACCTTCGCGCCGACGACACCCCGCCCGCGGCCTGCTCGGGGCCTCAGCTTGACAACGGAGTGCGACGGATCGAGCGAACCCAGGGCGACACCTTTTCTTGCGTTCACACGCTGCGTCGCGAACGGAGTCATCGGAGCGGGCGTTCGCGCGGGCCGGAACTCCTGCAAAAAGACGATGGCCGGAGAGAGTGCAGAGAGATGTGCGAGACGCGCTCTCAGCGATCCGTGATGGCAGTTCCACGCGATCAGACGCACGCAGGCGGCCGCACGCATCTCGTTTGACTGCGTCAGATCAGCGCTGGCGAACATGAATCCTCGCGATGCTATGTGCAGAAAAGAGGTCGATGTGCGACAGAGATGCGCCGAAACCCGCCATGGTGGCCGTTTCGCCTTGCCAACCGCCTCAACCGGGCGGCATAGTGTACCGGCCTATGGCCTCCGCACCTAGAAAGCCCAGCGTGCGCGCCCGGCCCACGAGCCGCCGGATCATCGTCCTCCTGGTGCCGCCGGTCGACGAGCTCGATCTGGTGGGACCACTCCAGGTGTTCAACTCGGTGAATCGCCTGGCGGGCAGGACCATTTACACGATAGAAGTCGTCACAAACGCGAACCGCCTGACCGTCGACGGCGAGGGCGGCGTGCTGACTTTCATCGCGAAGCAGCATTTCAAGCAAGTCGAAGGCGTGTGCGACTCCGTGCTCTTGGTCTGCGGACTGGGCAGCCGGTCCGCGCGCGACGCGGCGCTGTCTGCATGGCTGAAGAAGATGGCCGGCGAAGTGCGGCGGCTCGGTGCCGTATGCGTCGGCTCGTTCTTGCTTGCGGAGGCCGGACTACTGAACGGACGCAGAGCAACCACGCACTGGAGGTTCGGCCGCGAGTTGGCGGCGCGGCATCCCGGCGTACGCGTCGAGCACGACCCACTCTGGGTCAAGGACGGGAACATCTACACGTGCGCAGGCATTTCGGCGGGCATCGACCTCGCGCTGGCATGGGTGGAGGAAGATTGCGGCGTCGCTCTCGCCCACGAAGCCGCACGCGAACTGGTGTTGTTTCTGCGACGGCCGAGTGGACAGCCGCAAGTGAGCGTCTCACTCGCCTCACAGGCGTCCGAGATGTCGTCGATCCGCGAGCTGCAGATCTGGATTGCCGAGCATCTCGATGCGGGCCTGTCGGTGGAGGACCTCGCGGATCGCATGTCGATGAGCGTGCGAAATTTCGAGCGAGTGTTTACCCGGGAGGTTGGTACGACGCCGTCCCAGTACGTCCTTCAGATGCGCGTCGAGGCGGCGCGTCGTCAGCTCGAACGTACGGATAGAGGCCTCAAGCACGTGGCGGCGGCCGCCGGATTCGGGGGCGTCCGGATGATGCGGCGCGCGTTCGTCCGGCTGTTGGGGATCACGCCGCATCGCTATCGCGAGCTCGCCGCGCAGTCCGCCGGCAAATGACCGCCTTCCATGATCTGATCATCAGTCCCGCATACGGTCGCCACTCTCTCGACTTGCACTCGATTGTCGTGATAGACGGCGCCGCCGCCCATGTCGGAGTCGCGCTCGTCAACGGTCGCGTTGACGGTCGATCCGTCGTTCGCGTCGCGGGGCCAGTAACCCTTCGTGCTGGCGATCACGCCGGGTCGAATGCCGTCACTGACATGAGCGACGGCCACGAACGAGCCGCGCGAGTTGGCGACGCGCACGTCGTCTCCGGTCCGAATGCATCGCGGTGTCGCATCGTCGGGATGGATCAGAAGTGCGGGACCGCCGGCTGCTTGCCGTTGCCGCGGCGCATTCGCGAAGATCGAGTTCAGGAAATAGTGGTTCGCCGGCGTGATGAGCGCGAGCGGGTACTCGAGTGCGAACGCCGTCTGCCGCTGCGACGCTTCGTAGGAAGGCGTGTAGCCGGCGACCGGGTCCAGCCCCGCCGCCGCCATGCGTTCCGATACAAATTCCAGTCGGCCAGACGTCGTCGGGAACTTCGCTGCGAACGGTACGAACGGAGTCGGGTAGTTCAAGCGGATCGACCCTCGCGTCTCGAGCGCCTCCAATGTGATCCCATTCAAGGACGCGTGACCGCTGTCGAGGAGCTGACGGGCCATCGCTTCGTCGCTCTCGTACAGTGCCGGTTCTTGGAGGCTCATCGCGCGCGCGAGCCGCCTGAAAATCTCTGTCGTTGATAAACACTCGCCGGGCGGTGCGACCGCGCGTTGGTTCCACGCGATGTACAAGTGCCCGTACGCGATCAACAGATCGGTGTGCTCCGTTGCCATGGTCGCGGGCAGGACGATGTCCGCGAGGCGTGCGGTGTCGGTGAGAAAGTGCTCGACGACGACGGTGAACAGGTCGTCGCGGGCAAGGCCGCGCAAGACCTTCGATTGATGCGGAATGCTCGCTGCGGGATTGCTTGCGTAGATGAAGAGCGCCTTCACCGGCGGATTGTCGAGCTCGAGCAGCCCCTCGCCGAGGCGCGTCATGTGCAACACGCGCGCGTTGCGGCTCCTGAGGTCGTCGCGCCACAGAGCCGCCCAGTTCAAGCCGAAAAAGCCGCGCGTGTCGTAATGGGCGCCTCCACCTGGATAACGCCAATCGCCGGTCACGCCGGGAATGCAGGTGATCGTTCGCACGGCCATCCCGCCGCCGCCGTGGCGTTGGACGCCGATGCCGATGCGAATGCCGGTCGGCCGGTTGTCGGCGAGCCGTTTGCCGAGGTCGATGATTGATTCAACTGAGATGCCGGTCACCGCGGCGGCACGGGACGGCGGAAATTCGAGAATCCGTCGACGAAACGCGTCCCAGCCGAGGGTCTGCGTCGCGATGAATTCCCGATCCTCCTTGCCCTCGGCCAGCACGACGTGAAGCAATCCGAGCGCCAACGCCGCATCCGAGCCGGGAACCGGCGCGAGGTGGATGTCGCTCGCCACGGCCGTGCGCGTCCGAATCGGATCGATGCAGACTACCGAGGCGCCTTGTTTCCGCGCCGCTAGAATCGGGCGCCAGAGATGAGGGTGCGTTGACAGGACATTCGCTCCCCAGAGCACAATGAGCTTCGAGAATTGGAATGTCTCGGGATCCATTCCAACGCGGTTGTCGCCCAGCGTATACCCGGTGCCGAATCCTCCCGCGATGGTGCAGATGGTCTGGACGTGTTGCGACGCTCCCAGCACATTCCAGAACCGGTGTCCCGCCCCGTAGGCTCCCTGGATCAAGCCCATGTTGCCGCTGCCCAGGAATGGCCAGATCGCCTCCGCGCCGTGCGTCGCGATCACGCGCTGAAGTCGTGCGGCAATGCCCGCGAGCGCCTCGTCCCACGAGATCCGGATGAACTCGCCGCTTCCTTTCGGCCCGACCCGCCGCAAGGGATGGAGGATTCGATCCGGCGACCGGGAGTAGTTCAGGTAGCCCGCAACTTTGTTGCACAGCGATCCGCGCGTGTAGGGGTGATCCGGATCGCCTCGCAGCGCAACCGCATCGCCGTTCTTCACGGTCACAATCCAGCTGCACGTGTCCGGACAATCGAGTGGACACGCTCCGCGGACGGTACGCAAGGTCGGTTCAGCCATGCGCCGGGCTGTCCTATGTACGAGATCTCGTCAGCGTGTTGGCGCAGGCGTGACGTTCACCAACATGGTGGGCCGCAGATTGAGCGTCTCGATGTTCACTCGCGACACCATGTTGTTGATCTTGTCCGGGAGCCCTTGATCGCGCTGCTCGAGAATGGCGGCCAGGCTTGCTCGCGGCCGCAGGCGAACGTAGCGAGGCGGGGCGCCGCCGACCACAAGCCGATACCACAGCGTCTCTCCCTGCAATTTCGATTGTTCCCCCGCCAGCGCCGCTTCGAACGCTTTGGCAGATCCGAGATTGACGTCCACTGTCGTGAACTCGGCCCGAAGCGTCGGAGTTGGAACACCATTGCCGCGCGAAAGGCCGGGCAGGAATTCGTAGATCCAATTGCCGATGAACTGAGCATGCGGCAGCACGTTCATCAGGTTGTCACGCTCGTCTTCCGCCGGCGAGACAGGGTTGCTCAGTTCATCGGCGGTGTGACCGAATGTGGCGTAGATGATCCAGCGCTGCCGCTCGCTCGACGCCCAGACGGAATAGCTGTACCAGCCGAATGTGTCCTTGGCTTGGCGATGCCACTCCAGGTGCCGCATGTAACCCTCTTCCCACTCGACGGCGTGGCCATCGACGGCCCTCATGATCGCGATGCGCGCGTAAGGACCAGCGGCGGCCGGCGTGCCCGCGTGCTCTGAATCACTCCGCTGCGTTTGCGCGACAGGCCGATCTGCGGACATCAGGGCGCCAAGAACGACGAGACCAATGACGCCGAGCCAGCGGTGGGTCACAGCTGATCCTCCTGCGACGTTCATGATGCGGATCGTTGTCGCCTGAAGAACCATCCTAGCGATGCACCGCGGTCGATATGCGACAGATGTACGCCGAAATCCGCCAAGGTGCGGGTTTCACGGCGGGAGGATCACAGCGCCCCCTTGTAAAGCGCGACGAGTTTAGCCCACGCGCGTGCCGCGTCTGCTCGGTTGTCGGCCGCTTTGCTGTCGGGCACACACCAGCCATGCAACGCGTGTGGATAGACTTCAATCTCCACGGGAACGTGGGCTGCCGCGAATGCCTCGTTGAGCTTGTTCTTCACATCTGGCTCCCGCTGGTCGTCGTCGGCAGCAATCGCAAAATACAACCGTGCCTTGATCTTGGGAGCGAGCAGATGCGGGCTGGTCGGCCTGTCGGTCACGAGAAAGCCGCCGTGAAACGAAGCTCCAGCGCCCACACGGTCTGGCACTGCCGCGGCGGCGGTCATCACATACGGCCCGCCCAGACAGTAGCCGTGTGTTCCGATCCTTTTTCGCTTGTTTACTTGAGGTTGCGCGTCCAGGAACGCAATGTACGCAACGGCGTCTCTAACCGACGCACCAGGCGCGAGAAACGACGCCACGGTTCGACTGTATTTCTCTCTATCGGCTGGATTGTTGGCGTAGTCGAAAGAGGCGTCGAAAACGGGAGCCCTCGCCGACCGGTAGAAGAGATTCGGTACAAGTGTCGAATATCCTTCGGCAGCGATACGTTTGCCGAGGTCGCGAATGACGGGACGAAGGCCAGGCGAATCGTGCCAGATCAGAACTCCGGGATGCGAGCCTTTCGCGGGGTGAATGAAGACTGCGTCGCATGTGCCATCAGGCGTCTTGACATCGACGTCGGTCTCGATAGTCGGCAGTCCGGCGCTCTCCGCCGGGAAGCTGGTAACTCCGGCAAGCCCGGCCGCCAGAGACAACGCCACGAAACGACGTCGCGATAGGTCGTTGAACGAGTCATCGCGGTGTTCGTTCTCTTTCGTCTTGTCGGTCATGTTTACCTTCGGGACAGGATGTGAGCCCGACGATCACCGTAGCGCCGTCACCGGGTTCAATCGTGTTGCGCGCAGCGCGGGCACCAGACACGCACTGAACGTGACGAACGCCAGGAAAGCGATCACCATCGCCAGGATCAGCGGATCGTTCGCCCGAATACCGTACAGCAGACCCTGCAACAACCGTGTGAGTCCCAACGCCGCCACGACACCGGCGGCAATGCCCGCAGCCGCCAGCTTCATCGCCTCCCCTAAGAACATCCCGACCACCGTTCGACGTGACGCGCCCAATGCCATGCGAATGCCGATCTCCTGCGTACGCTGTGCGACGGTGTACGCCGTGACTCCATAGACGCCGACCGCGCCAAGGCTGAGCGCCAGACCGGCAAACAGGACGACGAGGACCATCGCGAAGCGCTGCGGCGACACCGAATCCGCCATCTGCTGTTCGAGCGTCCCAAGCCTGTCCACCGGCAGTCTGTCGTTGACCGAGACGATGGCCTTTCTGATCTCAGTGGTCAACGACATCGGATTCGGCGACGTGCGGACCAGGAGAAATGTGTACCGGCCCATGGACTGATAGTACGAGCCGTACACCGCTGGCTGTGGAGCGATGCCCAACCCGCGTTCCCTCGTGTCGGCCACGACGCCGACGACTCGGTACCAACGTCTCCCCGGATCCCCGGAACTGTCGGCCATGCGCAGTTCCTGCCCAATCGGGTCCTCGCCTGGCCAGGCGCGGCGCGCCAGGGACTCGTTGACGAGCGCCACTGGCAGTGTGTCTGCCGTGTCGTGGTCTGAAATGGGCCGTCCCCGAACGAGCGGTATCTGCAGCGTCTCGAGGTAATGAGGCTCGATGTAGAAGAAATCAGCAGTCCTCTCCTCCCGTTCGTCGGCTGCCGGTCTCCCGCGGACTTGATACGGCACTCCGGCTCCCTGGAATCGTCCGAGAGGCAGGTCGCTCGCGCCGCTGACGGATTCCACGCCCGGCACGGCGCGGAGGCGCTCGAACAACCGTGTGTAGTAGGCAGAGACCGCTCGCTCCGTCGTGTAGTGCGTTTCATCGAGGCAGCACAGGCGGACCGTGAGGACGTGCGACGGATTGAAACCGAGCTGGCCCGATACCAGGTTCTTGAAGCTCGTTGCGAGCAATGCCGCCGCGGCCACGAGCACGACGGCGAGCGCAATCTCTGACGTGGTGACGATCGTTCGCGCCAGACGGGCGCTGCGGCCGCCGTGCGCCCCGCGCCCCGCTTCTCGCAAACTGCGATTCAGGTCCTGCCGCGAAGCCCTCATTGCCGGAGCCAGCCCGAACGCGATGCTCGCCGCGAAGGCGAACGTCATTGAAAAGGCCAGGACCTGGCTGTCGAGACGAATCGCGTTCGGCGTGAACGATGGAATGTAGGGCATGATCGCCAGGAGCGATCCGAAGGTCAGCCGGGCCAGCAGAAAGCCTGCGCCGCCACCCAACAACCCCAGCAGAACGCTCTCCGTCATCAACTGGCGGATGACCCGACCCCGTGTCGCACCGAGCGCGAGCCGAACGGAAATCTCGGTGCTTCGCACGCTCGCGCGCGCGAGCAGCAGGTTGGCGAGATTCGCGCACGCGATGAGCAGCAGCACGCCGACGGCGGCGAACAACACCCACAGCGTGAGCCGGATGTTGCGCACGTTGGCGTAAAAACCTTGAAGCGGGCGGAGCGTGATACTCCATCCAGCACTGGTGTCGGGAAATTCCTGCGCGAGCTGTCGGCCGACGCTGTCCATCACGGACTGCGCCTGTGTCAGCGTCACGCCCTGCTTCAGCCTGGCGAAGACCAGCAGGGTGCGATCGTCCCGATTGCGATAGTTGGGATCCGAGTTGAGCGGCGCCCACAACGCGAAGTCATCGGTGGCGAACTTGAAGCCAGCCGGCAGCACGCCAATAACGGTGAATTCCGAGTCGTTGGCCGTGCGGCGGATCGTTTTGCCGAGCACGGCGGGATCGCTGCCGAAGTAATCTCTCCAACACCCGTAGCTCAGCACGGCGACGCGAGCGCCACCCGGCCGATCCTCGTCCGGCGTAAACAGACGGCCCAGCACGGGGTGAACGCCGAGCATTGGAAAAAAACTGGCAGAAACGCATCCGCCCTGGAGCAGCCGCGCCACACCGCCGTCGTCCAGCCGGTAGTAGCAGTTCTGAGCGGCCGCGATCTCTTCGAAGACGGTGTTGCGGCGGACCCACTCTTCGAAGCGGTTGGGGGAGTCGTACACCCAGTCGACCCCTTGCGAAGGCCGGCTGTCGAGGACCGCGACGAGACGCGCGGGATCTTTGAACGGCGGCGGACGTAGCAGGATGCCATTGATGATGCTGAACACCGCGGCGTTGGCGCCGATGCCGAGCGCCAGGGTCAGCACGGCGACGGCCGTGAAGCCCGGACTCCGACCGAGCGTTCGGATGGCGTACCGCGCATCACGCGATATGTCTGCCAGCCAGGGAAGACCGCGCTGGTCGTGCAGCGCCTCCATGGCTTGCGCCGTCCCTCCAGTGCGGATCGCCACGTCCCGCGCGCTGGCGTCGTGCGATCGCGCCCGTCTTCGCGCGTCCTCGGCGGCCAATTCGACATGCAGCCGGAGTTCGTCCTGGAGGTCGCGATCGTCGCGCCGGCCCCGGAACGTGCCCCACAGGCGGACGAGTTGTTCCCGGATGGTCGCCAGTCGATCGGCGAGCGGTGTCATGGCATCTGATGGAGCAACGCGTGCATGATGGACGCGATGCGGTCCCAATGGAGTCTACCGCGTTCCATTAGGATGTCAAATGAAACGAGCCCGGTGTTTGGTATCCGCCGGCGATGCTCGGAGATCGTCGGGATCGAACGGCAAGGGATCTGTTGGAAGCATGGCGCATGCATACGAAACCGCCGCGATTCTGGCCAATGCCCCACGCGACCTCTTAGACGAACGCGATCGCTTCGATCTCCACGCGCGCGCCGCCCACGAGCGCGGCGCACTGGAACGTCGTGCGGGCCGGCGGGTCCTTCGGGAAGTACTCGCTGAACACCGCGTTCATCTCCGGCAGCTCGGCGAGGTCGACCATGTAGATCGTGACCTTGACGACGTTCGCGAGCGACGAGCCTCCCGTCTCGAAAATTGCCTTCAGGTGCTCGCAGACCTGACGCGTCTGCGCCGCGATCCCGCCCTCGGCGAGCTTGCCGGTCAGTGGATCGTTCCCGAGCTGACCGGACGCGAAGATAAAGTCGCCCGCTCTGATCGCTTGCGAGAGCGGTACGCGTGCCGGCGGTACCTTCGGCGTGTGGATCACCTGCTTCTGCATCGTTCCTACGAATACGACTTGCGGAACGCGTCCTTCAGCGAGATGCGGCCGCCGGCGAAGTGAAAAACGTCGATCCCGCGGACCTGCGCTCGATCTCCGCCGCGTCTTTCCACGATGTATTCCCATTCCGCGAACCCAAGGTCGCCGACGATCGTCAGGGGCCCGTCGTGGCTCGCGATCGTGCGATCGTGGCTCAACATCTGCTCGAAGCCGCGCCGGACTTCATCGCGTCCCCGGTAGGTCGCACCTGGCTCGCACCCGACCGACGCGGCGTAGACGACGTCGTCTGTCACGAGCGCCATCAGGCCGTCGACGTCCTTGCGCCGCCAGGCTTCGGCGAAGGTGGCATAGGTGGCGCGGTTGATCTCGGTCGTGTCCATTTGCCTCTCCGTGAGGCGGACCTCCGTCTCGGGCGGTGTGGCGGGCGCTTGCCGCGTCACTGGGCAGTCCCGACGCTGACCGGCGCCACCTCGACAAACGCGTCGTAGAGACCGCTCCCGCCGCCCCAGTCCGTAGGCTCCTCGGCCGTGAGCGCGTTGACCGAGCGCCGCGCACCGCCCGCGTCGCTGAGGCCGCCGAAAGGCATCCAGGCGACGCCAGGCCGAACTCGGTCCGAAACGCGGCAGACCGCGCGCACCTCGCCGCGCTCGCTGCGCACCAGCACCGTATCCCCCGCCGCAACCCGCCGCCGGTCGGCATCCTCGGGGTGGATCTCGATGAATAGCTCTCCGCTGCGCCGGCGGTGACGATCGATGTGGCTGTAGCCCGAGTTCAGGAAGTGCAGCGTCTTGCCCGTGATCAGTTGCAGGCCGGTACCGGCGGGAATGTGGCCCGGCGCCGGCAGCGGGTCGTGTCCGCGTTCCTTCAGCGGCTCCGAATACAGCTCCGCCTTTCCCGATCGCGTCGGGAAACCGCCGTTCGCGAATGGCCGCCAGTCGGGCGGTCGGTTCAAGCGCACGGATCCTTCTCGCCACAGCCTCTCGTACGTGATGCCTTCCAGCCAGGGGTGACCGCTCGCAAGCGCCGCGCGCAACATCGACTCGTCGCTCTCGAAGAGCCATTCGTCCGTGCGACGCAAGGCCGCGGCCAGGCGCCGGAACAGCTCGGTGTTCGGGACCGACTCGCCGAGCGGCGCGATCGCCGGACGGTTGAGCGCGAGGTACAGATGGCCCCACGCCGGCGACAGGTCGAGATGCTCGATCTGGCTCGTGGCGGGGAG
>DASZFS010000196.1:0-2528 GCA_035939575.1 Vicinamibacterales bacterium | reverse complement strand
ACGGGGCGGTTCGAGTGCGAGATCTGCATCCCGGTGAGTCCGCTGTAATCGCGACAATTAGGGCGTGTCGGCGCCAGCCCTGAAGATCGGCGTGTTCGTCCCCCAGGGCTGGCGCATGGACCTCGCCGACGTCCCCGACCCACTCGACAAGTACGAGACGATGAGCCGCTGCGCGCTCGAGGCAGAGCGCGCGGGGTTCGACGCACTGTTTCTCTACGACCACTTCCACACGGTGCCGAACCCGCAGCTGGAGTCGGTGTTCGAGTGCTGGACCTCGATGGCAGCCCTCGCCCGCGACACGAGCACGATCCGGCTCGGCCAGATGGTGACGTGCAACAGCTACCGGCCGCCTTCGCTGCTCGCAAAGATGGCGAGCTGCATCGACGTGATGAGTCGTGGCCGGCTGATCCTCGGTATCGGAGCGGGCTGGTACGAGCACGAGTACCTCGCGTATGGCTACGAGTACCCGGAGACGCCGGAACGGTTGCGCATGCTGCGCGAGTCGCTGCAGGTGATCAAGGCGATGTGGACACAGGAGGTGGCGACGTTCGAGGGGCGCTACTACCAGGTGCGTGGGGCGATGAACGAGCCGAAACCCGTCCAGAAGCCGCATCCGCCGATATGGATCGGCGGCGCGGGGGAGAAGGTGACGTTGAAGCTGGTTGCGCAGTACGGCGACGCCTGCAACTTCAACGCCGACGTCGCCACGGTTCGCCACAAGCTCGATGTCCTGCGCCAGCACTGCGAGACGGTCGGCCGCGATTACGACACCGTGCAGAAGACCGTCGAGTTCTACACGATCCTCGGCGATGAGAAAGAGGTCGACCGCGTCGTCGCCGACACAGCGCGAAGAACCGGGGAGGACGAGTCGTACATCCGCTCATGGCATCCGCTCCACGGCGACGCTGAGCACATTGCTGGCCTGATTCAGTCGTATGCGGAGGCCGGCATCGACTACTTCATCGTCAACCTTCCCAACGCGTTCGAGGGTGGCGTGATTAGCCGATTTGCCGAAGAGGTCTTTCCTCGCGTGGGGGTTCAGGCGTTATCAAGGTGAGGCATGCTCGAGGAATTCGTCCCTGGGGACTTCATCCTGACCCACCGGCGCCGCATGTTTGCCGCGCTGATCACGCTCGCGCAGCGGAGGCGGTTCCGGGGTTCTGACGCGCGGTTCGCGCACTGGAGCCACGCGGCTCTGATCGTCGGCGCAGACGGTTCGCTGGTCGAAGCCGAGACCCTGGGCGTCAGGCGCAGCTCGATCTCGAAATACCGCCAGAACGAGTACTTCGTGGTGCGGCTCGGGACAGAATTCTCGCCGCAGTGCCGGGCAGCGGCCGTCGCGTACGCCGCAGGACAGGTCGGGGAGGCGTTCGGATTCCTGGACATGGTCGGGGCGGCGCTGCACCTGCTGCTCGGCTGGCCGCTGCGCTGGGTACGGCGCAACCACGAGATCTGCTCGAGCCTGGTGGTGAAAGCCCTGCAAAAGGGCGACAAGCTTTGCGAATTCGATCCGGCAATGACACTGCCCGCTGACCTCGCGAAGGCCTTCGACGTCAAGACGGCGTGAGGCGTTTGTAGTAGAAGGAGGTCGGACGCAGCTCGCCGTCGGGCCTGTACGCGAAGTCGGGGATCTCGCCGGCCCGGGTCCAGCCGAGCTTGCGGTAGAGCGTTTCGGCACCGCTTCCCGTCTCGGTGTCGAGGAAGAGGAGCGTGCGGGACGCTTGACGCGCCGCATCCTCCGCCGCCCGCATCAGGTCTGTCGCGAGCCCGCGGCGCCTGGCTGACGAGTGGACCAGCAGCTTCGCCACCTCGGCTCGGCTCCGCCCGTTCGGATACTGCGAGAACGCAAGTTGAACCGTGCCCAGGATCCGACCACCGGAACGCACGGCGAGCAGGATCACGCGCCCAGCACCAACCGCCGCGGCGACATCGGCCCAGAATCGCCGCGCTTCCTCTCTAGACAGTTCCATCGGAAACCCGACCGAAGCGTTGCCGGCGACAGAGTCGATCAGCAATCCGGTAAGGGATTCAATATCGGCTTCCGTTAAGCCCGGTCCTAGGCGCTCGATGATGCGATCAGTCATGAGAGGGTGACTCCTGTTCCTGGCGCGCCCTCTCGATTCGGGCGTTTGACGCCAAACGAACGCAATTTAGTGCGTGAACGGTGCCTCATGCGCCAAACGCACCTTTGGCCACGATCCGCCAGACTTCCAAACGCATGGATCTGGGGCTGACCGGCCGGGTCGTGATCGTCACCGGCGGCGCGTCCAACCTGGGGCGCGCCATCACGCTTGGTTTTGCGCACGAGGGCGCGCGCGTGCTCGTCGCGGACGTCGATGACGCCCAGGCGAAGAAGGTCGAATCGGAAGCGCCATCCGGCACGATCGTCGCCCGCCACACCGACGTGACGGACTGGGACTCGGTCTCCGCCACGGTCGACTACGTCGAATCCTCAATGGGCGGCGTCGATGTCCTGGTCAACTGCGCCGGATGGACGATCGACCGCCTGTTCACCGAGAAGCCGCGTG
>DASZFS010000195.1:0-1752 GCA_035939575.1 Vicinamibacterales bacterium | reverse complement strand
ACCTCGATGGCAGCCCTCGCCCGCGACACGAGCACGATCCGGCTCGGCCAGATGGTGACGTGCAACAGCTACCGGCCGCCTTCGCTGCTCGCAAAGATGGCGAGCTGCATCGACGTGATGAGTCGTGGCCGGCTGATTCTGGGCATCGGCGCGGGCTGGTACGAGCACGAGTACCTCGCGTATGGCTACGAGTACCCGGAGACGCCGGAACGGCTGCGGATGCTGCGCGAGTCGCTGCAGGTGATCAAGGCGATGTGGACACAGGAGGTGGCGACGTTCGAGGGGCGCTACTACCAGGTGCGTGGGGCGATGAACGAGCCGAAACCCGTCCAGAGGCCGCATCCGCCGATATGGATCGGCGGCGCGGGGGAGAAGGTGACGTTGAAGTTGGTTGCGCAGTACGGCGACGCATGCAACTTCAACGCCGACGTCGCCACGGTTCGCCACAAGCTCGATGTCCTGCGCCAGCACTGCGAGACGGTCGGCCGCGATTACGACTCCGTGCAGAAGACCGTCGAGTTCTACACGATCCTCGGCGATGCGAAAGAGGTCGACCGCGTCGTCGCCGACACGGCGCGAAGAACCGGGGAGGACGAGTCGTACATCCGCTCATGGCATCCGCTCCACGGCGACGCTGAGCACATTGCTGGGCTGATTCAGTCGTATGCGGAGGCCGGCATCGACTACTTCATCGTCAACCTTCCCAACGCGTTCGAGGGTGGCGTGATCAGCCGGTTTGCCGAAGAGGTGTTTCCTAAAGTGGGCTACGCGAGGAGCTTATAAAAGAACGAGGTAGCTCGCAGCGTGCCGTCGGGCCTGTACGCGAAGTCCGGAATCACACCCGCGAGCGTCCAGCCGAGCTTGCGATAGAAGTCCTCGGCGCCGCTTCCGGCCTCGGTGTCCAGGAAGAGCAATCTCCGATCCGCGCGGAGTGCCTCGTCCTCCGCGGCACGCATGAGCTCGGTGGCAATCCCGCGGCGCCGCGCTGAGGAGTGGACAAGCAGCTTCGCCACCTCGGCTCTGCTGCGGCCGTTCGGGTACTGGGAGAACGCAAGCTGAACGGTGCCCACTATCCGCCCGCCGGACGTAGCCGCGAGCAGGATCACGCGCCCTGCCGAGACCGCCGCGGCGACATCGGTCCAGAAACGCCGTGCATCTTTGCCAGACAGTTCCGCGGGAAACCCGACCGACGCGTTGCCGGCGACCGCGTCAAGCAGCAATCCGGAAAGGGATTCCAGCTCAGCGTCGGTCAGGTCGGGCCCCAGGCGATGGATGACGCCTTCAGTCATGCGATGGTGACCAGCATATTTGCGGCCCTGATCGCGCCATCAGCGCGCGCCTTTCGGTGCGTCGTGCGCAGAACGCGTTGAATTCAGCGGCGGGAAAGGTGCTTTTGACGCCAAACGCACCTTTTGACCACGATCCGCCAGACTTCCAAACGCATGGATCTCGGGCTGACCGGCCGCGTCGTGATCGTCACCGGCGGCGCGTCCAACCTGGGGCGCGCCATCACGCTTGGTTTTGCGCACGAGGGCGCGCGCGTGCTCGTCGCGGACGTCGATGACGCCCAGGCGAAGAAGGTCGAATCGGAAGCGCCATCGGGCACGATCATCGCCCGCCACACCGACGTGACGGACTGGGACTCGGTCTCCGCCACGGTCGACTACGTCGAATCCTCAATGGGCGGCGTCGATGTCCTGGTCAACTGCGCCGGATGGACGATCGACCGCCTGTTCACCGAGAAGCCGCGTG
>DASZFS010000194.1:0-3621 GCA_035939575.1 Vicinamibacterales bacterium | reverse complement strand
TATGAGCATCAGCGTCGTCATCGCCACGTTCAATCGCGCGAGGTTGCTCGCCGAGTGCCTCGAGCACCTGGCGCGCCAATCGTTCCTCGATGGCGATGAAGTGCTCGTCGTCGACAACGGTTCGACCGACGAAACCAGGAGTATCGTCGCCGCGGCGGCCGTTCATTCTCCGGTGCCGCTTCGCTACCTCTTCGAACCGGTCCCTGGAAAGTCTGCCGCGCTGGCGCGCGGCCTTGACATGGCGGCAGGCGACATCCTGGCGTTCTGCGACGACGACGTGAACGTAGCGCCGACGTGGTTGTCGGCGATTCGCGAGACCATGGCCGATCCGCAGGTCGCGTTGATGGGAGGGCCCGTAGCGGCGCGGTGGGAGCGCGTGCCGCCGTCGTGGCTGCTCGGAATCGCGAACGGGCGGGGACGGCTGGCCTCGCCGCTCGCGCTGCTCAATTACGGGCCTGGCGTTGTGGAGCTCGGTCCGCGTACGGTGCTCGGCGCGAACATGGCAACACGGCGCCAGGTCGTCGCGCGGATCGGCGGCTTTGCGCCACATCTGGGCAAGCTGCGCGGAACGCTGCTGACCGGGGAGGACCACGATTTCTGCCGCCGCGCGCAGCAAGCGGGTCTCCGCGCCATTTATCAACCAACGGCGATCGTTTATCACTGGATTCCGGCCGAACGGATGCGGCTCGCCTATTACATCTCCTGGTTCTACTGGGCGGGCGTCACCCATGCGGCTCTGGACCACGGCCAGGCTATGGGTCGATCCATCTTCGGCGTCCCGCTCTACCTCATCAGACGGGCTGCGACATCCACCGTAGGGGCGGCGACATCAGCGCTGACCGGTAACGCTGGGGAGGCCGTGGAGCGGCTGGTCGACGTGGCGTTTTCTGTGGGGTATGTGGCGCGGCGGTGGCACCGGCCCCACGTGCCAGGCGTAGCGCGAATGTCACCACCTGCATTGACCGCCCGCGGAGATCGCGTATGAACGTCTCTGCCGTGTCGATTCTGATCTGCACGTACAACCGTGCGCCCCTGCTGCGGGAGACACTGGCGGCCGTCCAGGCACTCTCTGCGCCGCGCGATTGTGCGGTCCAGATCGTCGTCGTCGACAACAACTCCCGGGATGAAACGCCGTCAGTGGTCGAGGCCGCGGCGAAGGCGGGCCCGTTCCCCGTCGTGGCGCTGAGCGAGAACCGGCAGGGCAAGAGTTTCGCGCTCAACGTCGGCCTTGCCTCCGCGGCCGGTGACGTTCTCGCCTTGACGGATGACGACGTGATCCCGGCGCCGAACTGGCTGGAGCGCATCGTCGACAATTTTCGCAGCCGCGACGTGACGTTCGTGTTCGGCAAGGTGCTGCCACGGTGGTGCCGCGTGCCGCCACCGGAGCTGCTGACGACGGCCGCGCAGGCGGTGTGGGGCCCGTTGGCGATTGTCGACTACGGCGATCTCCCCGAGGACTACAAGCCCGGCGCGCCCGGTCAGCGGTTGCCAATCGGCGCCAATCTCGCCTTCTCGCGGGAAGCCCTGGTCCAGATCGGCGGCTGGCGGACGGACCTGGGCAAGGTCAACAACACGCTGCTCTCGGGCGAAGACCACGAGATCTTCATGCGGTTGCGGCGGCATGACATGTACTCCGGTTACTACGATCCACAGGTTGCGGTTCGGCATCTCGTTCCCGCGGAGCGGTTGACGCGACGCTATTTCCGGCGGTGGTTCTTTTGGAACGGCAAGACGCACGCCTTGATGCTCGGCGATTTGTACCCGGAGCTCGACATGGCCCGGGTGCCTCGAATCGGCGGCGTCCCACGCTTCGCCATCCGGCAGGCGCTGCAGCAGGTCGGGCGATGCCTGAGTACGCGAGGGAGCAGCAACGCGCTGAACGCGTTGATCGAAGAGCTGAGGCTCATCCAATACGCCGGGCTGTTCGCCCAGTGCTGGCACCTCCGGCGTTCGCGCGCCGTCGTGCCTGGGTCACTCGGTGAACCCCGATCCTCCGACTATCCGCTGGCGGCGCCGGAGCGCCAACAGCGTGGCGCGGGTCTTGCGGACGACAGCGCCAGCTTGTGATCCGTGTCCAATGACGGCAACGGCGTGCCACTTGCGAGCACTCGGCGGGGAAATACATGACAATAGATTCGCGCGGCGGTAGGCTCAACGTCGGCACCATCCTGGTCGCGGCCGTGCTGGCATCCCTTGTCAGCGCGTCCTTGACAGGCGCACCGTTCAGCGAAACACAAGCACACAACAGCTCGGCAGACTCGAAACGGGGTTCGAACCGGGAGGTGTCTCTAGTGGCCAGTCAGCGGCTTTCAGCCGCAGGCGACCCGGCCGGCATGATGCTCGCCCACAAGGCACGCGCGGCGATCGTACCTGAGCAGGCGAGTCTCTTCTTGATTGGAAGTGCGCTCATTGGCGTTGCCTACCTGCGCCGCAGGTCTCAACGCCGGCGGTCGCGTTGATGATCCCGATCCTCCTGTTGACGAGCGCGATGCTTGCCCCCGCAGTATCAACGCCCGTCCAGCTCGCGATCGAAGACGGCCGCGTCTGGCTGACGGCCAGCGACGCGACGGTGCCCCAGATTCTCGCCGCATGGACGCGGGTAGGTCAGACGGATATCAGCAACGCCGACCGTGCGCCCGGTGACCGCGTGACGCTGCAGCTTGCCGGGGTGCCCGAAGAGCAGGTCATGGAGCTGCTGCTGCGACCGGCGAGCGGCTTCGTCGCCTTGACGCGGACCGTCGCCGATATCGGGGCGAACAGGAACCGCTCGCGGTTCGTTCGCATCATCATTCTTCCCTCGAGCAGCGCTCCCCCTGCGCCACCGGTTCGGCCCATCGTCGGCCCGGACGGTCGCGCCGTGGCCGACGATCAAGGCGCTCAGCAGAATGCGCCGGGTCTTCCACGGCCGGTCACGATGCCTCGAGGTCTTGCCGTGCCGCCCCAGGTCGAACCGCCTCCCCAGGTTGCAGCGCCGCCGCTACAGCCCGCGCCGCCGGGAAACGCGACGCCGTCGCGCGTGCCGGTCGGCGCGCCGGGCGCGCCCTCGGGCGTGCCGGTGGGTGTGCCGGTGGGTGTGCCGACGCCCGGCATGATCGTCCCCGCGCCCGCGCAACCAGGACCGCCGCGACGCTCGCCCGCTGAGACAGACTGAGAGGGCACGCCTGATGGTCTGGCAATGAATGCCGTGCTGAAATCCATTCTCGAGACTGGGACCGTATCCGACGGGACGCGCGAGCTGCCGTTGCGTCATCCTGATTTCCCCAACCTGCCGGTGCACCTCGATCACGATGAAGGGATCTTTCTCCAGCGCATCATCGCGGACGTGCGGCCGGCCGTGTCGCTCGAGATCGGCTGCGCGTATGGGGTGTCGACGCTCTACATCTGCGAGGCAATCGCTTCTCTCGGTAGTCGCCCGCGTCATATCGTGATGGACCCGTTTCAGACCACCCAGTGGAAAGGGATCGGTCTCCGGAACGCGCGGATGGCGGGATTCGAGTCGATCATTGAATTTCACGAGAACCGCTCGGAGTTCGTCCTGCCGACGCTTCTCGAGCGCGGCGAGGCGATCGATTTCGCGCTCATCGACGGATGGCACACCTTCGACCAGGTGATGGTCGAGTT
>DASZFS010000193.1:0-4147 GCA_035939575.1 Vicinamibacterales bacterium | reverse complement strand
AAGACTCATGGCCGCTTGCAGTTGCCTACGCCCTCTGACGACCCTGTCCAACTCTTGAGAACCCCGATCTTTGGGCGAGGCAACTGCACGCGGCCATGAGTCTTCAGGCCCATTCTCATCGCGTCTGGGCGTGGGCAACTGCAAACGACGATGAGTCTCCAGCCCCACTCTGACTCGTCAGTGTCGCTTGTGTCGAAGGATACGAGAGATAGCTTTTAGTGCGTCAAGCCGTAGACGATGTAGTTCACACCGAGCTTGTAGGCCTCGTTGGTGTCCGGAACAGGACGAAGCCCGCGGCCTGACCATTCCCAGAACTGCGAGATGTCCGTGTTGTAGTTGACGATCATCTGCAGTCGCTTGCCCGGATCGTTGTCCTCGTATATGCCGCGGAAGATCGGTCGACCGGCGTTGTAAGCCTGTGGGAAATCGGCAAGAGAGCCTATCTCGAAGAACGCGTGAAAGATCGGGTGTGACTCGTCCATCTCCACGAACCGCGCATCCGGCAGCACGCGCTTCATGTTCGCTTCGAACACCGCCCAGCCGGGACTGCCGCGGTCGCCGGTCACTTTGAAATCGTCCACGATCACAAAGCCGCCCTTCTGGATGTACACGCGCAAGGCGTCGGCCTCTCGATCGGTCAGCGTCCACCAGCTCACCTCGATGATGTAGGCGACCGGATACTTCATCAGCTCCGGGTCGTCGAGCGGGAGCACATCGATCTCCTGGTCGCGCGCCCCGAGATAGCTGATCTCATTCATGATCTTCATCAGGTGCTGTTCGGCGATCGGGTATCCATGTGCCCACGCAGGCAGGCCCCGATACCAGTAACCGCCCGGGGCGGTTTCGTAACTGACGCGCACGAAGGTGAAACGGCCGTCGTAACTGGCGTTCGGCTGCGGGTGGAAGGGACGCGGCGACCCGACGTACCCTCCGAAGCCCCCTGAGCCTCGACGCTGCGCCAGCGCGGCCGCAACGAAGACCACCAGGGCCCCGCTGACGAGCGCGACGAGCGCAAATGTGGTGGGCTTCTTCAAGATTTTCAACATAGCATTGAGTCATGCCGGCACCGGACCAATACTTCACGGACGGTCGTTCGAACCGATCAGACGCACGGTTATTTCCGTTGAGCGGGGTGCGACAGCTCATCCTCGGAAATCAACCGCTCGCGGCCTCGCCGGAGCAGGGCGCTGGATTCTCGTGGGGTCCAGCCGGCAAACGTGCCTACCGTAGCATGATGAAACGAGCGGGCCTCTCGGTCCTCGTGCTGATGGCGGCGACGGCGCCGATCTCGTCGTTATCACTCCTGTGGCCCCTGCCCCCCGGTCTTCAGTCACTCCGGGGGCCCCTGCCCCCCGGTCTTCAATCACTCCGGGGGTCCCTTCCCCCCGGTCCTTCTGCTGACACGAGCGTCACGCGGGCGACGCTCGACAACGGCCTGCGCGTCGTGATCGTCCGGGATCCCCTCGCGCCGGTCGTGACGGTCGAGGAGAACTACCTCGTGGGCGGCGACGAGACACCCGCGGGGTTTCCAGGCATGGCTCATGCGCAGGAGCACATGGCGTTCAGGGGATGCGCGGGCATCTCGGCCGATCAGATCGCGGCGATCTACGCGAGGCTCGGCGGATTCGGCAACGCCGACACGCAGCAGCACATCACGCAGTACTTCACGACGGTTCCTGCCGCCGACCTGGACCTGGCGCTGCGCGTCGACTCGGCCTGCATGCAGGATGTCGACGATGCGGAGGCGGAGTGGTCGCAGGAGAAGGGCGCGATCGAACAGGAGGTGGCGCGCGACCTCTCAGAACCGGTCTACAAATTCCTCACGCGGTTGAACGAGGACATGTTTTCCGGCACGCCGTACGCGCACGATGCCCTCGGGACCCGTGAGTCGTTCCAGGCGACGACCGGCACAATGCTGAAGACGTTCTATAAGAATTGGTACGGCCCCAACAACGCCATTCTCGTCGTCGCCGGCGACGTCGATCCCGCTGCCACGCTGGCGCGCATCAAGACCTTGTACGGCACGATCGCGCGCCGGCCGCTCGCGTCCCGTCCCGATGTCGCGCTGGCGCCGGTGAAGCAGGAGTCCTTCACGCTCGACAGCAATCTCTCGTACGCGCTGGCGTTCGTGGCGTTCCGGCTGCCGGGCACCGACAGTCCGGATTTTGCCGCGGCGCGTGTGCTCGCGGACGTACTCGCCAGCCAGCGCGGCGATATTTACGCGCTGGTCCCCGCCGGCAAGGCACTGCAAGCGGAGTTCGACCTCGAGGAGACCTATCGCAAGGCCAGCGTCGGCTTCGCGGTCGCCGCGCTGCCCGCCGGTGCCGATCCATCCGCCGCCGTGGCCAGCCTGACGAGCATCGTCTCGGCCGCCGGGCGGAACGGTGTGCCGGCAGAACTGGTGGACGCCGCGAAACGCGCCGAGCTGGCCGGCGCGGAGTTCCGGCGCAACTCCATTCCGGATCTCGCCGGCGCATGGTCGCAGGCGCTCGCAGGCGAGGGCCGCAACTCCCCGGACGAGGACGTCGAGGCGATTCGCAAGGTCACCGTCGCGGACGTGAATCGTGTGGCCGGACAATATCTGGTGGCTGGGAATTCCGTGACCGCAACCCTGGTGCCGAAACCGTCGAATGAGCCGGTTTCGTCGAAGGGCTTCGGCGGCGGCGAGCAGCTGACATCGGCGCCCACCAAGCCGGTGACGCTGCCGCCGTGGGCAGAAACCGCCCTGTCGTCGCTGCAAGTGCCTCGCCTCGTGCCGACCTGGACCGAGACGACGCTCCCCAACGGTGTCCGTCTGATCGTCAAGACGGAGAGGACGAGCCCCACAATCACGGTGCTCGGGAACGTGCGCCATGAGGCGGGCCTGCAAGCGCCGCCGGGCAAGGACGGCGTGGCAGACGTGCTCGGCGAGCTGTTTGCGTACGGCACCACGACGCTCGATCGGCTCGCGTTCCAGAAGGCGCTCGACGACATCGCGGCGAACGAAACCGCCGGGTACGATTTTTCCGTGCGTGTCTTGAAGGCGGACTTTTCCCGCGGCGTCGAACTGCTGGCGGACAACGTCCTGCGACCTGCTCTCCCGGCCGACGCATTCGACGTCGTGAAGCAGCAGACAGGAGAGTTCATCGCCGGCCGGGCGAAGAGTCCCGCGTACCGGGCCGACCGTGCGCTGAAGACCGGAGTGCTGCCCGCGGGGGATCCGGCCCTGCGGGAAGCGACGGTCGACACCGTGTCCGCGCTGACGCTGACCGACATCAAGCAGTACCACGCTGCGACCGTGCGGCCGGATCTCACCACGATCGTCGTGATCGGTGACGTGACGGCGGGTGAGGCGAAGACCACGATCGCGAAATGGTTCGGTGGATGGCAGGCGTCGGGACGGAAGCCGAACCTGGATTTGCCGCGCGTGCCGGCGAACGGCTCCGCCGAGTTGACGGTACCGGACCCGAGCGCGGCGCAGGCATCGGTCGTGTTGGCGCAGCAGGTGGGGCTGACGCGGTTCGATCCCGACTACTACGCGCTCCAGCTGGGGAATCACGTGCTCGGCGGCGGCTTCTATGCGACGCGGCTGTATCACGATCTGCGCCAGGAGGCCGGCCTCGTCTACACCGTCGACGACACGTTGACGTCGACGAGAACACGGAGCCTCTACTCGGTCAGTTATGGCTGCGACCCGGAGAACATCGTGAAGGCGCGCGATCTCATCGCGCGGGATCTGCGATCCATGCAGACCGACAACGTGACGCCGCAGGAGCTGCATCAGGCCAAGTCGTTGCTGTTACGCCAGATGCTCCTGCGCGAGGCGAGCGAGGACGCGGTCGCCGGTGGGCTGCTCGCGCGTGCGCAGGCAGACCTGGCGCTCGACGAGCCGACGCGTGCGGCCCGGCAGTATGCGGCGTTGACGGCGGATCAAGTGCGCGCCGCCTTCGCGAAATGGATTCGGCCCAACGCGTTCGTCCAGGTCGTCCGCGGCCCGGCGTCGCAGTAGGCAAGCTTGATCGGCGCGCGGTCCGCCGGTCTAACGGTCCGTCGGTCCGCGGTCCTTCGATCAGCGGCGCGGCATCGACTTGGCGACGGTCTCGACCTCACCCCAGACGCGCAGGAGGTTGCCGCTCCAGATCTTGGCGATCTGCTCCTCCGTGTAGCC
>DASZFS010000192.1:0-4259 GCA_035939575.1 Vicinamibacterales bacterium | reverse complement strand
ACTTCTTGGTCGCCTTCTTCGGCTTCTCCACCTGCGCGATCTTGATCCGCTTCGCGGCGACCGCCTTGCGGACGATCACATACCCCGTCGGCGCACCGGGGATGCCGCCTTCGACGACGAGCAGGTGGTTGTCCACGTCGACGCGCAGCACCTTCAGGTTGCGTATCGTCACGCGCCCGCCGCCCATGCGCCCCGCCGCCCGCATTCCCTTCACCACGCGCGAGGGAAACGACGACGCGCCGATGGACCCTGGCGCGCGGTGGAACATCGACCCATGCGTCGCCGCGCCGCCGGCAAAATGGTGCCGCCGCACGACGCCCTGGAACCCCTTGCCGCGCCCGGTGCCGACGATGTCGACGCGCTCGCCATCGGCGAAGATCGAAGCGAGCACCTGCTCGCCGACCTTCGGCGTCTCAGCGCCGTCAACCACCCGCACCTCGCGCCGCACGCGCGTCGCCGGCACGTTCGCCTTCTTGAAATGTCCGATCGTCGGCTTGTTGGTCTTGGCCGGCGTCTCCTCGACGAAGCCGAGCTGCACCGCTTCGTAGCCGTCGCTCTGCGCGGTCTTCGCCTGCACGACAACGCACGGCCCGGCCTTGATGACCGTCGCCGGATGCACCGTGCCGTCCGCGTCGAACACCTGCGTCATGCCGACTTTTCTGCCGATGATGCCACTCACCATATCGAGTCTCTTTACTAGGTTCGCTGGGTTCGCAACGTTCGCTCGGTTCTCACCGTAGTTCTACTTATGCTCTTTCCCGAACGCCTTGATCTCCACATCGACCCCGGCCGGGAGGTCGAGCTTCATCAGGGCGTCCACCGTCTGCGGCGTCGGCTCGAAGATGTCGATGAGCCGCTTGTGCGTGCGGATCTCGAACTGCTCCCGCGACTTCTTGTCGACGTGCGGCGACCGCAGCACCGTCCACTTGTTCTTCGACGTCGGTAGCGGAATGGGTCCCGCGAGCCGGGCGCCCGTGCGCTTGGCCGTGTCGACGATCTCGGTCGTCGACTGATCAAGGACACGGTAGTCGTACGCCTTGAGGCGGATGCGGATCTTGTCGCTGAAAGGTGCGCTGGCCATCTCTATGAATCCTGTATTGAGGATTGAGGATTGCGGATTGCGGATTCAACGCAGAGTGGGTGGATACAACTCGAGGTCTCCCGCGCGCCGCGGGCCCAATCCTCAATCCCTCTTCCCCAATCCGCAATCCTCAATCCCCAATCCTCAATGTTTATTTCCCCTGCATCCGGGCGACAACTTCTTCGCTGACGCTCCCGGGCGCCTGCTCGTACCGATCGAAGTGCATCGAATACGTGGCCCGGCCCTGCGTCCGCGAGCGAAGGTCGGTCGCGTAGCCGAACATCTCCGACAGCGGCACGCGCGCCTGGATGATCTGCGTGCCGCCGCGATCCTCCTGCGACTGAATCTGCCCGCGGCGGCTGGAGAGGTTGCCCATGACGTCCCCCATGTACTCTTTGGGGACCACCACCTCGACGCGCATGATCGGCTCGAGGAGCACCGGGCGCGCCTTCTTGGCCGCGTCCTGGAAGGCCATCGAGCCGGCAATCTTGAACGCCATCTCCGAGCTGTCGACGTCGTGGTACGAGCCGTCGTACAGCTCGATGCGGACATCGTCGATCGGATAGCCCGCGAGGACGCCCCGTGTGAGCGCCTCCTTGATGCCCTCGTCGACCGGCTTGATGAATTCCTTGGGGATCGACCCGCCGACGATTTCGTTCTCGAACACGTACCCCGTGCCCGGCTCGCCCGGATACAGGTGAATCTTCACGTGGCCGTACTGGCCGCGCCCGCCGGTCTGCTTGGCATACTTCATCTCGCCGTCAGCCGGACGCGTGAGCGTCTCCTTGTAGGCAACCTGCGGCTTGCCCACGGTCGCCTCGACATTGAACTCCCGCTTCAGGCGGTCGACGATGATCTCGAGGTGCAGCTCGCCCATGCCGCGGATGATGACCTGGCCGGTCTGCTGATCGGTGTTGACCCGGAACGTCGGGTCTTCGGCCATCAGTTTCTGAAGGCCGACGCCGAGCTTCTCCTGATCCGACTTGGTCTTCGGTTCGATCGCGAGCGAGATGACCGGCTCGGGGAAATCCATCGATTCGAGGACGATTGGCTTCTTCTCGTCGCAGAGCGTGTCGCCGGTCGAGACGCTTCTGAGCCCGACCGCCGCAGCGATGTCACCCGCGTAAACCTCTTTGATCTCCTCGCGCTTGTTCGCGTGCATCTTGAGCAGGCGGCCGATCCGCTCGCTGCGCTGCTTCGTCGCGTTGTAGACGCTCGAACCGGAGGTGAGCACACCCGAGTACACGCGGAAGAACGTCAGCTGGCCGACGAACGGGTCGGTCATGATCTTGAACGCCAGCGCGGCAAACGGTGCGTCATCGCTCGCGGGGCGATTGATGAGATTGGCCTCCGGATGCTCGGGATCGGCTTTCTTGTCCGGATCGAGGCCCGCAATCGACGGAACGTCCAGCGGCGAGGGCAGGAAGTCCACGACAGCATCGAGCAGCGGCTGCACGCCCTTGTTCTTGAACGCCGATCCGCAGATGACCGGGACGAAGGCGCCTTCGCTCCTGCTGTTGCGGACCGAGCTGTTCACGCGCTTGCGCAGCGCGGCCTTGATCTCGTCCTCTGTGATCTCTTCGCCGTGGAGGTATTTCTCGAGAATCTTGTCGTCGGCCTCGCTGACCTTCTCGATGAGCTGCTCGCGATAATGCCTGGCCTCGTCCAGCATGTCGGCCGGGATGTCACCGACGATGTAGTCCGCGCCCATCGTCTCGTCCTTGTAGGTGATCGCCTTCATTCGGATGAGGTCGACCACGCCGACGAACTTGTCCTCGGAGCCGATGGGAAGCTGAATGGCCACAGGATTGGCTTCGAGCTTGCTGATGATCTGCTGGAAGGTGCGCGTGAAATCGGCCCCGATGCGGTCCATCTTGTTGACGAAGCAGATCCGGGGCACGCGGTACTTGTCAGCCTGCCGCCAGACCGTTTCGGACTGCGGCTCGACGCCGGCAACCGAGTCGAACACCGCGACCGCGCCGTCCAGCACGCGCAGCGAACGCTCGACTTCGGCCGTGAAGTCGACGTGCCCCGGCGTGTCGATGATATTGATGCGGTGGTCGCGCCAGAAGCAGGTTGTCGCCGCCGACGTGATGGTGATGCCGCGCTCCTGCTCCTGCTCCATCCAGTCCATGACGGCGGTCCCTTCGTGGACCTCACCGATCTTGTAGGTGATGCCCGTGTAGAAGAGGATGCGCTCGGTCGTGGTGGTCTTGCCGGCATCGATGTGCGCCATGATGCCGATGTTCCGCGTTCGCGCTAATGGTGACTGCCTGGGCATACCCGATTACCAGTGCTTACCAGCGATAGTGCGCAAAGGCCTTGTTCGCCTCCGCCATCCGATGCGTGTCTTCCCGCTTCTTCACCGCGCCGCCCCGCAGATTCGACGCGTCCATGAACTCGTTGGCCAGCTTCTCCTGCATCGTCTTGCCGTCGCCGCGCTCGCGCGCGTAGCCGACCAGCCAGCGGATGCTCAACGACAGGCGGCGATTCGGGTTCACCTCGACCGGCACCTGGTAATTCGACCCGCCGACGCGCCGGGATTTCACCTCGAGGCTCGGCTTGACGTTGTCGATCGCCTTCTTGAACACTTTCAGCGGATCGTCGCCGGTCTTGTCCTTGATGATGTCGAAGCTCTTGTAGATGATGCGCTCCGCCGTGCTCCGCTTGCCGTCGCTCATCACGCAGTTGATGAACTTGCTGACGAGCGGGCTCTGATAGAGCGGGTCCGCCGGAATGTCGCGCTTCGGGATTTCGCGTCTACGAGGCATGGGCTACGCTTTCTTGGGGCGCTTCGCGCCGTATTTGGACCGTCCCTGCATCCGACCCTGCACGCCGACCGCGTCGAGCGTCCCGCGCACGACGTGATAGCGCACGCCGGGGAGATCCTTCACGCGGCCGCCGCGAATGAGCACGAGCGAGTGCTCCTGGAGGTTATGGCCGACGCCCGGGATGTAGGTCGTCACCTCGATGCCGTTCGTCAGCCGCACGCGCGCAACCTTGCGCAACGCCGAATTCGGCTTCTTGGGCGTCTGCGTGAACACCCGGACGCACACGCCGCGCTTCTGCGGGCTGTTCTGCAGCGCGGGGCTCTTCGTCTTCGTCAGGACCTTCTCGCGTCCCTTGCGCACCAACTGGCTGATCGTCGGCACAGGTACTCCGTCAAAAAAAACACGTC
>DASZFS010000191.1:0-10698 GCA_035939575.1 Vicinamibacterales bacterium | reverse complement strand
CGACCTCGCCCGCCGTCACATGGAACGTGACGTGGAAAGGCGTGGGCGCGAAGGGCACGCCGAACGGGACGCCAGGCTCGAATCGGTTGATCGCGAGATTGGACGGCGTCCGCCAGTAGTCGTCGTTGAAATACGGCGTGGTCAGGCGTGCGGCCGCGGGGACGCGAACGTCGACGCTGCATGTGTAGACGGCATCTCTTCTGGCGGCACCCGGCGCGCAGCGAGCGGGGCCGTCGAAGCCCGCGATCGCCACATCGGTCACATTGACCTGGGATGCGCCGCGGTTCACGGCGAGCAGCGACAGCTTCACCGGCTGCCCGCCGATCACCAACCCGTCGTCCGCAACCGCATCGAACGACAACCCGTGCGCGGCAAGCACGGCGTCCTGGTAGTCGCGTTCTTTGACGTTCAGCCGGAAATCAATCTCGTAGCGTGCGGTGTCGCCCAGACGCATCGCGGAGAGCCTCGAGCGCAGCTCCCGCACGGCGGTCAGGCCCGCTTCAATCGGGGCAGCCGTACCGGGATCGTCGCCGGCATCGAATGCCTTCTGCGCCCGCGTCGCCTGCCCGGAGATGGCGGCAAGACCCGCAACGAGCGCGTCCGGGGGATTCGGCCCCGCGAACCGCGCGAGCCCGGTGAGGCTCGTATCGATGCCGTCGAAGAGCGACGTCTCGTCCTTCTCCATCTGTCCCGGCATGGTGGCGTCGACGAGCTGATAGGCACCCGCGCCGCCCCCGAACCCGCGTCCACCGCCGAAACCAGGCAGCGGGGGAAGTCCGTTCGTCCCCTGGCACTTGTGATAGCTGTGGGCGTCGACGCCGATCTCCGCGTAGGTGCGGCCGAGCAGCGGATCGAAGACCGAGGTGTTGACGCGCGTGATCCTGGCGCCCTGCCCGGAAGCGCCAGCTGTGAAGTACAGCTTCTTCGGCTGCCACGGCCGAAGGCCCTCTGTCAGCTGTTCAGGAAACATCGCCGCGTTCCCCGCCGCCTGGTACGCCGCACGGACGAGAATCGTCGTCGCTTCGTGGGCGCGGTCTCCGCCGCGCCCCTGGATGTTCATCGTCAGGACGACGTCGGGCCTCAGCGTGCGCATCAGGCGGACGAAGTCCCCGACAATCTCCGCCCGTCCCCATTTCTTGATCACTTCTTCCGGATCGAACGAGTAACCGTAGTCAATGGCGCGCGTGAAGTATTGCTCCGCGCCGTCGAGGCGGTGCGCGGACAGCAGCTCGGACGTGCGAAGCACCGCGATGTCCCGAAACAGCTCCGGGCCGATCTCGTTCTGCCCGCCGTCGCCGCGATTGGTCTGCACATCGATCGCGCGCAGGCCCATGCCGTGCGAGAACAGCGCGAACAGCGCGTTGTGCTCGTCGTCGGGATGGGCGGGCGCCTGCATGAACGTTCCAGAGACGTTCAAGCGGCGCAGCGCCAGGCCGAGCGCGACGTGGCCGCTGTCCGCCGCGGCCAGCGGGAAGGTCATCCGGTTCTGCCCGTGAACCGCGGCATCGAGGAATGGAAAACAGCCAAGCATCAGTGCCCCGGCAGTCAGCGCAGGACCAAGCAGACGTTTCATCGAGAGCCTCTCAGACAATTCTATGTGAACGCCGGCAAGCAGTAGAATGCGCGGGGGCTCGATCATGAATGTCGGCGATCGACGGAGCTGGCTGCGGCAGATGGGAATCCTCACGGCAGGCGTGGCGGCCGCCGGCCTGCGAAACGCAGAGGCCCAGCCCGAGACAGGCGGCGCGAGCCGCTTCTTTCCAGGCTTCAAGGCGTCGACGGTGCAGACCAGCGGCGCAACGATCAACGTCGTCATGGCCGGCCAGGGGCCGCCGGTGCTTCTGCTGCACGGCGCTCCGCAGACGCATGTATCCTGGCGGCTGGTCGCGCCGAAGCTGGCCGCGCGCTTCACGGTTGTCGCGACCGACCTGCGCGGCTACGGGGACAGCAGCAAACCGCCGGACGGCGACGGCCACTCGAACTACTCCAAGCGGGCCATGGCGCTCGACCAGGTCGAGGTCATGCGGCACTTCGGCTTCGAGCGCTTCGCCGTCGTCGGGCACGATCGCGGCGGCCGCGTGGGCCATCGCATGGCGCTCGACCACCCGGACCGCGTGACGAAGCTGGTCACGCTCGACATCGTGCCGACCTACTACCTGTACACGCATGTCACAATCGAGTTCGTCCAGGCGTACTTTCACTGGTTCAACTACCTTCGCGCCGCGCCCGGCCCCGAAAACCAGCTCAAAGCCGACTACGAGGCGCAGGCCGCCCGGGCCACGTCCGATGTCCAGCGCGAGTACCTGCGCACGTCGAGCGATCCGGCGAACATCCACGCGATGTGCGAAGACTACCGCGCAGGCGCCTCAATCGATCTGAAGCACGACGAAGCGGACCTGAGCAAGAAGATCGCGTGTCCGCTCCTGGTCCTGTGGGGCGAGCGCGGGCCCATGGGTCGGATCTTCGACGTGCTCGCCATCTGGAAGGAGCGAGGCGTCACGGTGACCGGCAGGAGCATGCCGAGCGGGCATAACATCCAGGAAGACGCGCCCGACCAGGTGCTGGCCGAGCTCCAGGGGTTCCTGCCCTAGGAAAAGACCGTCAGCGCGCCGCGATCCGGCCCGGCGTCTCGAACGTCAGGAGCCCCGGTTTGCGGCGCCGGATCTCGACCGGCGCTCGCTTGGCCAGCAGGCTGATGAAATGCTGCACGTAGGGCACAGCAGCCATGTCGCGCCGGACGATGGCGCCCCATCGCCGGCGGTAACCTGCGCGGGTGAAGCGAGCGGCCTTCAGCGAGCCTGCCCGGACGTACGGCGCGGCCACCCAGCGCGCGAGCGTGGCCACGCCGAGGTTGGCCTTCACGAGCTCGATGATGGCCTCGGTCAACTCCACCTGCTGCACGGCGGCCGGCGCAATTGCGGCCTCGGCGAGGGCGCGCAGCAGCGTGCTGTCCTCCCTCGGCGGGTAGATGATCACCGTCTCGTCAGCGAGATCCTGGGGATCCACGAACGGCCGTGAGGCGAGCGGGTGGTCGGGCGCCATGATCACGACCAGGTCGTCTTCGAACAACGGCTGCTCGACGACTCGATGATCGGCCGCGCGCTCGCTCGTGACGGCGAGGTCGATGCGGCCGTCGAGCAGCGACCGCAACGGGTCGGCCGTCGCCGACGCGTCGACGCGCACGTCGACCTTCGCGTGCGCCATCCGGTACTCTTTGAGGATGGCCGGCAGCCAGTGATAGCAGGTGTAGCAGCCGGTCGTAATGCGCAGCACCCCCGCGCCACCGGCGCTCCGCTGCTTGATGGCCTCCTCGGCGCGACCGACCCGCTCCAGGACGTCGGTGGCCAGACGCAGCAGTTCCTGGCCGTCGGCCGTCAGCACCATGCGTTTGCCGATCCGGTGAAAGAGCGGGGCGCCGAGGCGATCCTCGATGTCTCGCAGCTGGTGGCTCAGCGCGGACTGCGACAGATGGAGCCGCTCTCCGGCGCGTGTGACGCCGCCGGTCTCGGCAATCGCGGCGACGAGCCGCAGGTGGCGGATCTCCAGGTCCATCCAGTTCATGATACCAGCGCATGGTCTGTTGAATGATGATGAATCATTGGCATGATCCTGATGCGGCGGCCGCATCGGCGGGCGCACCGCCGGGCGGTACCGCAGGGGCCGAAGTTGCGCGCGAGAGGCTCCGGGCCTCGCTCGGCGTCAACTCGAAGCGCCGGCGATCCTCCGCCATGAGCTCGGCGATCGAGAGCTGCGCCCGCATCAGGCCTGTCAGGCTGTGCGCGCGCGATCGCAGCAGATAGTGGCCGATCTCGTGCGCCAGCGCCCGTCCGAGCACGCGCTCCACGACCTCACGCTGGTACGGCACGACCCAGCGCCAGCCGGCCTCACTCGGCAAGCGGGCGTTGGCGATGAGATCGATGGCGGCGGCGTAGAACAACGAGATGACCCGGCCAGGGGCGCCGCTATCAGAGAACGGCGTCGCGCCGAGGGGATGGACCCAGCTCGAGACGGCCGGCGCGCGCCCCTCTCTGTCGTCGATGACCACCGACAGGGCCGAGGGCCCGCGACCCTCGCGGACGACGATCCCCTCGGGCAGCCAGATCTGACCGGCCTCCTTGACGATCGCGTGGACTACGACCGGCGACATCGCGCGCGGCGGGACGACCTCCAGATCGATCTGGGCGGGAACGCAGACGGCGAGGAGCGCAGGAACAATGAACATGTTCCGATGGTACGGACAAGCGCCCGCTCACTGACAGTGACATGTCGACATCACGTGATGTGCCGCGCGCATCGTTCCCCGCGCTGCAGCGATCGGACCGGCGCGCGCGTTCTACCAACCGAGGATCTTCGCGAACATCAGCGGCGCGACGATCGTGGCGTCTGACTCCACGATGAACTTCGGCGTGTCCGCGCCCAGCTTGCCCCATGTGATCTTCTCGTTTGGCACGGCGCCCGAATACGAGCCGTAGCTCGTTGTCGAATCGCTGATCTGGCAGAAGTAGCCCCAGAGCGGGATGTCCGGAAGCCGCAGATCCTGGTGCAGCATCGGGACGACGCAGATGGGGAAATCACCCGCGATGCCGCCGCCGATCTGAAAGAACCCGATCGACGAGCGGGGACTGGTCGCCCGGTACCAGTCCGCGAGCGCCATCATGTACTCGATGCCCGACTTCATCGTGTGGAGCGACTTGAAACGGCCCGCCAGGTTGTGCGCGGCGAAGACGTTGCCGAGCGTCGAGTCCTCCCAGCCAGGCACGAAGATCGGCAGACTGGCGTCGCTCGCCGCCAGCAGCCAGCTGTCGCGCGGGTCGATCTCGTACCACTGCTCGAGCACCTTCGAGCGCAGGACGTTGTACAGGAACTCGTGCGGGAAGAACCGCTGCCCCGCCGCGTCGGCCGCCACCCAATGCTCGAGGATGACGCGCTCGATCCGGCGCATGGCCTCCTCTTCGGGGATGCACGTGTCGGTGACCCTGTTCAGGTGACGGTCGAGCAGCGCCTGCTCGTCGCGCGGCGTCAGGTCGCGGTAGAGCGGCACGCGCTCGTAGTGCGTATGCGCGACGAGGTTGAACACGTCCTCCTCGAGGTTGGCGCCGGTACAGCAGATCGCGTGGACATTCCCGCTGCGAATCATCTCGGCAAGGGACATCCCGAGCTCCGCGGTGCTCATCGCGCCCGCCAGCGCCACCAGCATCGACCCGCCCTGGTCGATGTGGTGGCGATAGCCGTCGGCGGCATCCTTCAGAGCCGCGGCGTTGAAGTGGCGGAAATGCCGGTCGATGAACGACGTGACGGATCCGGCCCCGGTCGTCATGCTGCGTCTCCTGCGACCGAGTCGAGACCGCCGGCCTGGCTGGGTCGCAGCAGCGCGCCGGCGCGTCCTACGGTCGCGAGAGCGACCGCCATCGGCACGCGGGGTGGCTAGGGGGATTATTTCGCCTGCCGGCCCGTCACGTCAAAGGTGAATGAGCGCGGCCGTGCCGGCGATTTGCGGCGCGGGAAGGGATACGACAGAATGCCACGACAGAATGCCACGGCGGCCCTTCGCAGTTGTTCTGCCCTGTCTGGGTCTCGCCGCGTGCCTCGCGCCGCGGCTGATCGCGCACGAGGTGAGGGTTGATCTCGTGGTCGAGATCTTCATCGCGCCGCAGGGGCACGAGGTCCGCGATCTCCCCCGGCTGCACGTGCTGGCGCGCGTGCCCGCCGAGCTCCTTTCTGACATCGGATTCCCGCCGGACAACATTGAGGCCGCGAGCGTCGCAGCGTTGTTGCCGCTGGCGGCTTCCGACGTCGCCAGCCGGCTCGACGTCCTGGAGGACGAACGCCCGCTGCCGCCCGCTGCCGCAACCGCAACGGTCGCGCCGGATCGCAAGGGACTCGACATCGAGATCGCGTATCCCGCCTCCGCCTCGAACGCGCGCTTCTCCGCGCGGTTGAACGCCTTCCGCCACTCGACGAAGAAGGTGCGGACGGTCGCTCACTATCGGGGTCCGTCCGGGTTCACGCAGGTCGTCCGCGTCGGAGGTGACGCGCGGCGCGTCGTCTTCGATCCCGGCTGGACTCAGACGCTTCAGCAGTTCGCCATTGAGGGGCTGCAGCAGCTCGCCGGCCCGCTCGCGCTCTGGTTTCTCGTCGGTCTCGCGGCGCCGCCGCGCCGGACCCGGACGACGATCGTGGCCCTCGTCGCGCTGATCGCCGGACAGAGCGCGGGTCTTGCCGGTGCCCGCTGGGGCCTCGCGCCCGGCGGTGATCTGTTCGGCCCGCTCGCGGACACCGTTGCCGCGGCGGCGCTCGTCGGCATCGGGCTTCAGGCCATCACCCACGGCCGGACGCGCTGGGCGTGGTCTATCGCGCTCGTCTACGGGCTCGCGAGCGGCCTCCGTGCCGGCGAGGCGCTTCAAGGCTCGTTGGATCTCGCCGGCAGGCACACGGTCGTCGCGTCTGCGGCATTCGGCCTGGCGTTGGCCGTGGGTCAGGGCTGGGTCGCGCTGCTTGTCCGTTCCGTGGCGCAGGCGGTCTCGCGGTGGACGGCGCACGATCGCGTTGTCGCCGTCGTGGCGGCGGTTCCCGTCGTCCATGCCGGGGTGCACGAGCTCGTCGTGGGCCGGCAGGCGCTCCAGGTCGTCGAGTGGCCGCGCCTCGATGCGCTGCACCTGGTCTTGATATCCTGCTGGGCGATGGCGCTGGTTCTTACGGGCCTGGTGATGGCGCAGGTCGCGCGCCGCGTCGATCCGCCTGGCGACGTGCTGTCGGATTCTGGATCGCACGCGGGGTAATGAGCGCGACGGCTCGCGGTGAAGGCTTCCGGATCCTGGGATTGGCGGTGCTCATCGCGAGCACGGTCGGCGCCTACATCGCGCTGCGATCGATATCGGGCGCAGGAGACGAGGGGCGCCTGAGGCCTTACCAGGCGCTGGCCGGGACGCTTCCCGAGACCGATCGGCAGATGTTTGCCGCGCTGCACGTGAGCGTCCTCGGCGCGGAAAGCTTCCGCGCGCGCACGGGGCGCTGGCCGGAGCCAGGCGATCTCGCGAGCGGTGAGCCCGCGGCGTTTGCGGACGACGGCGGCTACCGGTGGCGGCTCGGCCGTCAAACCGTCGTGACGCAGTACCTCGGACTTCCCGATCGTCCATCCGATCCCGCGTGGCTGGTGGTCTTTCAGGAGCCGATTCCCGGCGCGCCGCCTGACCCGGCGCCGAATGACGAAGAGCACCACCGCCTGCCGGACGGCACGGTGCTGCACCTCTACTTCTGGATGCACCGCGTCGGCGGTCGAATAGCGCCCGAATTCGTGCCGTCGCCCGAATCGAGCGGCTGGATGCAGATGCTCTACGCGCCGTCGAATCCGATCCGTCCGACCGTTGCCCCCGCTGTTGTCTTGACCATTGTCTCATCTGGGAGTTGAACCGATGGGTCCTTGCCTGCGCAGATTCGTGATTCCCGCGCTCACCCTGGCGCTCTGGCCGCTGGCCGGGGCCGCGCCAATCCGCGCGCAGGCGCCGGCGCCGCTGAAGATCGGCGTGACGCTGCATCCGTACTACTCGTGGACGCTGAACATCGTGGGGACGCTGCCCGGGTATGAAGTCCGGTCGATTCTGCCTGGAGAAATCGACGCCGGTGATTACCAGCCGCGGCCGGACGATATCAAGAAGCTGGTGGATCTCGATGCGATCGTCGTCAACGGCATCGGCCACGACGACTTCATCATGCCGATGCTCCGGTCGTCCGGAAACAGGCGGATCGTCATCATCCGTCCGAACGACACCACGCCGCAGATCCACGCCGCGCACGGCGCCACCACGAACTCGCACACGTTCATTTCCTTCACGAACGCCATCCAGCAGACCTACGCGATTGAGAAAGCCCTGGTGGCGCTCCGGCCGCAGGACGCGGCCGCGCTGCAGAAGAACGCGGCCGACTACGCGCGGCGCCTGCGGCTCATCAAGTCGAAGGCGGCGCAGCAGCTCGCCGACGCGAAGATCACGCGGGTCGTGACCGTGCACGACGGGTACGGGTATCTCCTGCAGGAGTTCGGTCTCGAGGTCGCCGGCGTCGTCCAGCCGGCCCACGGCTTGACGCCGTCCGCCGCCGAGCTGCGTGACATGGTGAAGCTGCTGCAGCGCGAGAAGATCCGGGTCGTCTTCAGCGAGGAGACGTTCCCGCAGCCGCTGCTGAAAGTGCTGCGGGACGAGGCCGGTGTCAAGGTCTACACGATCACCCACATCGCGTCGGGTCCTTACACCGCAGAAAAGTTCGAGCAGGAGATGCAGCGGAACGTCGACACGATGATCAGGGCGCTGGTCACCGAGGCATGACGTCCGCCACTGATGAAGAAGCGGAACCGGCGCTCCTGGAAGTCGACAGGGTCACCGTCCGCCGCAACCGCGAGGCCCTGCTGGATGAGGTCTCGCTGCGGGTCCGGCGCGGGAGCATCCACGTGCTGGTCGGCTCCAACGGCGCAGGCAAGAGCACGCTGCTGACGGCGATCCTCGGGCAGATCGTCTTCGACGGCCAGATCGCGGTGAATTGGGCCGCGTCCGGCGCCATCGGCTACGTGCCGCAGACCTTCGCGGTCGACTCGACGCTGCCCGTAACCGTTACAGACTTCCTCGCCTTGACGCGCCAGCGGCGCCCCGTCTGCCTCGGCATCGCACCGGCGACGCGGCGGGCGATCGGAGGCCTGCTCGCGCGCGCAGGCATCTCGGCGTTGGAGGATCGACCGCTTGCCGCGTTGTCGGGTGGCGAGCTGCGGCGCGTGCTGCTGGTCCACGCGCTCGACCCGGAGCCCGAGCTGCTGCTGCTCGACGAGCCCGCCGCCGGCCTCGACGAGTCGGCCGCGCGCGCGCTCGAGGACACGCTCGTCTCGCTTCGCCGCGCCGCGCGGACGACGATCCTCATGGTGTCGCACGATGTCGACCAGGTCCGCCGCATCGCGGACCGCGTGACCGTGCTCGATCGCCGCGTCGTGGCGGACGGGGTGACAGAGCTTGCCCTGGGCGCGAGCCGTCCCTGGGGACAACGTTGACCACGTTGACAACGTTGACAACGTTGACCACGTTGACCACGTTATGACGACTTTCTACGGCTGGATTGCTGCGCTCGCGCAGCGCGGATGGTTGCCGGGTGACTTTCAGTACCCGTTCCTCATCCGCGGGTTCCTGTGCGTGCTCGTCCTCGCGCCGATTCTGGGTGGCCTGAGCCACCTGGTCGTGACGCGGCGGATGGCGTTCTTCAGCGCGGCCCTGGGCCAGGCGGCGCTGACCGGCGTCGCGATCGGGTTGCTCCTGGGCGAGCCGTTGAACGCGCCCTATGGAGGCATGTTTGGGTTCTGCCTGCTCTCGACACTGGCGATGGTGTACGTCAAGCGGCACGCGACGCTGCCGCCCGACACGCTTATCGGCGTCTTCCACGCGCTCACGCTGGGACTCGGCCTGTGCCTGCTGGTGGCGCTGACGCGCCAGTTCAATGTCCACCAGGTTGAGTCGGTCCTCTTTGGCAGCCTGCTGACGGTGACCGACGGCGATCTGCTCCTCCTGCTCGCCGTGGGCGGCGTCGTGGCCGTGCTCCTCGTGCGCGAGTACAACAATCTCCTGCTCGACAGCCTCAGCCCGCCCCTGGCGCGGGTCGCCGGTGCCGAGCCGGCGTACCTCGAGTACTTCTTCGCCATCCTGCTGACCCTGTCCATCGTGGTGAGCTTGAAGATCATCGGCGCGCTGCTCGTCGAGGCGCTCGTCGTCGTACCCGCCGCCGCCGCACGCAACATCGCGCGCGGCACCCGCAGCTACTTCATGTGGAGCGTCGCCATCGCCTTTTTCGGTGGCGTGGGCGGCCTCGGCGTGTCGACGCGCTTTCTGGTCCCGACGGGCGGGGCGGTCGTGCTCGCCGTGAGCGCCATCTTCTTCCTGACGCTTGCAGCACGCTCATTGCGGCGCCGGACGCTGATGTGACGTCGCACGCTGGATCCGCCCGCCGCTCGAGCGTTGAAGCGCTGTCCGCGCGCGCGGAGCTCGGCGCCGTCCTTCGAGTCGGAATGGCCGTCGTCATCGGTGTCTGGATGTATGTCGCCGTCACCGCGGGCGTCTCGCGCGAGCCAGCTGCCGGCCGGCGCAACTTCCTGCCGTTCCAGGGACTCGTCCAGGACCGCGCGCCAACCGAGCAGCGGATGTTCCGGGAACTTCAGGAAGGACTGCTCGAAGCAGAGGGCAGGCGGAGCATGGACGGCAAATGGCCCGATATCGCGGCGCTGACGGGCGATGGGATTCCGCCGTTCGCGCCGGATCCGACGGTCAAGGGGCCACGACTGGCGTGGGACCTCATCCAGAGCGGAGCGTTGGTGAACTACCTCGGCCGCCCCGCCCAGGTGGGCACCTCGGGATGGCTGGTGCTGATTCAGGAACCCGATCCAGGTGTCCCGCCCGATCAGAGCTTCGAGGATGAAGAGCATCATCGCCTCGCAACCGGCGCGATGCTGCACGTATCAGTCTGGATCCATGCCGAGGGATCCCGCATCACGAAACGGATCATCCGAGCGCCGCAGGCGGAAGGGTGGACGCAGCTCTACGCCGTCGGACCGACAGGACGGCCGTTAGCCCCTGGTCGCTAGTCAAAGTCTGGATAACTCAGCGTGGGGCTGGAGACTCGTCGTCGCGTGCAGTCGTGAGCTGGGCTGGAGACTCGTGGTCGCGTGCAGTTTCC
>DASZFS010000190.1:0-22719 GCA_035939575.1 Vicinamibacterales bacterium | reverse complement strand
ATCGACGCCATCGCCTTGTCATCGCTCGTCCCGCGGCCGTAGAAGTAGCCGTCGCGTTCGAGCAGCACGAACGGGTCGAACGACCAGTCCTCGCGCTTGGCCTCAACCACATCGAGGTGGGCGACGAGCAGGAGCGGCCTCCGCGCGCCGGTGCCGTGCAGGCGCGCGACGAGGTTGTGCTTGCGCGGGTCTGGGCCAATCACCTGCAGGTCGGCGGCTGGAAATCCCGCGGCCTTCAGACGTGCGGCGACCGCGTCGGCGGCCTTCGTCACGTTGCCGGCGGGCGTGTCGGTCGTGTTGATCTCGACGAGCTGCTTGAAGATCTCTCTCGCGCGCGCGTCGTTCGGCCCCGACTGCGCGATGGCCGGGGCAAGGCCAGGTATGAAGGCAAGTACAAAGGCAAGTACGCCGTGAATGCGCCGCATGCGACGAATTATAAGGCGACCGAGCCGTCGGTCGCCCATGAGCACAGAATACGTGAACGGTCGATGCTGGATATACTCTGATTAGATGAAATTCGCCGAGGAATACATCACGTACGTCCTCAACGAAAACTTCGAAGACGCGAAAGCCCTGTTTCTCTCGCCGCTGATGGCGATCAATTACGCGCACCTGGTCATGCTTGTCGAGCAGGGTATCGTCACACGCGCCGACGGCCGGCGGATCCGCGACGCGCTCGATGCGATCTCGCTGGATGACGTGCAGCGCGCGAAGTACGACGGTACCTGCGAGGACCTGTTCTTCTACGTCGAACGGCTCCTCGTCGACGCCTGCGGCGACGCCGTCGCCGGTCGCCTTCACACGGCGCGCTCGCGCAACGACATCGACATGACGATGTACCGGATGCGCCAGCGGGAGTTCATTCTCGGGCTGATCACCGCGGCCTTCGAGCTGCGCCGGTCGCTGCTTGACCTGGCCGATCGCCACCGGGAAACGATTCTTGCTGTACACACCCACACGCAGCGGGCGCAGCCGACCACAGTCGCCCACTACCTGCTCGCCGTCGTCGAGCAGTTGGAGCGCGATACGGTCAGGCTGAAGGCGTCCTACGACCACACGAATCGCAACCCGCTCGGTGCCTGCGCCATCACCGGCACCGGCTTTCCGATCGATCGCCACCTGACCTCCGCGCTGCTCGGCTTCTGCGGTCCCACGGGCAACACGTACGGAAGCATCGCAACCGTCGATTACCTGCTCGAGTCGACGTCGGCCGCCACCGTCCTCCTCGTCGGCCACGGCCGTTTTCTGCAGGACCTGCTCCTGTGGAGCACCGCCGAGTTCAGCTATCTGCGTCTTGGCGACGGCTTCGTGCAGTGCAGCAGCATCATGCCGCAGAAGCGCAACCCCGTGGCGATCGAGCACGCGCGCGCCATCGCCAGTAAGGCGATAGGGCAGGCACAGGCAGTCACCATCGCCGTCCACAACACCCCGTTCGGGGACATCGTCGACACCGAGGACGACCTGCAGCCCCTGGTGTTCGCCATGTTCCGCGACGCGACGCGCGCCGTGAGGCTCGTCGCCGCGGCCATGACGACCGCGGAGTTCGACGCCGCCCGGCTCGAGGCACGCGCGGGCGATGGCTGGACGACCCTGACCGAATTGGCGGATACGCTCGTGCGGGAGCATCAGCTGCCGTTCCGAACGGCCCACGCCATCTCGAGCCGGCTGATCAAGGGACGCCAGCAGGATCCATCGAGCTCGCTGGCCGATCTGCTGGCGGCGGCGTCCAGGGACCTGCTCGGGTCGCCTCTCGTCTACTCGGAGGAGGCCTTGGCGAACATGCTCAGCCCCCGGCATTTTGTCGAAGTTCGCGCCACGCTCGGCGGCCCCGCGCCGCGAGAGACCGCGCGCGCCGCCGCCGCGTCACGCGCCGAGCTCGAGGCGGATGAACGCTGGTGGAATAGCGCAACCGCGGCGCTGACCGACGCCGAGCGCCAGCTTGGCGAGCGAAGCGCCGGGTTGTGACCGGGGGGCAGGGGCCAATGGCTGAAGACCCACGTTCAATGGCTGGAACGTATCTGAAAGTGATGGCGATCGAGGCGGCCATCATCATCGCCCTGTACGCATTCGGCCGCGCCCTCTCGTGATCCGCCTCCGCTCGCGGGCCAGCCACCAGCAACCAGCAACCAGTAACCTCTTCTAGATGCACGCCTTAGATTGGCTCGTTGTCGCCGCGTACATCGGCTGGGTCGTCGTCGACGGCCTGCGCCGGTCGAAGGGCACGGACAAGGTCGACGGCTACTTCCTGGCGAATCGATCGCTGCCGTGGTGGGCCGTGGGCCTCTCCGTCATGGCGACGCAGATGAGCGCCGTCACGATGGTCGCGACGACGGGGCAGGGGTATCTGACCGGTCTCCGGTTCGTGCAGTTCTACTTCGGCCTGCCGCTCGCGATGATCATCCTGTCGGTGACCGTGGTGCCGTTCTTCACGCGCGCCCGCGTCTACACCGCGTACGAATATCTCGAGCGCCGGTTCGACGTCCGGACGCGGTCGCTCGCGAGCTTCCTGTTTCTGGTGGGCCGCGCGTTCTCTCTTGGGGTCACGCTCGCCGCCGCCGCGGTCGTGATGTCGTCCATCCTCGGCTGGACGCTGCCCGTCACCGTCCTCGCGATCTGCGTGCCGATGATCGTGTACACGACCATCGGCGGCGTGCAGGCGGTGGCCTGGACCGACGTCAAGCAGATGTTCATCGTGGTCGGCGGCATGTTGACCGCGCTGGGGGTGCTGCTGTACGGCATCCTCCAGCACGTCGGCTTCGGCCAGGCGCTGCACCTCGCCGGCGCGAGCGGGCGGCTGCAGGCCGTCGATTTCAGGTTCGATCTGAAAGAGACCTACACCTTCTGGTCAGGCATGATCGGCGGCCTGTTCTTGATGATGGCGTACTTCGGCTGCGACCAGAGCCAGGTCCAGCGCTATCTGACCGCCAAGTCGATCGACGAGGCGCGCCGGTCGCTCCTCATGAGCGCCTACGTGAAGATCCCCCTGCAGCTGCTCATCCTGGCGTGCGGCGTGCTCGTGTTCGTGTTCTACCTGTTCCAACCGCCGCCGATGCTGTTCAACCGCGCCTACGACGCGCAGGTGGCCGCCGGGCCGCGCGCGGCCGAGTACGCGGCCCTCGATCGGGATTTCTCGCGTGCGTTCGAGACCCGGCGCGACGCCGCCACCCGCGGGGACCGCGACGCGTTCCTGGCTGGCGACGCCCGCGTCAAGGCGATCCGCGCGCAAGCCGCCGGTCTCGTCAGGCAGACAACAGGCGATCGGCGGTACGACGATGTCAACTACGTGTTTCCGACGTTCATCACGACGCGCATGCCGATCGGCCTGGTTGGGTTGATGGTTGCCGCGATTCTCGTCGCCGCGATGTCGGCGAGCGGCGGGGAGCTGAACGCGCTCGCGACGGCGACCATCATCGACTTCTATCGCAGGCACTGGGTCACGACCGCGGCCGACGACCACTACCTGCGCGTGTCGAAGCTTGCGACGGTCTTTTGGGGACTGTTCGCCTGTGTCGTCGCGGTATACGCGGCCAATCAGGGATCGCTCATCGAGGTAGTCAACCGGTACGGTTCGATCTACTACGGCTCGCTGCTGGGCGTGTTCATCCTGGCCATCCTCACCAGGCGCGCAAATGCGGTCGGCGCCTTCTGGGGCATGCTCGCTGGCATGGCCGTCGTACTAACGATTGCGTGGACGCTGCCGATAGCTTTCCTGTGGCACAACGTGATCGGGGCCGTTGTGGTGGTCGTCGTGGGCCTCGCGATCAGTTTTGTGGTTCCTAGTACCAAAACGGCACACGTCTCGCCTTAGAACAAATCCGTCGATTTCCCCTAACTCGTCCGTCATCAGGTAGTTCAGCCCGTTCGCGCTGTTGGTCCGTACCGGTGCGTCTCTTGCCCCGGTAAGGGTCGATGACCGCGCAGACATACCCGCTTCGGCGGGAGGACGGCTACAGCCTGATCGAGATGATGTTCACGGTCGGGATCATGGGTGTTCTGGCAGCGATGGCCGTCGTTCAAATCGGCTCGTCCCAGGCCGCAGCGAAGGGCGACGGCGCCATGCGCGTGGTCCTTTCCCAGATGAACCAGGCGCGGCAGATGGCCATCACCCAGCGGCGCTACATGCGCGTGACCTTCACCTCCCCGAGCACGGTCAACATCGTCCGGGAGGACACGACGTCGACGACGACGACGCTGTCCTCCGTGCCGTTCGAAGGCGGCGCGAAGTTCGGGTTGGTCACCGGCCTGCCCGATACGCCCGACGCCTTCGGCAAAGCCTCGTCGACCTACTTCACGTCGGCCGCCGGGACGGTGACAACCGTCAAGTTTGCGCCCGACGGAACGCTCGTGGACTCGGCCGGGCTGACCGCGAACGGCAGCGTGTTCACGACTCTCCCCAATGTTGTGCTGTCCGCCCGCGCCGTCACCGTCCTCGGATCCACCGGGCGAGTGCGCGGCTACCGGTGGGATGGCAGCGGATGGAAAGTGGTGTAACGGTGCAGGCTTCGAACGAACGTGGGTTCTCGTTGGCGGAAACGGTCATCGCGATGGGCGTGATGACCACCGGCGTCATCGGCGCCGCGGCGGTCCTCGTGGCCGGGATGTCCAATCTGAGCAGCTCGCCATCTGACGTTGTCGTGATGCAGAAGGCGTCCCAGGCAGTCGAGGCGGTATTCGCGGCGCGCGACTCGCACAAGCTCACCTGGGCACAGATTCGCAACGTGCAGGGGGCCTCCGGCACCGACGGTGGCATCTTCATCGACGGTGCCCAGTCGCTGACGACCCCCGGCCCGGATGGCCTGGTGAACACGGCCGACGATGGCCCGGTCGAGACAATGGTTCTGCCCGGCAAAGACGGGATTCTCGGCACGGCTGATGACGTGACCGTAACCCTGAATCAGTTCACCCGGCAGATCGCCATCACCGACGTCGCCGGAGAGAACGGGCAGCTGCGCACCATCACGGTGACGATCACCTATCAGAACGGGCCGAACAAGCGGACCTACACGCTGACGACCTTGATCTCGTCGTACGCATAGAAAAACGACATGTCCATCCACCGAGGCGAAGACGGCTTCACAATTACCGAGTTGCTGATCAGCACGACGATCATGCTGCTCGTGACGGGCGCCGCGCTCACCACGTTCAAGAACGGGCTCAACATCAACGAAACCGCCTCGCAACTCGCGGATGCGAACCAGAACCTGCGCGCCGGCACGAACCAGCTCGTGAGAGACCTGATGATGGCGGGGCGGATCATCGCCGGAGACGGCGTTCCGGCCCCAAGCGGTACCGGCGCGCTGGCGATCCAGCGCCCCGGCCCCCCGGGCACCAGCCTGACCTTCGCGCTGGTGGCCGACACCAACGGCATCCTGAACCTGCCGAGCATCACCCACGGCTATCACCTCGGACCATCGATCATTGGTTCACCGACCGACATGATCACAGTTTTGACCGTTGACGAGTTCATGCCCACCCTCCAGGGTCAAGGCGCGGGCGTGCCCACGGGTCTGCAGGGCACGATTGCCCCCGACGGGTCGTCTGTGACGTTTCCGGCCACCTCGCCATGGCTGGTCGGGGACACGGTTGCGGACACGCAGCCCATCAATGTCGGCGACATCGTCCTCTTCAAGAACGCGAACGGCAGCGCGCTGCAGGTGGTCACGTCGAAGGACGCGACGCACATCAACTTCGCGCAGTCACCCGACCCGAGCGACTGGTTCAACTTCAACCAGCGGAGCGCGTCGTACACGGGCACGGTGTACTGCATCAAGACCGTGTCCGCCTGCGATTCGCTGTCGGCCCTGCCGCCCACGAATGTCACCAATGCGGTGCTGACGATGAACTTCCCGCCCACGTCGTTGTCGCGGGCGTTGATGATCACGTACTACGTCGACAACACGACAACTCCCGGCGAGCCGAGGCTGACACGGGTGATCAATCATTTCGCGCCTCAGGGGCTGGCAGGAGTCGTCGAGGATCTCGACATCACCTACGACCTGGTGGACCCGCTCTCCAATAGCGTCAGCGGGATCACATCGATGCCCTACACCGACCCGGTGACGAGCGTGACCTACACGAACAACATGATCAAGAAGATCAACCTCCACGTCGGCGTCCGGTCGGAGACCATCTCGAAGCCGGCCCAGGACTACGTCAGGAATCACATTACGACCGCCGTCGACGTTCGCAGCCTGGCGAGTATCAGCCGGTACGGTCAGGTTCAATAGGCGCGCCGTGAAGAGGATTGTCATGCGTCAGTCGAACGAACGCGGCATCGCCATGATCACGACGCTGCTCGTGCTCATGCTGATCTCCGCGCTGCTCATCGGGTTTACCACGGTGGTCATGAGCGATCAGCGGTATCGCTTCATCGATCGGGATCGCGGTCAGGCGTTCTACGCCGCGAGCGGCGCGATGGAGAAGGCCACCGCCGATCTCGGCAACCTGTTCTTCTCGTTCATCTCGCCGAGTAACGCCCAGGTGACCGCGCTGACGGCGACGCCGCCGAGCATCACCGGCATCACCTATTCCGCCGCGAACGCGCCGTCGGCTCTTGCCGCGAGCGAGCTGTCGACCTACCACTGTGTCGCGCCGAAGACGGTCACGACAGTCGGCACGAACGGATACACGATGATGTTCTGTGGGGACACGTCGAACAATCCGACGTACAGCGACGTCCCGGCCACGATCAAGAACGGCGCGTTTCAGGGCTTGATGGCCCAGAAGATTCCGTACCAGATCGACGTGACCGCGCGGACGTCGACCGGCGGCGAGGTCCACCTGATTCGCACGATCGAGGGCGTCGCGATCCCGGTGTTCCAGTTCGGCATGTTCTCCGACGTCGATCTCTCGTTCTTTGCCGGGCCGAATTTCAACTTCGGCGGCCGCGTGCACACGAATGGGACGCTGTACCTGTCGGAGGGCACGGGTGCGACGCTGACGCTGAGCGACAAGGTCACCGCGGTGAAAGAAGTGATCCGCCAGAACCTGCAGAACGGCGTGTCGATCGACGCCAATCCGGCCCACGCCGGCACGATCAACCTGGCGAAGGCGCCCGGCGTGTATCGCGCATTGGATCGGACCGAGGGCAGCCTGGTCGGGACCATCGGAAGCGCACAGAACGAGCCGACCTGGCACACGATTTCGCTGAGCACGTATAACGGCTACATTCGCAACACGCGGACCGGCGCCAAGGCCTTGAACCTGCCGTTGCTCACCGTTGGAGGCACGAATCCCGACCTGGTCCGGCGGCCGCCCGTCAACGAGAACAATACGAACGCGGTGCTGTACAACGAGCGGATGTACACGAAGGCCAGCCTCCGGATCCTGTTGTCCGACACCGCTGCTGACATTACCGGCCTGCCGGGCATCGACACGACCAAGGCGCCGGTGCTGCTCGACGGCGATTGGGCGACGGTCGCGATGGCGCCGGCGGGTTATACGGTGAGTGCGACGAACCCTCCAATCGCGCGTTCGTTGGGTCCACAATTCGCGGCGACGACGACCACCCTCGCGACCGCAGCTGGCGACACCACGATCTCGGTGACCGCTGTGCCCGCGATGTTCTTGAAGCCACAGCTGACGCTCAAGGATGCGAGCGGGAACAACCGGAGCTCAGCGATCTGCACCAACTGGACCGAGACGCAGTTCAAGGGATGCACGATCGCGACGATAGCAGGCACCGGTGCCACGGCGAGCGGCTCGACGGCCTACGTCTCGTCACCCCTTCCGACGTCGGGAACCGCATTGCTCGGCCCCGGTAACATGCCCGGCAACGGCAACCCATCGGTCACGATCTCCGGCGTCAGCGGCAGCGGCACGAACAAGGTCATCAGCCTGAACGCGGGTCTGACGACGTTCGCGTTCGCCGCGAATACGTTCTTCCTGACTGACGTGAACGGCGACAGTACGGCAACGGCGGTGACCTGCGCCGGTGCGAGTGCGACGCAGTTCACGAATTGCGTTGGCACGGCGCCCTTTGGCGTGCCGGCGACGTCGCTCGGCGCGACCATTACGACCAGCTACCTGCAGAATCAGGCGGTCAATGGCACCGCCACAGGCAGCACAATCGGCGGCTACATCAAGATCGAGCGGCAGGACGCCACCTTCGCGTGGCACGATGTGACGACGGAGATCCTGAACTACGGCATTGGCGGCCCGAACCTTGACGGCGCCACCTGTGCAGACCCGACGCCAAACGCGATCCTCAGGATTCAGCGCCTCCGCGACAACAGCGGGACGCCCCTCACCGACAGTTGCCCGATCACCAACACGGCGAACTCGTTCGAGTATTGGCCGAACGTGCTGTTCGATACGCGTGAGGGAACCCTGCGCGATAACGACCCCGGCAACAAGCTGGTCCCCTTGAGCGGCGTGATGTATTACATCGCGCTCGACGCCGGGAACCTGAGCAAGTGGTACAAGGCAAACGTCGCGCCGTATACCGCGGGCACTGGTGCGGCATCGCGGATCGACAACACCGGGTACACCGTGTATTTCTCCGATCGCCGGAACAACCGCAACGCGTTGAATGTCGAAACCGGAGAGCTCGGCTTCGAGGACGTCGTCAATCCGACGGCTGCCAACGGTGCGCCCAACGGCGTGCTCGACGTGGGCGAGGACGTCAACGCGAACACCACGCTCGAGACGTACGGGCAGATGCCGAACTACCTCGGAGTCACCGGCAACGTGCCGCCCGGCGCTTCTGGGCCCCTCGTCGCAGCCGCCAGGGCCTACGCGACGACCATCGATGGCGGTCAAGCGCAGGTCAATCGGGCGATCGTGTTTCGCCGCGCGCTGAAACTCATCAACGGCAACAACCTTGTCGCCAACATCAACGGCTTGACCGTCGTCTCTGAGAATCCGGTGTACATCCAGGGTGACTGGAACGCCAATCTCGGAGGGGTCGGCTTTACCGGCGTACATGCCGCGACATCAGTGATCGCCGACGCGGTCACGCTGCTGTCGAACGGCTGGAACGACGTGGTCTCGTTCGACAGCCCCTTCAACCCCGGGAATCGCAACCGCGGCACAGAAACCTGGTACCGCGTGGCGATCATCGGCGGCAAAGGGATGGCGTTCCCCCAGCCCGCCGGAACGGCAACGGACTTCGGCACCGACGGCGGCGCCCACAACTTCCTGCGATACTTGGAAAACGGCGACCAGCCGGTTGACTACCTGGGATCGATCGCGACGTTCTACTACAGCCGCCAGGCCGTCGGGACATACAAGTGCTGCACCACCGTCTACGGCGCGCCGACTAGAAACTACAACTTCGACGTCGACTTCCTCGATCCCACGCTGATGCCGCCGAATACGCCTGTGTTCCGCGACATGAACGCCGTCGGCTTCTCGCAGGAGCTCCGGCCAAGCAAGTAGGGGCCAAAAGTCACCGTCCTGTCTCCGTCGTAAAGCACGACATCCAAGCCTCGTATCTTGCCCGAGCCGGCCGTGCAGCCGGCTGAGCCAGCGGCTTGCTCAAAAGACGTTTGACATGCGGTCGCGCGCGCGCGTATCGTGCGCACTCCGCTATCGCGTCGTTTGCGCATCCGACCAACTCACAGTCCTTGAGAGGGCAGTCGATGATGTCAGCGGCAACGAAATCGTTTCTGATGAGCGCAGTCGTCGCGCTGGCCGGCGTCAGCGCCTTCCTGGCGCCGACGGCCGCGCAGCAGGCTGCCTCGCCCCCTCCCGTCAGCACTGACGTCTACAAGCGACTCCATTGGCGGTTCGTCGGACCCGAGGGCAACCGCTTCTCAGCGGTCGCCGGCGTGCCAGGTGATCCCCTCGTCTACTACGCCGGCAGCGCATCAGGAGGCATCTTCAAGACCACGGACGGCGGCGTTCACTGGGAGGCGATCTTCGACGAGCAGCCGGTTTCGTCGATTGGCGCGCTCGCCGTAACCCCCTCCGATCCAAACGTGGTCTGGGCAGGCACTGGAGAAGCGTGGATCCGCAGCCACATCTCGATTGGCGAGGGCATCTACAAATCGACCGACGCCGGCAGGACATGGACGCGCATGGGCCTCGAGAAAACCGGGCGCATCGGGCGCATCGTGATCGACCCGGCCGATCCGCAGACGGTGCTCGCGTGCGCGCTGGGCACCGCGTACGGTCCCCAGCCCGAGCGCGGCGTCTTCCGCACGACCGACGGTGGGCAGACGTGGTCGCGCGCGCTGTTCGTGGACGAGAACACCGGATGCTCGGACATCGGAATGGATCCGAAGAACCCGCGCATCCTCTTCGCCGGCATGTGGCAGGTCGAGCTCCACACGTGGGGCCGCGACAGCGGCGGCGCCGGCAGCGGCTTGTTCACCTCACGAGACGGCGGTGCGACGTGGAAGAAGCTCACCGGCGGCGGCCTGCCGGCGAAACCTGTCGGCAAGGTCACGGTGGCGACCGCGCACTCGAATCCGAACCGCGTCTATGCGCTCATCGAAACGGGCGACGGCGTGCCCTGGGAGGGCAAGGAAACCGACCGCGGGCAGCTCTTTCGCACCGACGATGGCGGGACGACGTGGCGGATGATCAGCACCGACCGCAACGCCATGGGCCGCACCGCCTACTACGCGCGGATGGCCGTTTCAACCGACAACGACAACGAGACGTACTACCTGAACTCGTCCTTCAGCAAATCGACCGACGGTGGCGCGACGCTTGCCGTTCAGTCAGGCGACGAAGCACCTGGCGGCGACCACCACGACATGTGGATCGATCCGACCAACGCCAACCGGATGGCCGTGGCGCACGACCAGGGCGTCTCGATCTCGCAGACGCGTGGGCGCACCTGGCTCAGACAACGGCTTCCCAACGCGCAGATGTACCACGTGACGGTGGACAACCAGATTCCCTACTACGTCTACGGCAACAAGCAGGACGGGCCGTCGTACCGGGGGCCGAGCAACAGCCGCCTGACGGAAGGCGGCGGGCGCGGCGACGGCGGCGGCCGCGGCGGCATTCCGCGCGGCATGTGGCACGCGGTCGGCGGCGGGGAGAGCGGCTGGGCGACTCCCGACCCGGTCGATCCCAACATCATCTGGTCCACCGCCTCAGGCTCAGGCAGCGTCGGCGGCATCGTCGTCCGCTACGAGGAGAACCGCCGGCAATTGAGAGACGTCGAGGTCTGGCCCGATCAGCAGAACGGGCCGCCCGCCGATCTGAAGTACCGATTCGTCTGGAATGCGCCGTTCCATATCTCGCCAAACGATCACAACAAGATCTACACCGGCAGCCAGTACGTGCATCAGTCGACCGACGGCGGACAGACCTGGCAGGAGATCAGTCCCGATCTCACGCTGAACGACAAGAGCCGTCAGCAGAGCTCTGGCGGCCTGACCCCGGACAACATCGGCGTCGAGTACGGCGACGTGGTGTACGCGATCGCCGAATCGCCGAAGGCCGCCGGTCAGATCTGGGCGGGCACCAACGACGGATTGGTGCAGCTGACCCGCGACGGCGGCAAGAGCTGGACGAACCTCACGAAGAACATCCCGAATCTGCCGCCCTGGGGCACGGTCAGCAACATCGAGCCGAGCCGGTACGATGCGGCGACGGCGTATGTCACGGTTGATTTCCACCAGGTGAACAACCGCGATCCGTTCGTGTACAAGACGGACGACTACGGGAAGACGTGGACGCTCATCACGAACGGGATCCCGCACAGCATGCTCAGCTACGCGCACTGCATCCGCGAAGATCCGGTGCGCCGCGGCCTCCTCTATCTCGGGACCGAGAACGGTGTGTACGTGTCGTTCGACGCTGGCGGGAATTGGCAGCCGCTGCAGATGAACCTGCCGCACGCGCCTGTGTACTGGCTCGTCGTGCAGGAGCACTTCCACGACCTCGTCATCGCCACGTACGGCCGCGGTATCTGGATCCTCGACGACATCACCCCGCTCCGCGCGCTCACGCCAGACGTGCTCAATTCAGACGCGCACCTGTTCACGCCGCGGCCGGCCTACCGCTTCCGCGCCATCACGTCGCCGGCGACGACCTATGACGATCCCACGGTGGGCGAGGACCCGCCGTATGGCGCGGACATCAACTACTACCTGAAAGCCGCGGCGACCGGAACCGTCACGATCGGCATCCAGGACGCGAAAGGGCAGGTCGTTCGCACGATGGATGCACCCGGGGCCGCCGGTCTCAATCGCGTGTCGTGGGACTTGCGCTCGGCGCCGTCGAAGGGTGTCGAGTTCAGGACAAGCCCGCTGTACGTCCCGGAGATCGAGGTCGGCGCCGACGGCATTCGGCGGAGCACAGGTGGCTTTGGCGTCGGCGGCGGGCGGATGGTGATCCTCGAGCCGCCGGGCACTTACACCGTAAAGCTCACCGTCAACGGTCGCGATTTCACGCAACCGCTCACCGTCATCAAGGATCCGCATTCTGCCGGCACCGAGGCGGACATCGCCGCGCAGCACAAGGCGCTGCTCGAGATCCGGCAAGACCTCGATATGGCGGTGGACCTGGTGAACGAAATGGAGCTCGTGCGCGGTCAGCTCGACGCGCTCAATCGCATCGTGCACGACCCCGAGGTGGCGAAGGCGAGCGCGGAGCTCAATAAGAAATACATCGAGCTCGAACAGAACCTGGTCGAGCTGAGAGCGACCGGGCACGGACAGGACGGCGTTCGATGGGGAGCGAAGCTCGTAGGCAGGATGGGTTATCTCTCGAACGGATTGTCCAGCGCCGACTTCAAACCGACCAACCAGGAAGCTCAGGTCGCTGCGCTCCAGGAGGACAAGCTGAAGTCGTATCGGACCCAACTCGAAGTGCTGCGCGGCCGGGAGCTCGAGCCGTTCAACGAGCTGCTCAGGCGGCGGAATTACCCCACGATTCTCGCGCAGCGAACTCGTTGACGGAGGAGCCAGGACGCCCCAGGGAGCCCCAAAGAAGCGCCCCCAAAAGCCCTCAAGGAGCAATGTCAAATGGTCAGACATCTCGTCCCAGTGCTGGTCGGCGTCCTGGTGTTGGCCTCCGTTCCGGTGGGTGCACAGACCGGAGACGGCAGCTTGAGAGGCTTTATTAAAGACGAGCAGGGAGGCGTCTTGCCCGGCGTGACCGTCACGGCTACGAGCCCGCAAGTTCTTGCGCCGGTCGTCGCCGTGGCCGACAGCGCCGGCTACTACCGCCTCAACAACCTTCCGCCAGGCACCTACATGGTGGTCGCCGAGCTGCAAGGGTTCTCGAAATACCAGCGCGACGGCATCGTGATGCGGGCCGGCAGCACCTTCACGGTCGACATCGAGCTGAAGGTCGGCACGTTGTCGGAAACGGTGAACGTCACGGGCGAATCGCCCATGCTCGAGACCCAGAAGCCGACGAGCACGCTGACCATTCAAGGTGATTTGATTCGTGAAGCCCCGATCACGTCGCGTCGCCTGTTCAGCGACGTCCTCGACATGGCGCCGGGCGTCGCGTCCCGCAACGTGAATGACGGCGTCGGCCGCCGCGCCTACTACTTCCACGGCGCTGTGCTGTTCGGACACGTGATCATGCTCGAGGGGGCGCCCGCCTCGTCGTACACCGATGCGTCGGCGCACTCGATGGGCATGGGAGGCGACACAATCGCCGACACCGAGCTGCGCCTCGGTGGCGTCGAGGCCAACTCGCCGATGGGCACCGGCGTGGTGATGAACATCATCGCGCCTCAGGGAGGCAATCAATTCAAGGGGTCGGTGAACTACCAGGCCCAGCCGACGGCGTGGAACAGCGACAACACCATCGGCGGCAACAATCCCGGGGGCATTCCCACAATCCAGTCTGTTCAGCAGGTCGACGGATCGGTTGGCGGGCCCGTCGTCAGAAACGACACGTGGTTCTTCACGGCGTTCAGGTACGCCAATCTGACGAACGGCATCAGCCGCACGCCGCAGAACATCTCCGACCTCACGACGTTCCAGCAGGGCTTCACGCCTTTCCCGAACATCGTGTCGAGCAAGCAGCCGTTCGTAAAGGTCACGACTCAACTCAGTCAGAGCCAGCAGCTCTCGGGCCTGTATCAGCGCGACCGGCTGGTCTACACCACCAATCGAGAGCTCGATGGAACGCGGTTCAGTCCGACGTCGACGGGAGGGGGACTCTTCCAGGCGAAGCTGTCGAGCGTCTGGAGCAACAGTCTGACGACGCAGATCTCGGTGGCCTACAACAACAAAGGCGGGGCCGACGCGACCACGTATGAGGGGCTGCAGGTCAGCGGGCCGCAGCTCTTTGTGGCCAAGGACGCGTTCCCTTCGGCTGGAACCATGCAGGGCACGGGCACGCAGGTGCAGTTGAACAGCCCGCAGAGCCAGCCGATCTCGCCGGCTTCGATGCTCGTCATCCGGGGCGATGTCACGTACTTCAAAGAAGGGTGGGGCGGCTCGCACGAGCTCAAGGCGGGTGTGTGGGCAGAACCGCGGGCGATCTTCGACCAGACGTCGAACTTCGTGAACGGCGGGTTCGACCTCGAGGAGGATCGGGAGATCGTTCCGGGCACCCCTTCTGCCGGCTTGACGGCGTTTCACAAGCAGTATCAGACGCCGCCCAATCTTCCTTCGACGTCTGAGCGCGACCGCGACATCGCGGTCTACGTCCAGGACTCCTGGCATCCGCACGCGCGCCTCAGCATCGACGCCGGCCTCCGCGTCGACGCGGTCAATCGCTTCAACGAGATCATCAACTACACGACCCAGAGCTCGAAGGAAGTCCAGCCGCGAATCGGCCTGGCCTATCTCGTCACGACCGACGCGCACAACGTGCTCCGCGCCAGCTACGGCCGTCTGTCCGAGCAGATGAACGGCCGGGATTACATCGTGTCGTTCGGCGCGCCTTCGACGACGGGCGGCGGAAACGTCACGCTCACGAACGTGTACATCGACAAGACGGGCAAGCAGACCACGACAGTGTCGCCGGCGATCACGTCTCTGTCGGGCTCGACGCTGTACGCGCCGAATTTGCACCAGCCGTGGGTCAACGAGTTCGTCGTCGGGTTCCGGCACCAGTTCCCCGGTCAGATCAGCGCCGACGTTGCGGCGACGCGGCGGGCCTATCACGACAACTGGGGGAAGGTCGACGTCAACGGCATCTACCCGTCGGGCCCCGGCCTGCCCTTCCTCGGGTTCGGTCGCGTCGACCCGAACTTTGGGATCATCTATCAGGAGCAGAACAACACCTGGAGCCAGACGGTCGTAACCGCCTATGAGGCGACGGTCGCGAAGAACATGTCGCACAACTACCAGTTGGTGGCGAGCTTCACCAGGCAGTACCAGCACCTCACCGGCACGTGGAATCCGACCGATCCGGCGCGTTTCATCCAGCCGAATGCCTTCGCGGACGACAAGGATCTGTCGCAGCAGCTCTTCGGCAATGGCGAATCGAACTCCCTGACGAGCGGCGGCCAGGAGTCCGGCGCGGCCTATCGGCCCTACGCGCTCAGAATGGCCGGCCAGTGGGCCGCGCCGTGGAGTCTCAACGTCGGTGTCAGCTACGTCATCCAGGCCGGCGGATACCTCGGGACGCCGAAGTCCAAGGTCGCGGCGCCGGATCCGACGTACGGGCCGGCGACGTTCACGCTTGCCAACGGGACGACTCAGTCGAACCCGTTGGCGACGGTCTTCCGGATTGCGTGTACGACGCGCGGCGACTGTCAGCCGATCAACGACACCGACCGCTACTTGCAGCTCCACGTGGGGCGGATCTTCAAGATTCGGGGGTCGCAGGATTTCGAGCCGGCGATCAACGTCTTCAACCTGTTCAACACTGGCGCGTACCAGCAGTGGAACACGGGGGCGAACGATGTCTATGCGACAACGTATCTGCAGGTGTTCAACCGCCAGCCGCCGCGCGCGTTCCAGCTCTCGTTCAAGTACAGGTTCTGAGGGCGTCATGCGCGCAGTAATCACGCTGGCATCCGTCGCGGCGTATGTCGTTCTCGGTGCGGCGCAACAGGCACCTCGCGTAGACACGGACGTCTACAGCCAGCTTCACTGGCGCTTCATCGGTCCGGAGGGCAATCGATCGGACGCGGCGGCCGGCGTTTCGGGCAACCCGAACGTCTACTACGTCGGCTCGGCGTCCGGAGGCATTTACAAGACGACAGATGGAGGGACGCACTGGCAGCCCGTGTTTGACGATCAGCCGGTGTCCTCGATCGGATCGCTCGCGGTTGCGCCGTCGGACGCCAACATCGTGTGGGCGGGAACCGGCGAGGGCTTCATTCGCAGCCACATTTCGGTCGGCCAGGGCATCTACAAATCGACCGACGCGGGCAAGACCTGGGCGCTCATGGGCCTCGAGCGAACCGGCCGGATTCCTCGAGTGGTCATCAGCCCGCAGGATCCGGACGTCGTAGTCGCCTGCGCGCTCGGCCATGCCTACGGGCCTCAGCCCGAACGAGGCGTGTTCCGCACGGCTGACGGCGGCAAGACGTGGAGCAGGACGCTCTTCGTCGACGAGAACACCGGCTGCTCCGATCTGGCCATGGATCCGTCCAACCCGCGGATTCTCTTCGCGGGGATGTGGCAGCTCGAGATCCACACGTGGGGCCGCGAGAGCGGCGGCCCGGGCGGCGGCCTCTACACGTCGCGCGACGGCGGCGTGACGTGGACGCGATTGAGCGGGCACGGGCTGCCCACCAGGCCGGTTGGCAAGGTCGCCGTGGCAATCTCGCGCTCGAACCCGAACCGTGTGTACGCGCTCATCGAGACCGGCGACGGCGTGCCCTGGAACGGGAAGGAAACTGACTACGGTCAGATCTGGCGCTCCGAGGATGGCGGGTCGAACTGGAAGATGGTCAACGCCGACCGCGGGGCGATGACGCGCGGGCATTATTACGGGCGGATGGCGGTTGCGCCAGACGATGAGAACGAGACGTACTACCTGAATGAATCGTTCAACAAGTCGATCGACGGCGGGCTGACGCTGACGGCGCCGCCCGGTCCCGACGCGCCGGGTGGCGATCACCACGACATGTGGATCGATCCGACCGATGGCAACCGCATGATCGTGGTCAGCGACCAGGGCGTGGCCATCACCGTCAACCGCGGCCGGACCTGGCTCCGTCAGCGGATGACCAACGCGCAGATGTACCACGCGACGGTCGACAACGAAATCCCCTACAACGTTTACGGCAACAAGCAGGACGAGCCGACGTACCGCGGCCCGAGCAACAGCAGGCTCGGCGGCGAGCGGGGCATTCCGCGCGCCATGTGGCACTCGGTCGCCGGCGGCGAGAGCGGCTTTGCGACGCCCGACCCGGTCGATCCCGATATCGTCTGGTCGACGGCCTCCGGCTCCGGCACCGTCGGTGGGATCGTCGTGCGCTACGAGGAGAGCCGGCGCCAGGCGCGGAACGTCGAGGTGTGGCCGTACCAGGCGAATGGCGCCCCCGCCGACCTCAAGTACCGCTTCGTGTGGGATGCGCCGTTTCTGATCTCGCCGCACGATCACAACACGATCTACATCACCAGCCAGCACGTCCACCGTTCGACCAACGGCGGGCAAAGCTGGCAGGAGATCAGCCCGGACCTGACGCTCAACGACAAGAGCCGCCAACAGCTGTCGGGCGGTTTGACGCCGGACAACATCGGCGTCGAGTACGCGGGCGTGATCTATGCGATTGCCGAATCGCCAAAAACGGCGGGATTGATCTGGGTGGGCACCAACGACGGACTGGTCCAGCTGACGCGCGACGGCGGGAAAACGTGGACCAACGTGACGAAGAATGTTCCGAATCTCCCTCCGTGGGGGTCGGTCCACAGCATCGAGCCGTCACGGTACGATGCGGCGGGAGCGTATATGACGGTTGATTTCCATCAGGTGAACAACCGCGATCCGTTCGTCTACAAGACGACCGACTACGGTCAGACGTGGAAGCTCATCACCAACGGCATCCCGCACAGCATGCTGAGCTACGCGCACACCATCCGCGAAGATCCGGTGCGGCGCGGCCTGCTCTATCTCGGCACCGAAAACGCGATCTACCTGTCGTTCGACGATGGGGAGAATTGGCAGCCGCTGCAGATGAACCTGCCGCATGCGCCGGTGTACTGGATGTCCGTGCAGGAGCACTTTCACGATCTCGTCATCGCCACCTACGGGCGCGGTTTCTGGATCCTCGACGACCTGACGCCGCTCGAGCAGATGTCGCCTCAGGTACTGAGCCAGGACGCGCACCTGTTCGCGCCGCGCGAAGCGTACCGCTTCCGCGACATCACGCCTGTGTCGACGCCTTACGACGATCCGACGATTGGAGAGAATCCGGCGTACGGCGCCGACCTGAACTACTACTTGAAGACCGCGCCCGCCGGCAAGGTGACGCTGACGATTCTCGACGAACGCGGTCAGACCGTGCGGACCATGACCGGCACGAACCACGTGGGTCTCAACCGCGTCAGCTGGGATCTCCGGTACGAGCCAACCACAGAGGTCAGGCTGCGAACGAGCCCGCTGTACGCGGCGTACGTCCGGGTGGGGCCCGAGGGTTGGCGCCCTGCACCCGGGGCGGGCCGGATGACGATTCTCGCGCCGCCCGCGACATACACGGTGAAGCTGTCGGTCAACGGCCGCGATCTGACGCAACCGCTGACGGTGATGAAGGATCCCCATTCCGGGGGAAGTGATGCGGATATCAAGGCGCAGATCGCGGTGTTGTTCGAGCTCCGCCGCGACATCGAGACAGGCGCGTCCGTCGTAAACGAGATCGAGTTTGTGCGCGGCCAGATCGCCAACCTCGGCCAGGTGGTCCAGGACGCGGCGATCAAGAAGGGCGGCGAGGAGCTGGATAAGAAGCTGATCGCGGTCGAAGGGATCTTTCTCGAGCTGCGGCTGACGGGGCGAGGCGACGGCACGCGCTGGGGATCGAAGCTCCTGGGGAAAATGAACTATCTTGCCGGCGGACTGGCAAGCGCTGATTTCAAACCGACCGACCAGCAGATGCAGGTGAAGCAGCTGATAGAGGAGCAGCTGAAAACGGCGCAGTCACAGGCGGGGGATCTGTTGTCACGGGATTTGAGCGCGTTCAACGAGGTGTTGAGGAAGGCGAACGCCCCGATTATCGTGGCCCATCCGCCAGCAACGATGACGACGCAATAAGAGCTCAGCGAGCTCCGAGGCGCGCGAGCCGATCGCGCGCTGCTGTCCTGATGTCGGCAGGCGTCGCGGTGCCCGACACGAGACGCTCGTATTCGGTTCGCGCTTCCTGACGGCGGCTGGTGTGTGCGAGCACGTCGGCGAGCCGGAGACGCGTCTGGTCGTCTCCAGGCTGGAGCTCGAGCGAGCGCTCGAATTCCGCGACGGCCCGATCGGGCTGGTCGCGCGCGCTCAGGAGAACGCCGTAGCCGGCATGCGCGTCGGGGTTTCCCGGTTCGAGCTCGAGCGCGCGGCGGTATTCGGCGTCGGCCTCCTCGAAGCGGCGCGCGTCGGTCAGGATGCGCGCGAGGCCAACGTGGAACGCCGCCTTGTTCGGCTCGGCTTCGACTGCCGCGCGCAATTCGCGGATCGCATCGTCGAGGCGGCCGCGTTCGGCAAGCAGGCCGCCCCGCAGCACGCGCGCGTCCGCGTCGCGGGGATCGACGACGAGCGCCGCCTCTTCTTCGGCGAGGGCTCGGTCGCGGTCACCGAGGCGCAGATGACAGATGGCCATCCAGTGATGCGCATCGGCGCTCGTTGGCACGAGCGCGGAATAGTCCCGGTAGCGCGCGAGGGCATCGCGGTAGTGGCCTTGCTCCATCAGAGCGCTCGCCAGGATGAGCGTGGCAAACGCGTTCTGGCGATCACGTTCGAGAATGTCGCGGGCGATGGCTTCTGCCTCCGTGAGCCGTCCTTCATGCACCGCTGCGTTGGCACGGCGCAGGCGATTGAAGACACCGATCATGACCTTCGGGTCGCGGTTGGCCGCCGGTGCGTGGCCCGGAGCGGCTGGAGCGGCCGCGATGTATCCGAGCGCGGCCAGCTTTTCGGCCGTTTCGCGGTCCATCGTTGTCGCCGACACAGGTCCCTGATGGCCGCTGGTCAACGTCTCGAGGGCGCGGCGCAGCGCACTCGTTCGTCCAGGCTCGCGCGCCGCGAGGTTGGTCTGCTCCTGGGGATCGATCGAGAGGTCGTAGAGCTCCTCGGCCGGCGCGTCGATGTACTTCCATCGATCGTCCTGGATGGAGCGGAGCGGCGCCCAGTTCATGTAGAAAAACGGAAAGTAGGTTTCACCGTACGCAACTCCCGGCCCCGGCGCCTGGCCGCGGACGAGCGGCGCCAAGCTCTGTCCGGCCACGCCAGCGAGGGGCGGCGCTCCGGCGAGGTCGAGCAGCAGAGGCGTCAAGTCGATGGTGCGGACGAGCGGTCCAACTCGCCTGGCCGCGGGCAGGTGGCCCGGCCACCACACGATCATCGGGACCCGAAGCGCGGCCTCGTAGACGAACATCGAGTGCGTCACTTCGCCGTGGTCGCCCAGGCTTTCCCCATGATCGCCGACGACCGCGACGAGCGTCGTCGAGAGCATGCCCAGGCGATCGATTCGATCGAGCATCGACCCGACCACGGCATCGTCGAAGGCGATCTCACCGTCGTACAGGCGATCGGCAAACGCGTCGTGAAAGGGCGCGGGAGGATCGTAGGGATCGTGGGCGTCGTACAGATGCAGCCAGATGAAGAACGGCGGCCTCGTGCCGGCCGACGGCGCGCCGCCGGCGTACTGGGAGAGCCACTCCTCGGCCGCGAGCCCGGTGCGATCGCCCCGGCGCTCGACCTCGACGTTCGCCGCCTCATTGCGGGTCTCGAGCTGGTCGTCGTAGTGATCGAACCCGCGCGCCAGCCCGAAGCGCCGATCGAGCACGAACGCGCTCACGAACGCCGCCGTTCGGTAGCCCCGATCGTGCAGCGCGGTGGCAAGCGTCGGAATCTTGTCGGTCAGGGCGGCGCTTCCGTTGTTGCGGACGCTGTGGACGAACGGGTAGAGCCCGGTGAACAGGCTCACGTGCGAGGGCAGCGTGATCGGCGCCGCCGCAACCGTGCGCTCGAACAGCACTCCTTCGTTCGCCAGCCGATCAAGATGTGGAGTGCGTCCGAGGCGGTAGCCGTACGCGGGCAGATGATCCGCGCGCGTCGTGTCGAGCGTGATCAGAAGGACATTCGGTCCGGCGTGGACGCCGCGCATCCAGCCGGTCAGGCGCGGTCCAGAGAGAAGCGCGGCGATTGCCGCGAGCGCAGCGAAGGCGGCCGCCGCGATCCATATGGCGCGCCGGTTGTGTGTCGTCCTGGCGGCCGGTGCCGAGCCGGCTCCATGCTTCGGCGTGCGACGCGGGCGGCTCACGTCTGGCTAGTATAATCACGCGTCAATTCATGTGGTGCTCCCGTCCAAAGGTAGGTGCATATGCTGACGGGCCTTCGTAGCCTGAGGGGTCTTGACCGCCGTAGCCTGCTGGGTCTTGACCGCCGTAGCCTTGGCGGAGGCGGTTTGCGTTCAAGGAAGCGTCTGCTCGGCGTGGGGTTGATGTCGTTGACGCTGGTGGGGATGATGGTGGAGATGATGGTGGAGACGCCGCGTGGCCAGGCGCCACCCCACGATCACACGCTCGTGATGCTCAGCCACTCCAATCACACCGTCTACGAGGTCGATCCGGCGAACGGCCAGATCCTGCACGAGTTCGTCGCGCCGGATCAGCCGCACGAGGCGGCGATCACCGCTGACGGCAGCACGGTGTTCGCTTCGGTGCCGATGGCGGCATTCGTCGAGATCCTCGACGGCAAGACTTTCAAGGAGAGGGGCCGGATCGACTCCGACTACTTCAAGCGCACGCCGCAGGTCCGTCAGGGCCGCAACGGCGCGCCGCCGGGACCGCCCAACACGTCGGCGTCGCCCCACGGCATGGCAATCAATAATGACGGCACCAAGCTCTACATCGGCACCGAGAACGCCGACATCTCGGGCGTCATCGTCTACGACATCAAAGCCGCCAAGGTGGTCAAGAAGATCGAGCTGCTGCTGGAGGGCGGCCACTACCTGGCGATTCAGCCCGGCACCGACAAGCTGTACTACCCGCACCGGACGGACAACCGCGTAGTCGTCATCGACACGAAGACCGACCGCATCCTGAAGATCATTCCCGTGGCCGGCGGGCCAGTCGGCGTTGCCTTTGCGCCGAATGGCGAGGTCTGGCTCCACGAAGACGGCGATGGGTCAGTCACCGTCGTCGACTCCAGGACCGACAGCGTGACCAAAGTGATCCCGACCGGCGGCAAGGGCGCCGGCCGCATGGCGGTATCGCCTGACGGGCACTACGCCGCATCGCCGCACAGCGATTCGCAGGACGTGGCCATCATCGACGCCACGACGAAGACGCTTGTCTCGACCGTCAAGATCGGCAAAGGTCCCGGCTTCCCGCTGTTCTCGCCCGATAGCACGAAGCTCTACGTCATGGAATCCGGGAACGGCGACCTCGTCGTCGTGGACCTGAAGACGATGAGCGTCGCGGCGCGGTACAAAGTGGGCATCGATCCGTTTGGCGGCGGGGTCAAAACCGCGAACCGGCAGACGAGCAGCCGATAGTTCAGAGAGCGGAATTCAGCGTGAGACGGGCCGAAGACTCCGTGGCGGCCTGAAGACTCTCAGGTGGGCTGAAGACTCTGAGGCGGCCTGAAGACTCTCAGGCGGCCTGAAGACTCTCAGGGGGGCTGAAGACTCATGGTCCGCGTGCAGTTGCCTCGCCCCAAGAATCAAGGTTCTCAACAGTTGGACAGGGTGGTCAG